>NZ_JBHVTT010000012.1:0-159845 GCF_042884555.1 Arthrobacter sp. NPDC058127 | reverse complement strand
TTCGAATCCGGACTCACGTCCTGGACCACCGGCGGGGTCAGGGCGCCCGTGGCCTCCACCGTCGCCCACACCGGCACCGGCTCCGCGCTCCTGGGCCTGGCCTCCGGCGCCGAACCCCTCGGGGACAGCAACCTCTCCCAGACCATCACCGTGCCCGCCGCCGGGACCTCCACCCTGTCCTTCTGGTACCAGCCGCACACCGCCGACGACACCTGCACCGGCACCACCTGCCGCTACGACTGGATGGAAGCCCAGGCCCGCACCACCAGCGGCACCACCCTGGCCAGCCTGTTCAAACTCAGCAGCAACTCCGGCACCTGGACCCAGCTCAGCGCGAACCTCTCCGCCTACAACGGCCAGACCATCGTGCTCTGGTTCAACGTCCACCTCGACGGCGCCAACCCGGCCGACGACACCTGGATGTACCTCGACGACGTCACCCTCACCAACACCCAGACCACCCCGACAGCGCCCGCCGCCCCCACCGGGGTCACCGCGACGGCCGGGAACGCCTCCGCGGTGGTGTCCTGGACCGCCCCGGCCAACGGCGGCTCCGGCATCACCTCCTACGCCGTCACCCCGCACGCCGGCACCACCACCCTGGCCCCGGTCACCGTCACCGGCAACCCGCCCGCCACCAGCACCAACGTCACCGGGCTGGCCAACGGCACCGCCTACACCTTCACCGTCACCGCGACCAACGCCGTCGGCACCTCCCCGGCATCGGCCGCCTCGGCAGCTGTGACCCCGACCGGAACAACCACCTCGACGATCACCAACGGCGGCTTCGAATCCGGGCTCACCGCCTGGACCACCGGCGGGGTCAGGGCACCCGCGGCCTCCACCACCGCCCACACCGGCACCGGCTCCGCGCTCCTGGGCCTCGCGTCGGGGACCGAGCCGCTCGGTGACAGCAGCCTGTCCCAGACCATCACCGTCCCCGCCACCGGGACCACCACCCTGTCCTTCTGGTACCAGCCCCACAGCGCGGAAGACCCCTGCACCGGCAATGCCTGCCCGTACGACTGGATGGAAGCCCAGGTCCGCAGCACCAGCGGCACCACCCTGGCCAGCCTGCTCAAACTCTGCAACAACAACGGCACCTGGACCCAGTTCACCGCCGACCTCACCGCCTACAAAGGCCAGACCATCACCCTCTGGTTCAACGTCCACCTCGACGGCTCCACCCCCGCCGACGACACCTGGATGTACCTCGACGACATCACCCTCACTAACGGCTGAGGCCGCCGGCATGGACGTGGTCGCGGTCGTGCCCTAGCTCTTAACGCGAGCGGCGGCCGCGGACTTGGTTCGCAGCCGCCGCTTCCCGGTGAGTCTTAGGAGTTCCTGGTGGCGGCGAACATGCGGCGGAGCGTGAAGAAGCAACCCAAGGCGCCGAATAGCAGCGCCATCAGGAAATCGCCCATGTAACTCTTCACGAAATCCGGGTTGTTCGCCAGGTTGTAGTTCATCAGGTCCCACGGCTCGGAGCTGGTGATCAAGGACAAGGGCTGGCTATTGATGTACTTGGCGGCGTCCAGCCAGACTCCAGCGACGAAAGACAAAAGCGCGGTGGCAGCGGTGATAGCCGCTATCACCCACACACCCTTTCGGCTCAGCCCGCCAGCTCCCATCACATAGAAACGGGCCGCCATCGCGGCAGCGGCGAAGGTGACGAGCGAGGACATCCAGCCAAAATTCCAGATGACGAGCCACAGAACGACGCCGATCGGGAGGGCCGGGAGGGCGAACAGGGCGCCTCGGCCCACGTTCTCGGCGGTTCGAATCGGGCGAGCGGGCGGCCACACTGTTGCCTGAGTCTGGTTGGCTTCCGGATGCCAAGGGGGAATCTGCGGGCCGGGGGCATTCGGGCAGCTCATTCCGAACTCAGGCTCGGGACGCTGTGATGCGCCGTATTCGTTGCTGCCGGGCTGGGTGTTTTCCGGCAGGTTGGTGCTCTCGGTCATGGTTCCCCCAAAATTTGGACCGGTGCGATCGTATGGGTCATCCTTGCACGCAACAGAGGAAATTCGCCAGCAACTCACGGCAAACTGCGAGAAGCGTCCGGATGCCCGGCCTCTCCGGCGTGGGGTTCAATCTCTACGTAGTAGATCGCCCCAGCGCCAGGAGCATGGAGGCGGTGTGTTGTATGACGGATCGGCCGGTATTCGTGTCCGAAGGGGTCTCGCACAGTCACTCGTTCAAGATGATCCAGCCGCGCGAGGAGGCCATCGACGTCCCTGAGCGTTGCGGGGCGGGCCTCTTCTCCCGATACATCCAATACCCAGGGCGAACCGGTGGCGCTGCTGGCGAGTTCCAGGCTCAGGGTTTCAAATATTCCAGCCAGAAGGGCATCGAGCGTTGTGGGGTAGAGACGGAGCAATCGATGCGCTTTCGGTTCGCGGCGTCGATCGTTGATCCAGGTCTGGCGGAGCCACGTGAATTCGACTCGGCCGAACGAGGACCCCAGGGTCAGTTTCCGGCCCTCCTCCAAAGTCAAGTGGAAGTTGTTGCCCGCCCGGTCAAGAATGCTGGCTGCTTCGTCAACGTACTCAAGGTCTTCGAGCATGGCAGTTTTGGACGGATAGTACGTGAAATCACCGAGCTCATCGACAACGACGTAGTCTTCCGGATCCGCGCCGGCAAGCTCGTTATCGTGTGCCGTTCCTTTGCTGGGGGCGGTGCGTTTCATGGTGAATTCAGCTCCTACGAAGGGTCAGCCCGAATAGGCGGTGCGTCCTGTCTTCATCAGACCACCAAACGGAGCGGCCGTCGTCGCTCCTTAATGGTTTCCTTACGCCAGCAGGAGCAGATTTAACGCCCGGCGTTCCCGGCCGTAACAGTCGATCTCGGCCCGCTCAGAATTACGCAACAGTGGCATGTTGTTATTACAGTAAGGATTGCCTTGCCTATCTCGTGACCGTTTCCCCCGACTCGTCGGGCCGCTCTGCATGAAGGGTAGGGCTACCCCCAACCATTCCGGTCCCGGCCGGAACCCCTGAAAGGCCCCCCATGAAATTCGGCATCAAACCCGCTACGGCCCTTGCCGCCGCCACGGCCACGCTGCTGGCACTTTCTGCGTGTAGCGGCGCACCAAGCGGTACCGCAAGCGGTGGTTCAACGGCCGGCGCGGCATCCGGCGGCGACGGCATCGTCGTATACAACGCGCAGCATGAAAACCTTACTGGCGCATGGGTGGACGCCTTCACCAAGGAGACGGGAATCAAAGTTACGCTCCGCAACGGTGATGACCTTGAAATGAGCAACCAGCTCAGTGAGGAAGGCAAGAACTCCCCGGCGGACGTCTTCCTCACGGAAAACTCCCCGGCCATGGTCCGCATCGCGAGTGCCGGCTTGCTCGCACCGGTGGACCAGGCAACCCTCAGCCAGGTCCCTGCGCAGTACCGTCCCTCTACCGGCGACTGGACGGGCATCGCGGCCCGCTCCACCGTGCTGGCCTACAACAAGACCAAGCTCAGCGCGGGCCAGCTTCCCAAGTCCTTGATGGACCTCGCGGACCCTTCGTGGAAGGGACGCATCGGCGCGTCCACGGGAGGAGCTGATTTCCAGGCCATTGTCAGCGCGATGCTTGCGCTCAAGGGAGAAGATGCCACCCAGAAATGGCTGGAGGCGGCCAAAACCAACTTCAAGTCTTACAAGGACGACACTCCGGTGCTCGCAGCGGTGAACGCCGGCGAGGTCGACGCGGGAGTTTTGTACCACTACTACTCCTTCGTGGACCAGGCCCAGACCGGCGAAAACAGCAAGAACGTTGATCTCCACTACTTCAAGAACCAGGACCCGGGTGCGTTCGTCAGCGTCTCCGGCGGCGCTGTTCTGGCGTCCAGCAAGAAGCAGGCCCAAGCCCAGGAGTTCCTGAAGTTCATCACGGGCAAAGCGGGTCAGCAGGTTCTCCAGAACGGCGACTCCTTTGAGTACACCGTTGGCTCCGACGTGCCGGCCAACTCCAAGCTTGTGCCGCTCAAGGACCTCCAGGCACCTTCGGTGGACCCCGCCAAGCTCAACAGCGAGAAGGTCACCGAGCTGATGACGAAGGTCGGGCTCCTCTAGGCCGAGGACTGCCTAGCCGCCGCAGACCGCCACCCCTGTCCCGTCGAGGGCGGGGGTGGCGGTCCGTCAGTGCCCGCTCAGGGTGTCAGCCGGCGGCTGATCGCCTCGAACATCGCGGCGGCTGCAGGGCCCGCAGCAGGATCAACCGGCAGCGCTGTTGAAGAGAATTTGACCCCCACTACCCCTGACCTCCGGTTGATGTAGACCATCTGCCCGTGGATGCCGAGGCAGTATGCCGTATCCGCATCGTCCGAGAGGAACCAGAACTGGCTGCGGTACTTGCCTCCCGGCATCCCTTCCGCATGATCGCCAGCCGCGAAGGCCGTTGCGGAATCGGGGCCGCCGGTGAAGATGTCGTCAACCCAGTCAGACTCGAGGATCCGCTCATCGTTCAGTGAGACCCCGCCGTCGCGGATCATGGCTCCGAACAGGACCATGTCCCCAAGCGTGGCGCAGATGCCGCCGTCGAACATGCCCGTACCGGCCGCATCGAGGGAGATGAAGGCGTCGTGGCGGGCACCCATCCGGGACCAGAGGACCTCAGAGGCGAGTTCTGCGAACTGCTTCCCGCTCGCGGCTTCGCAAAGCCAACCGAGCACATCCGTCTCGCAACTGCGGTATTCGAAATGGCCGCCGTGTTCACGGACCTGTTCCAAGGTCAGCAGGAACTCCTTGAGCGTGCCTGCTCCGCCGTTACGGGGCGCCCAGCCCACGGCCTCGTCCAGCTTCCGGACCTCGGAGCTGGCGTCGAGGTATTCCTCCGAGAACTTGATGCCACTGCGCATGTCCAAAATGTCCCGCACTGTGGCGCCGCCGTAGCCGCTGGCGCGGAGCTCGGGAACATAGTGCTCTATCGGCTGGGCGGTGTCGATTTTCCCTTGCGCCACTAGGACGCCGAGCACCGAGGAAACGATGGATTTGCTGACGGACATCAGCAGGTGCCTGGTATCGTGGCTCATCGCCCCGAAGTACTCCTCGACGAGAACTTCATTGCCGTGCAGGACCATCCAGGCATCAGTGCTGGTGGCCGCCAGGACTTCCTCGACGGTTCTGTCCGAGCCGTCCGGCAGGCGGACAACCACGCCCCGGAGCCCGAGGGGATCCTCAGGCATCGCCCGCTGCAGTGGGCTGGCAGAGTCCTTGGCCACGGCGCGAATCGCGGCGTTCGCGAACAGCTCATCCATGTGAAGGAAGGACCACGGCAGATTCGCTGGCTCCTGCCAGTTGTCAACGGTGACCCTGCTTTGGCCGGTGGTAATGCGTGACATGGTGTTCCTCCATCGGATCCGGCCCGGGGCCGGGTTTAGTGTGGGCCGCAGCAACTTTGGTGCGGATCGGGCATAATCATGAAAGCGAATGGCATTCTCTTTCATGATTATGCACTACAACAACAGGATGGAATTTGCGTGAGTCGCGTACTCCTTGTTATCGACGTTCAAAACGACTACTTTCCCGGAGGCGCATACCCTCTTGCCGGTTCAGATATGGCGGTTGCCGCTGCCGCATCTGTTATTGAGATCTTCCGGCAGAGCGGCGAGCCAGTGGTGCACGTCCAGCATGTGTGGGACGAACGGGAGGCGAGCTTCATGCGACCGGGGACCGCCGGCGTCGAGATCCACAACGCGGTGCGCCCGCTCCCAGAGGAAGTTGTGATCACCAAGGCGTCGCCAAATGCCTTTATTGGCACTGAACTTGGCGCCGTGCTCAAGCGGCTAGAAGCAAGTGAGCTGGTGGTGGTCGGAATGATGACAAGCATGTGCGTGGACTCCAGTGTTCGGGCAGCCGCGGAACAGGGGTTCGACGTTGTTCTGGTCCATGACGCATGCGCCGCCCCGGATCTTGAGTTTGGCGGGGTCCGGGTCCCGGGCGAGATGGTTCACTCAGCATTCGTCGCAGCCCTTGGAGACGGTTTTGCCCGGGTGGTCTCATCCCGAGACGTCATCGCCTAGCAGCAAGGACCCCCGCTCAGCCGACCTTGAAGCCCCCGTTGCTGTAAAGAATCTGGCCATTCATCCACGAGCCCTGGCCGGAAAACAGGAATCTCACCAGGTCTGCCGTGTCCTCGGCCGTGCCGAGCCGACCGGCGGGCGTCGCGCCGATGCACCGGCTGCGCGTCGCTTCGTCCATCCATCCGGTGTCGATCGGGCCCGGGTTCACCACGTTCGCACGAACGCCCCGGTCTGCCAGCTCGACGGCGGCTGCTGTGACGATCCGGTCGAGGGCTCCCTTGCTTGCACCATATGGCAGATTGTGAGCAGTGTGATCGCTCGTCAGTGCGACAATCCGGCCGCCGACGGCGCCTGGGACAGCGGGTTCCCTTAGTTGCTCCGCGAACGACTTGATGAGGAGCCAGTCGCCCGGGCGTTGACTGCGAAGTGGCGGTCCCAGCTCTCAAGGTCGGTCGTCAGGATCGAGCTGTCCACTGATTCGCAGTGCGACATGACCAAACCTGTCACCGGACCAAGGGCGCCTGCAGCCCTGATGATGAGCTCAGCCGGCACCTCTGGATCGCTCAAGACGCCCGGGACGAGTTCGACGGCGGCCCCCAACGCGCGGCATTCGCTGGCGATGGACTCGGGGTCGTCGGCATTGCCCTCCAGTCCGACGCGATCGTCGTACGGTCGCCAATAGTTGAGGGCGAGATCCCAGCCGTCGCGCGCCAAACCGACCGCGAGGCTCGCCCCGATCGAGCGCCGTCGACCGACCCCCGTCACAACCGCGACTTTCGAACGGCTCTGCATCGTCATGGTTCGATTCTAGGAAGCGGCCTTGGCCACGCGGGGAGGCACAGCCGTCACTGATCAGGAAGCAACCAGCCATCGGCGATCAGAAGCTCCCGGAGCGCGGGCCGGCTGAGCGGTTCCGGTCCGTCGTGGGCTTTGCGGCGGACCGAGACGAGCAGCTTCTTCACGCCGTCGGCGCTGATCCCCAGGCTCGCGCCGACATCGGCCATTGTCCCGCCCGAGCCGCCCAAGTACAGCGTGACGGCTTCGTGTTCGCGCGGGGTGAGGCGGATCCGCGGCCCCGGGACGTCAAAGACGCCGGCAAGCTCGGGCAGGACGAACTGCTCGCCGCGCGCCGCGGCGAGCACGGCTGTGGTGAGTACTTCGGCCCCCGCCGTCTTGGGTATGTAGGCCATGGCGCCGGCGTCGAACGCTTGACGGATCACCAGTGGCGTCGTGAGGCAACTGCACACCACCACTTGTGATCCGGTAGAGAGAATGGCCTGGATTTTGGAGCGCAACGGGATTCGGTCACCAAGGATGATGTCCAACAGGACAACATCTGACAACTGTCCCAATGAGGCTGCGAGCTCGGCCCAGGAGCCGAACCGGCCCACCACCTTCACGGTTGTGGCGTTGGCCTCAAGCCAAGAAGCCAGACTCTCCCGGAGCAGTGCGTGGTCTTCGAGGATGTCGACGTGGATCTTTGGCGCTGCCGCCTCGAACCGCCGCCGGAACAACCCCATTGGTGTTCTCCTTTATGGCCGACGACGCTAATCGTCAACCACTTTGCCGCCCCAGTTTCAAGATCCCGCCATACAGAGGAGCAAGAAATCCTCAAGATTCGGACACCTGGAAAGAAAGCAGCGGCCTGCCCTCCGGAGATCCTTGCGCCCCCGAACCCCGCACCGTAGGTTTGAGGAAGCGGACGTATACGTTCGGGGGCATCGGGTTTGAAACCGGTGGTCAGTCAGATTCAGAGAAGGAACACGGCCGTGGCAACAGGTATTGTCAAATGGTTCAACGCCGAGAAGGGTTTCGGCTTCATTGCCCCCGACGACGGTTCGGCGGACGTCTTTGCCCACTACTCGGCGATCGCCTCGAGTGGGTACCGATCACTGGACGAGAATCAGCGGGTCCAGTTTGACGTCGTGCAGGGCCCGAAAGGCCCCCAGGCGGAGAACATCCATCCCCTGTGACGTTAGGGCACTATTCCTAGGGCAGTTCTGCAAGCAGCCGGCCCCACTTGGGAGACAGTAACGGCGCTCCGGCAAGCTTGAGGCAATGCCACAGCGTCACCGCTACGGAATCCAGCACCGGCACCCCGGTGGTTTCCTCCACTTCCGCGGTGATGTTGGCGCCGTAAAGGTTCGTGCACAAGTAAATGAGCGCGTCCGGGTTCGAGGCGGCAAGTTCCAAGGACCCGGGCAGCATTTCCGCGTCCGTGACCCGGGCGAAGGATTCGTTGTTGCTGAGATCCATGTGGCGGTGGTCCACCGTTTTGATTCCTTCGCGCTCATATGACTCGATGACGGCTTGGTTCACGTCCCCGGTATAGGGCGTGAACATGCCGATCCTTTCCGTGCCGAACGTCTTGAAGGCCTCAAGGTAGGCCAACGTGGAGGTCGTGGCCGGGATCCCGGTGGCCTCCATTATTTCCCGGACCACGGCCTCGTCATGCGCGGCACCGAGCCAGGAGCCCGAGGTTCCGTTCCACGCGATGACGTCCACGTCCGCCGTCGCGAGCAATGCCGCGGTCTCCCTCATCACGGCCGAATCAAATTGTTTGTCCGAGGAATCATCCAGTGCAATGCGCGTGACCGGAATGCGCGTGAAGTGGATGGTGACGTCCTCGCGGTCACCCAGAATCCGGTAGCTCTGCGGCTCAAGGCAGGTGTTGGACGACGGCACGATCATGCCAATGCGGGTGGGGCGGTGTTCGGAAGGCATGGTTCTCCTAAGCAGAAACGGTGGCAGGAACGGACGGCGATTTTCGAGCGGACTGGGCGTCGCGGTGTGCGGCGAAGCCGTTTCGGGCAACGAAACGGCCCACGGGGCCGGGATCGTGGAAACCGCCGTCGTCGACCACCACGCGTCCGGCGGAGACGACGACGGCGGGCCAGCCGTTCAGCGTCTTCCCCTCGAAAGGCGAGAAGTCGGTTCCCATGTGGAGCGCGCCGCCGTCGACCTCGCGTTCTTCGGCGGGATCAAAGATGACCAGATCGGCGTCGAACCCTGCCGCGATGGTGCCCTTGCCGGGCACGGCGTTGATCCGCGCGGGACCGGCCGAGAAGACCTCGACGAAGTCCTCCACTGTGCTGTTGGGCGCCATCGCGGTGAACGTGACGGGCATTCGGGTCTCGACGCCGGGCAGCCCGTGCGGCATGAAGCGGACATCGTCGGTGCGCTCGCGCTTTTGTGAGAGGTCGTAGCAGGAGTGGTCCGAGGACACCGTGTGGATTGCTCCGGCCGCGAGACGTTCCTTCAGCGCGGCGACGGTTTCAGCACTGCGCATGGGCGGGCAGCAGGCATACCACTCGGGGAATTTTGAGCCGTAGACGGTGTCATCCAGCGTCAAGTAGTGCGGGCACGTCTCGGAGTAGGCCTCCTGGCCGCGTTCGCGGGCCTCAGCGACCAGATCCACCGCGCCGGGCGTCGACTGATGCACAAAGTAGACCGGCGCTCCCGTGTACTCCGCCATGGCGAGGGTCTCTTTGACGGAAGTTTCCTCGGCGAGCTCGGGCCGAGTGGAATGCAAGTGCTCAATGCCGATCCGGCCGTCCGCGGCGTGCTGTTCGGTGCAGTCGGCGATGATGGGATCGTGCTCCGCGTGGATGTATGTGAGTCCGTCCAGACGCACCATTTCGCGCATGACTTTCAGGATGGTGTCGCCGTCGGCCATGGTGGAACCGCGGTTGGTGGTGTACATCTTCACCGAACGGATGCCCTCGGCGGCGAGTTGCTCCAGCTGCCAGGGCACGGTCTCGTCCCAACTGACCACGGAGCCGTGCAGCGCGACGTCGCAGCGGGATTCGGCGGCCAAGCGCTTCTTGTTCAGGACGGCGTCCAGCGGGGATTCCTGGGCGTCACGCGGAATACCAAAGTCGATGATGGTTGTGGTGCCGCCCCACAGGGCTGCGGTTGAGGTGGTGCGGTAGTCGTCGAGGGTGCGGAAGCGCCCGGTCACCTGGGCCACATGGCAATGGCCGTCCACACCGCCGGGGATGACCAACTTACCGGACGCGTCGATGGTACGCGCGGCTGCGGGGACCGGTTCTGTGGCGTCGATGAGCTGGGTGATGCGGCCGTCGTCGACCACGACGTGTGCGGCCTGCCGGCCAAAGCTGTTGACTACGGTGCCGTGGGCGATGACGAGATCGGGGATGTTCACGGTGATCCCTACTTTCCGGCTGGAACGGCCGCTGCGACAGCATTGGCGGTAACTGAGGTGCTGGCGGCGGACTGGATGGCGGTCAGGGCGGCGTCGAGGGTTTCGGACAACCCCCGGCGGTGCTTGACGGGCGGCGGGGCAAAAGCGCCTTGGCGGTGGAAACCGGATTGCAGCGCCACAACCGCTTCGGTCATGCGGATCCCGGCGGAGATCCCGTCCACCACGGGCACGGGGATCTGTCCTTCAAGCTCGCGTGCGAGTCCCGCAAGCGGGGCACCTGCCAGAATGACGACGTCGGCGCCGTCCTCCGCGACCGCCTGGCGGCTCAGCGCCAGGAGGGTTTCCTTGAAATCCTGTTGCACCGTGCCGATGCCGTTGAGGCTCTGGTTGATGGAACGGATTGAAGCAAGCCGGCTGCCGAGCCCGAAATGCTCCACGCAGTCCCGGTACCAAGCGGTGATGCGGTCCGAAATGGCGATGATGGAGAAGCGTTGGCCCTGCAGGGCCGCGGCGCAGAGGGCGGCTTCCGTGATCCCGATGACGGGCACGTCGGTGAGCTCCTTGAGGGCGGGCATCCCGGGGTCGCCGAAGGCGGCCACGACGACACCGTCTATGCGGTCCGCCGCCGGATCGCCCCCGCAGTGCTCGGCGATGATTTCGGCGACGGCCCCGGCTGCGATGAGGGCTTCGAAGCGGGTCTCGATGTATTCGACGCCATGTCCGGCGGTCCGGACGATCAGCTCGGTGTCAGCCCCCGCCGAGCGGCGGGCTTCGGCGTCGATCAGCGCGGTGACATCCGCGCTGATGTTGGGATTGATGACTAGCAATTTCATGGTCGTTTGCCTTGCAGCTTGAGTTCTGTGGCGGGCTCGTTCTGGGGGAACTGCTCGCGGTACTTTCCAATGTGCGACGCCGATTGGGTAGCGGCGCGCTCCGCATCGCCGCTGGCGATGGCGGCGTAGAGATCGCGGTGCTCCTGGATCAGTTCCGGCAGGTCGTCCACGTGGCGGAAAAGCCAGTGCATACGGCCTTGGAGCGGTTCCAACGCGGTGCGGAGAAAATCGTTGTTGGCGATGGCCGTGATGGCATCGTGGAATTCACTGTTGGCGCGGTGCGCCTCGAGGATTGAGCCTTTCGCAAGGAAGCGATCGGCTTCATCGAGGAGCCCGGCCAGGTGCTTGAGGTCCTTGTCCGTGGCGCGGGCCGCTGCCAGGCGGCAGGCGAGGACTTCGAGTGACTGGCGGACGTCGAAGAGGTCCTCGACGTCTTTGGGGCTCAAGCCTGCCACTTCGGAACCGCGGGAGGCCCGGTCCTGGATGAGGCCTTCCTGCCGCAGCATGCGGAGGGCTTCGCGGATGGGGAGTCGCGACACGTTGAATTCGGCTGCGAGGTCCCTCTCCACCAGCCGGGTGCCGGGCGCGTAGTGACCCTCGAAGATTCGCGAACGGATGGCGTCCCGCACGGATTCCCGGAGGGGACGGTCCGTGGTGGGGGTTTCTTCTGCAATCAGCATCTTTGCTCCATTCGTGTTCTTTTGGGTCCTTGCGCCCGGCAACCCGGAGGCGTCCGGCCGTGCGGCGGTTCAGGACCGCACGGCCGGCCCGGTCAGGCGAGTTAGACCGGAAGCCGTTTGTTGTAGTTCAGGGTCAGGACGGAGACGCCCATGATCACGGCGGATCCTACAAAGTACAGCAGTGCCCAGGTGTAGGAGCCGGTGGCCCCGACAATCAGGCCTACCACAATCGGGGTGACGAACCCTGCGATGTTGCCACTGAAGTTCATGGCACCGCCCAGGACGCCAGCGTTGGTGCGGCCGCCGAGGATGGCCGGGATGGACCAGAAGAGGCCCACCCAGCGCAGGAAGAACAGGACCACCGAGAGGAGCACGACGGCGGTGATCGGGTCTGCGACGACCGTCACGCCAACCAGGCCGCCGACCACCACGACGCTGGAGATGCCCAGCAGCGTGCGCATGACCAGGTTGGCCGAGGCGCCGGCTGCGCGCCACTTGTCAGCGATGGCGCCGCCGAGGATTTCGCCGACGAAGCCTGCACCGAAGATCACGAAGGTGGACCAGCCGATGGTGTTCAGGTTGAAGTGCTTGGCCTGGGCCAGGTAGAGGGGGCCCCACGTCAGCAGCCCGTAGAACACGCCGTTGAATCCGAGCCAGCCAAAGCACATGGCCCAGAAAGAGCGGAACTTCAGGTAGGGGAGAAGTGCGCGCTTGCCCTGGACGCCGTCCTTCGTGGCCTCGGCGTCCTCCTCGGCGTGGGAGGCCTCGATGTAGTCGGCCTCGGCAGCGTTGACGGCTTTGTGGTTGCGCGGATTGTCCCGGACGTACCACCAGACCGCCAGGCCCATGAGGACGGTGGCCGCGCCGGCGATGATGAACGAGTAGCGCCAGCTGCCGGTTGAGGCGATGAGCCAGGTGATGAGGATGCCGCCCAGGCCGGCGCCGAGCGGGGCGCCTGCGTCGAGGATCGTGGCGCCGCGGCCGCGTTCCTTCTTGTGCATCCAGATGGCGTTGAGCTTGCCGCCGGCCGGCATGACGCCCGCTTCAGCGACGCCGATCCCCAGGCGGGCGATGAACATGCTGAGGAAGCCGCCGGCCAGGCCGGATGCTGCCGTTGCGGCACCCCAGCCGATGCACGACGCCGTGACGACCTTGCGGGGGCCGAACTTGTCGATGAGCAAGCCGACCGGGATCTGCATGAGGGCATAGGTCCAGAAGAATGCCGAAAGCAGGAGCCCGACGAGCTCCGGTGCGAGGTTGAATTCCTTTTGGATGATGGGCAATGCCACGGAAATGGAGCCGCGGTCGATGTAGTTGACGGCTACCAGGATCAGCAGCAGGACGAAGAGCCTCCAACGGACGCTCGTGCGTCGCTGCACGCCGTCCTTTTCTTCTGCTTTTCCTTCGACGGCATGCGCTTCTGTTTCGGTGTTTTGGAGAGACACAGTTTCTCCTTCAGGGGGAGTTTGAGGAGCGGGGAAAGTCTTGACTTGTTGAGCTGGGTGCGGGTTGCCGCGGCAGCCGGACTCGCGCCGGCGGCAACTGTAGCGGCCGGTCCTCTTTCTGGGAGGAGGGACGCTGCCGGTTCGTTGGGTCCATTTGGGATCCCGCTTTGGGATCCCAAAATCAAAATTAGATGTGACCCGGCGCACTGTCAAGAGTTTTGGTATACAAAGCGAAGAAACAGAATGTGACCGGGCGTGAAGTATGGCGGAATGTAGGCTCACTCACCCGAGCGGCGCAGGGAATGGGATACCGACACGATCCCTAGGCTTGCCCGGGTGGGGCATGGGATACCGGGGTGTTCGCGCGCGTTCCTGCCTGCCGACACGCTGTCTACCCCACGACGCGCTGTCTACCCCACGACGCGCTCCAGACCCCACGACGCGCAACTGGTTAAGCGACGAGGAGAAAGTCTGGCGACGCGGGAATACCGGTGTCGATAGGGATATCCCGGGTCACGAGGCGTTTAGGGCGTCGAGAGGCGCCCAGGATTGGGAGGGCCTAGCTCGGGTTGAGGTCGGCGAGAGCGGTCAGCGCCCGCTCGGGATGTTCCGCGATGCGGTTGAGGACGTACAGCCACCACTCGCCACCGAAGATGACGTACTCGCGCGTCCTGTAGCCGTCCCTGTGGAGCCGGTCCAGTAGATCGGTCCCCAGCCCGAGGAGCATCTCGAATTCAATCGCGTCGGTCTTCAGTGCCTCGCCGTGCCTGGCGATGAGCGTGTTGACGAGTTCGTCGTCGTGTGTCGCGAGCGAGAGTGAGTGGCCGGAGAGGATGAGCTGGCTCGCCAGGTCGAGGTAGGCGGCAGTGAGTTCGACGCTGTTGCGAGGGTAGGCGACGGACTCGGGTTCAAGGAACGCGCCTTTGACCAGCCGGACCGTACCCGGGTAACGAAGGACCCGCTCGAGGTCTCCGGGGGTGCGGTGCAGGCGGGCTTGGAGCGTGATGCCGACGCGGGGGATCTCGGCCGCGAGCTCTTCGTACAGGTCGAGGACCAAATCGGTCCGATCCGAACCTTCGGCTGAGATCATCAGCCCCGTTCCGTACGGTTCAGTGATCGCGGCAAGCTGGCGTACATGGTGGAGGGCCAGATCGCGGTCCACGAGAGCGCCGAGGTGGGACAGATCAAAAGAGATGGTGCTCGGTACGCCGCTCTTCCCGAGGGCAGCGCCCAGCTCAAGGAACACCCCTGCTTCCGAGCGTGCGAGCTCGGCGTTGCGCACGCTCTCGCCGGCGTATTCGATACTCGCGGCATGCCCGCGGGCCACCGCCGCCGCAGCTACCTCGATGGCGTCAGTCGCGGAGTCCCCGGCCGAGTATCGCCTTGCCACGCGTGAAGCCATTGTCGCCAAGGCCGGGGTGGACATGACACGTTGCTTCAGGTCTTCATCCAATGCCCACGTCCGGAGGGTATTGGCAGCACGCTCAAGATCAATCTTCGTAGTCACCCGACAAACTGTACCTGCGGAAATTGCCGGCACCTGCCTCGGGTTCACGATGCGAAATCCGGGTGCCCCTGGGTCCTCGCTACTCCTCCGGGAAACACCAGACCGTGATGCGTACGCCGTCCGGATCCGTCGTGATGCGGAGCCATAGATCCCGGCCTACGAGGGCTTCATGCCCGTCCTCGCTTGCCAACTGGTCCGCGAGTTTGCTGATGGCAACGGCCATCGCCCGGCCCCAGTGGTGGGGATCCCGGCTCGTGGCCACCGCCTCGGCGCCGTGCTGGCCGGGAACGGACACCCCTGCGGAATCCAGCTCCCTCATCTCCATGGCGCTCATCCCGCCACCACCTTCCAGTTGTCGGCCGCGTTTAGTCCCGGTCTTTGGCGTCGGCGCTCCGGGTGTGCGCCAGGATTTCCGCCAACTCGGCGAGCCGATGTGCGCGTGCCGATTCCGCCGGCGTGAACGGCTCGCCCGGCCGGGAGAACAGGAGCGGTCCGTGCCAGGCGGTCGGAATCTTGAGGAGCGTCGTGGAGGGCCCGACGGCGGCGCCCGCCTCAGCGGCCGACCCAACAGGTTCCTGGGTGACGATTTTCGCCGAGAGGAGTTCCGCAACCGCCAGCGGCAGTTCGTCGGGGTTGTCGGCGATCCGGGCAGCCAGGCTCAGGGCCTTGGTCTGGCCGTCCGCCATAGCGAGTGCCGTGGTAGGCCACACGTGCGAATCCCGGCCGCCGCCGTCGTCGAGCGCTCTCAGCAGCTCCTGCTCGCCGAGGTGGCCCGGGGCGGACAACACGAATTCGTCCAGGACGGCGCCATCCACGGGGTGGACATGGATGCTGAGGATGTTGATGTCAGTCCGAGCGAGCGATTGGGTGATGCGTTGGAGGGACCCCGGCCGGTCACGGAGCACGGTCCTCGCCCGCCAAAGCGCCGGGGCCGAATGGAGCTTCCTGCGGTGGCGGAGGGCCGGCGCGTGGATCCAGCGCCGCAGAATCCTGGCCGCGGAGGGCTCGGCGACCCAGATGACCAGGACCGTCGCGGTCACCGTCAGGAGGAGCACCTTGGCCAGGTAAGGAAGTTGCGTTTCAACCACGGCGGCGTGCACGAGAAGTTCGATGGGCAGCATCACGGCGATTTGGGCCACGGTGACCCGGGCCTTCGGAGCCTCGGGCATCTGGCCACACACTTCGCAGGAGAGCTCGGCTGTAGCGGAAGTCCTCGTGTTCGGCTTCATGGCACTATCGTGCCCGAGCCCTGTTTCAGGTGGGTTGCGTCTGCGTCACGATCTTGGGCAGCACCCATGTGGGCCAGTTCGGCGCCGACCGGACGCGCCGAACTGGCCGTAGCGCCCGAAAATTAGCGGGCGTTCTCGTTGCTCTTGTTCGCGGCGGCGAGCTCGGTCAGGAGGTCGCGGATTTCAACAAGCAGGGCGGTGTCGGCCGGCAGCGGTTCGTCCTCCGGTTCTTCGATGGAGGCGCGGCGCTTGGTCAGTTCGTTGATCTTGTTCATGGGCGCCACGAAGATGAAGTACACCACGGCGGCCGTGATCAGGAAGGTTACGAACGCCGTGATGACGGCGCCGAAGTTGACGAATGTCTTCGCGTTGTCCGGCCAGATCGAAAAGCCCAGGCCCTCGGCGTTGACCCCGCCGGCGGCGGCGATGACCGGGTTGACGATGTTGGTGGTGAAAGCCGCCACCAAGGCTGTGAACGCGGTGCCGATGACGACGGCAATGGACAGTTCGATGATGTTGCCGCGAAGAACGAAGTCCTTGAAACCTTTGAGCATGGAATATCCTCCGGTGGGTACGAGTCTCTGGCTAAATCAGAGATCAAACTACCATTCCAAAGTTTCAAACGGGTGTATCGGACCCAATTTCGCTCGGTCAGCCTAGAAGGGCACGGGTGTGGTCGTTGAGGAATATTCCGCGCGGATCGAACTCCCTCCGTACTTGGATAAAGGTGTCCAACTCCGGGTAGAGGCGTTCCAAACGGCTCCTGGTCATGAAATGGATCTTTCCCCAGTGTGCACGTGGCTCGAATTCCTGCAGCACCGCATCGGCATCACGGAAGAACTGCCAGTAGTCGGTCCCGGGTTCGGTAGTCAGGGTGATGACGGTGGTGTCGCGTCCCTGGAACTGGGACATGTAGCCCTCGTCGGCCTTCACCCAGCGAACCTCCACGGGGTATTTCTGGTCAGAGTGCTTGGTTCGGATCAGGTCCTGGACGGCCTCGACAGCGGCCAGTCCAACGTCGCTCGGCACAAAGTACTCGAGTTCATGGAACGGCGTGGTGAATCCGCCCGGGTAAATACGGTACGAACGGTCCAGCCGGGCACCTTCCGTACCCGAAATTTGCTCGTCCTGGATCTGCGCGATGTTGTACCGCTTGGTGTAGCTGCGGTTTGCCATGCTCAGGCCTGGCGCTCCAGGGAGGTCCAGGAGCTCGCACGAGCCTTCTTCCGGGCACCAGAGGAACGAGTAATGCCTGTTCGCGTCGATGTCGGACTGCCACGTTGCGGTGGTCTCGGCCCAAGTGGGGTACGTGATTTGTTCTTGCAGGTAGTAGCGGTCCTCAACCGCCAACTCCACCTCGAGGAAGATCCCGAGCGTACCCAAAGCTACCTGAGCGGCCTTGAGTTCGCGGAGCTGCCCCTCGCCGATTTCGACGATCTCGCCGTAACCATTGATCAGCTTCACCCAACGGAGGCTTGACGAGAAGCTCCCCAGATCCTTCCCGGAGCCGTGGGTGCTGGTTGAGAGTGCCCCCGCGATCTGCTGCTTATCAATGTCGCCTTGGTTGGCCAGCGCGAGGCCTTGCTCCCACAACGGATCGCCGAAGGCATTGATGGTGGTGCCGGCAAGGGCTCTGGCACGACGCCGGACAGGGTCGCTTCCGGTGATCCCCGATAGTGCGGACATGTCCATCAGGACGCCCCCCGTCTGAACCAGTGGCGAGGACGAATGCCCCGAGCCGACCGCCCGCACGGGCAAGCCTTCGCGGATCGCGAAACGAACGGCGTCGAGCGCTTCTTGTTCAGTCCTCGGCCGGACGGTGAAGGCTGGCGTGGCGCTCTGGTTCCCGCCCCAGTTGGTCCAGGTGACGTCTGTTCCGAAAGGGGCCGGCGGGGTGGCTGCGCGTGCCGAGGATGATGTGTGGGGAAGGTCCGCGGTGGTCATTGCTAAGCTCCGTTGCTTGTTTGAACGCTCATGCGCCGTGGTTGATCATGACGTGCTTGGTGCGGGAGTAATCGTCCAGGGCGTAAAGCGAGAGGTCCCTGCCGTAGCCGGATCCCTTGAATCCGCCCCACGGTACCTCGCAAGCCAACACCAAGTGCGAATTGACCCAGACGGTGCCGAAGTCGAGTTGCTTTGGGACGCTCAACGAGAGGCTTGAATCCCGTGTCCACACCGAGGCAGATAGTCCATAAGGGCTCTCATTCGCCCGTGTGATGGCCTCTTCGGTGGAACTGAAAGTCTCGACCGTGACCACTGGCCCAAAGATCTCGTGGGTGGCAACATGCGCCCCGGCCGGGACGTTGCTGATGACCGTGGGTTCGATGAAGTAACCCGGGCCTTCCAACGCAGAACCGCCGACGGCCATGTGCAGGCCAGCAGCTTTTGCCTCGACCAGCGATTCCTTGACGCGTTCGAAGTGTGGGCGGGAAATCATGGGTCCGATTTCCACGTCGTCCCCTGCCCCTGGAGCCCCGACCACCAGGGTGCTGACTTCGCGCACCAGGTGTTCCGTGAACTCGGCAGCCACCGACTCGTGCACAAGTACGCGGCATGCGGCGCCACAGTCCTGGCCGGCATTCCAGTAGCCGGCATTGCGCACCCCAGCGGCGGCCGCGCGGAGGTCGGCGTCAGGAAAGACAACAACCGGAGCCTTGCCGCCGAGTTCCAGATGGACGCGTTTGACCGACTTGGCCGCGGTTTCAGCGACGGCCTGTCCGCTGACAACGCTCCCCGTCAAGGCGACGAGGGCAACGTCAGGGTGTTCGGAAATCCGCTGTCCGACGGTCCGGCCCTGTCCCGTCACGACATTGAGGATTCCGTCCGGAATGCGTCCGGCCAGAAGCTCTGCAAGCTTGAGGGTCGAGAGCGGCGTCTGCTCGGACGGCTTGAGGACGATGCTGTTTCCGGCGGCCAGGATGGGCGCGATCTTCCAGGCAGCCATCAGGAGCGGGTAGTTCCACGGGGTGATGACGCCGACCACGCCCACGGGCTCCCTGAGGATCACCGAGGTGTGCCCGGTTGCATAGTCGCCGCCAGCCATGGACGTCAGCGTGCGGGACGCTCCGGCCATGAAACGGAAAGTGTCAATGGTGCTGGAGACATCGTCCTCCGCAACGGTTCGCGGCTTGCCGGTGTTGGCGGACTCGATGATTTCGAAGGCTTCACGATTGGCGTCAATGATGTTGGCGATCAGGTTCAGGACCTCGGACCGCTCCTTCGGTGTGGTGGCGCCCCAGGATTTCTGCGCCGCCACGGCTGCTTCAACAGCAACGTCGACGTCGGCGGCTGTGCCGGCCTTTACGGAGGCGATGACCTGTTCAGTGGTGGGGTCAACGACATCGATGAAGTGGGTGGAAGAGCCCGGAACAAACGATCCGCCAATGAAGTGCCCGCCGGGAGGCAGAGGCAGTGGCAAGATGCCTGGGACGTTGTGGGCCGCAGGGGAGTTGTTGTCTTCGCTGACGCGGCGGACGGTGAACTGTTCGGTGTCAATGAGTGTCATGATTTTTGCCTTTGTTTTCTGGCGCCGGTCGCGGCGTCGGTATGGGGAGTGCGGGCCTGGGCCCGCGGTGTGTCAGACCAAATCGCTTGCGAGTGCGCGGGCCTGAAGGGGTGCGGCCGCGGCCTTCTTCCGGAAGGTGCGTGCCGCGACATAGTAGAGCGGAGCAACCACGACGAGGCCGATAATCCAGGAGAGGTCCACGCCGCCCATGGTCGCCGCGACGGGCCCGGTGTAGATCGCTGTTGCCGAGAATGGGAGCTGGACCAGGGCACCTGCCACGTAGGAACCGATCGCTACCCAGTTGAAGCGGCCGTACACTCCGCCGTCGCGCTTGAAGAAGTCCTCAACCCTGTAATCGCCGTGCCGGAGGAGGTAGTAGTCCACCAGGTTGATGGCCGTCCAGGGAACCAGCACGTACATCAGGAAGGAGAGGAAGTTGGTGTAAAAGAGGATGAAATTGTCGCGTGCGAACAGCGAGATCAGGAGTGCGAGTGTAAAGAGGATGATTGCCGCAACGCTTCGGGTCTTGGCGCGAGGCAACCAGTTCGGCTTGAACGTCTGCCCAATAGTGAGGCTGCACAGGACGCCGCAGTAGAGATTCATGGCGTTCGACGCTGCAACGCCGAGGCAGAAGATTCCCACGACTGCCAGTGTCCATGGCTGGAGCAACGCTCCCATGCTGCCGACGATTTCGACGTTGCCAGCGTCTGCGCCCATCGTGACCGCGAGGGTTCCCACCAAGGCACCCAGGAGCATCGGGAAGAGCGTGCCTAGGACGCAGCCTGAGTAGGAGGCCCAAAACGCCGGGGCCGATCCGGTGCCTTGAGGCATGTAGCGGGAGTAGTCCGAGACGTAGGGAGCGTAGGCGAGTTGCCACAAGGCGGATACGGAGACGGTGGCCATGAAGCCAACCCAGTTGAAGTTTCCCTGGTACAGGAAGGTGGCGGGCAGCCCGTGGACGAACATGATCCAGACGAAGGCGAGCAGCAGCGCCAAACCAGCCACGATGCTTAGGAAGCGTGCGTAGGCGTGGATGAGCCGGTAGCCGAAAATCGTGGCAACAACGCTCACGACGCCGATGATGATGATTCCTGCGTCAACACTGATGTCCGGGCTGACCGCGGCCATTGCTTCGCCGCCAAAGACAAGGTTCGCGGCGAAGAATCCGACGTACATGATCACCACGATGACCACGATCAGCAGCGCCCCGAAGGAGCCGAATTGGCCGCGGGTCTGGATCATCTGCGCCACGCCCAATTGCGGTCCCTGGGCGGAGTGGAGCGCCATGAAGATGCCACCGATGACGTTTCCAAGGATGATTCCCACGATGGCGGGCACAAAGCTGAGCCCGAACACCGTTGTTGCGAGTCCGCCGGTGACGATAGTCATGATCATGATGTTGGAACCGAACCAGATAGTGAAGAGGTCCCGGGCTTTCCCGTGGCGTTCATTCAACGGGATGGGCTGAATGGTCTTGTCTTCGAGCCGGGGCACTTCGGTGGCCGCGGCGGGATTGCTTCGGGTGCTCATGATGCGGTCCAGGAGGCTGCTTGCAATTCGCGGACGGCGTTCGTCTCGGCCTTGCCGCGATTCACCATCAGCGCGAGAAGGTCGAAGACGAGGGTCGCCGCGGCTACCGTGGTGATGTCTGCGTGGTCGTAGGCCGGAGCGACCTCGACGACGTCTGCTCCGACGATGTTGATGCCGTTCAGGCCGCGGAGCAGTGCCAGAAGTTCGCGCGAGTGGAGCCCGCCCATCTCGGGAGTGCCGGTGCCCGGCGCGTAGGACGGGTCCAGGACGTCGATGTCGATGGAGACGTAGACCGGGGTGTCGCCGAGTCGCTCCTTGACCCGTTGGATGGCTGCTGGAACACCGATGACATCCAGATCCGAGCAGCGGATGATTTGGAATCCGAATTCGTGGTCGCGGAGGAAATCGTTGCGATCGTAGACCGGCCCGCGGATGCCGACGTGCATGGACCTATCTTCCACAAGGAGGCCTTCTTCAAAAGCCCGCCGGAAGATGGTTCCGTGGGTGACCGGCTGGTCGAAGTAAGTGTCCCAGGTGTCCAGATGGGCGTCGAAGTGCAGCAACGCGACCGGCCCGTGGACCTTGTTCAAGGCCCTGAGCATCGGGAGGGCGATAGTGTGGTCGCCACCGATCGAGATGAGCTTCTTGTCCTCGCCGATCAGGGGGAGTGCCTGCTCTTCGATTTCGCGGACGGCCCGGGTGATGTCGTAAGGCGTGCAGGCGATGTCGCCAGCGTCGACAACCTGGACTTCGTATACAGGCTCGACGTCCAGTTCGGGGTGGTAGCCGGGGCGCAGCAGCCGGGAGGCTTCGCGGACTGCGGCAGGACCGAACCGGGCGCCTGGCCGGTAGGACGTTCCGCCGTCGAACGGCACGCCGACAATCGCAATGTCGTAGTCCGGAACGCGGTCGATTTGGGGGAGCCTGGCGAAGGTGCCGAGGCCTGCATACCGGGGGACTTTTGTTGCGTCGACGGGACCGATGGGCTTGTGCGTTGTCATTCCGGGATCCTTTGTGCAGTGCTGCCGAGCTGCGATGCCCGCAGCGTTTCGGTGTTGGGAGGGGTGCTCGCCTTTGAGCGGGAAGTAGGTAATCCAATTCTTAGTGACGTGTATCACGGCGTATAGCGGTAGATTGACTACAAATGGCCGAGGCCCTTATACGTTTGTCTAAGGGCCTCTGAGTTGGCCGGAAACCAAGGCGCTGGGAGCATATTTCATGGCGATCACTGTGGCTGAGCTCGTGGCGGAACCCCAGCTCGGGCTCACACTTTTGGCCGGATATACAGGCAGGGACAACCGAATCACCTGGGCACACACTTCTGACCTGCCGAGGCTGTGGGAATGGGTCACCGGCGGCGAACTGATGATGACCAACGGCCTGTCCATCCCGGCCGACGCCCAAGGCCAGGTTGCGCTCGCCGAGGCGCTCGTCGATGCAGGTGCCAGCGCCCTGGCCATCGGGGAAAAGATGCATGCCCCGGATTTGTTGCCCGAGTTTCTGGCGGCATGCGAACTGCTGCCGCTGCCGCTGATTAGCATTCCGTATCCGTTGCCCTTCATCGCCATCGCGCGAACGGTAGCTGAGGCTTCCTTGCTGGAGGAATCGCGGCGCCTGCGGCAGACGGCCCGGGTTTATGACCTGCTCCGTACGGCGGGAACATCCGAGGACCATTGGCAGGGCCTTATCCAAGGCCTTGAGGCCGAGCTCGATGCGGATCTGTTCGTCGTGGACCGGCGCTGCCTTCATCCCTGGCATCCGGATGCTGAGCCGCTGCCGGACTTCCTGAAGGCGGAACTGGCGCCCTTGACAGGGCATATACCCATGACCGGGAAGAAGTTCCAATGGCATCGGCTGCGGGACCGGCATGTGTTGATGATGGACATCCCCACTCACTCCAATGCGGTGCTAGTGGTGCTGCCGAAAAGCGATCCGCACCCTGACGCCGTCGTGCTTCTGCATGCGGCGACGGTGCTGGGGTTGGAACTCTCACGGTCGGCCCTGTCCCTGGAAAGCCGGCATCGCCTGGCGGGCGAATTCCTCCTGCAGGCGTTCGATGGACGTCTCGGGATCGCGGAACTGGAGATCAGGCTCACTGCTTTTGATATTTCGGCGCAGAGTTTTGTGGTGGTTTCGATGGGGGCCGACGACGGCGGGCGGCTGGCGGATATTCACGTCGAACTGTGGCGCCACGGACTTCAAGCCGCTTGCCTGAGGCGTTTCAATACACTTCATGTGGCGATATCAGCAGCGGTGGCCGATGACGTTTTGATCCACTGCGCGGGGCCCGGGGTTCGGATTGGTGTCAGCTCGCCTACGTCTGCCGGGGGCGTCCAACGTGCGCTCCAGGAATCGTTGTGGGCGCTCGGTTCAGCGAAAGGCAATGCCGTAAACCTGTCCCGTTACGCCGAGGGGCCCTCGTGGCTGGGGCTTACCAGTTTCGAGGAGGGGACGGCGTTGGTTCAGCAGCTGCTCGGCCCGATCTTCACGTATGAACAGAGCCAGGAAGGCGATCTCATCGTGACTTTGAAGACCTACCTGGACACCCAGAGGTCGTGGCAAAAGACTGCCGCTGCGCTTTTCGCCCATCGCCAAACCATCATTTACCGCATCCGGAAAATCAGCGAGTTGACGGGGCTCGACATGACCGAAACGTCCACGCTGGCCCAGCTTTGGTTTGCGCTCCAGATTCATGAGGCCATGCACAAGTAAGCCCCGCCCCGGAGAGGACGACGCCCTCGCTCGCTGGGTGAAGCGAGCGACGGCGGCCTTCTCCTTTAGTCCATCGGGCACGGCCAGGGTGCCTTGCTGTTGATTTGCGAGGTGGCTGTTATTGTCCGCTCCGGGCACCCGCGCGGATGGACACGTCTGCGGCATACTGGTCCGACTGGAGCTCGTCCTGGAACCTCGCGTAACGGGCCAGGTGGGCTGGACGGCGGCGCAGGAAGAACCACGCGACGCCGAGCATGATGAACCAGGCCGGCGTGAAGAGCAATGCCGTCAGCGTGTCCGGCTGGGTGGTCAGCGTCCAGAGCACAAAGGCGAAGAACGCGAAGACCACCCACACCATGGGCAGTCCGCCGGGCATCTTGAACGTGGACGCGACGTGCAGCTGCGGGCGACGACGACGGAATGCGATGTAGCTGGCAAGGATGATGGACCAGACGAAGACGAAGCAGACGGCGGACACGGTGGTGACCATGTCGAAGGCCTTGCCGACGTCCTGTCCCGCGTACATCAGGACGACGCCGGAGAGCAGCAGCACGCAGGAGAGGAACAGGGCGTTGCGGGGAACCTTCCGTCGGGACAGGCCGCTGAACAGGGCCGGGGCGTCGCCCTCCTGGGCCAGGCCGTACACCATGCGCGAGGTGGAATAGATACCGGAGTTGGCCGAGGACATGGCCGAGCTCAGCACCACCAAGTTGACCACGGTGGCGGCTGCGCCGAGGCCGGCCAAGGAGAACATGGCGATGAATGGGCTGTGGCCGGCGGCGAACTGGGTCCAAGGAGTGACGGACATCAGGATGATGAGGGCGCCCACGTAGAAGAGGAGCACGCGCACCGGGATAGAGTTGATCGCCCTGGGCAGGTTCTTCTCCGGGTCTTTGGCTTCTGCCGCAGTGGTGCCGACAAGCTCAATGCCCACGAACGCGAAGACCGCGATCTGGAAGCCGGCCACGAAGCCCATGAATTCGTGTGGGAAGAAGCCGCCGTGGCTCCAGAGGTTGGTGAGGCTTGCTGGTCCGGCCTCGGACTGGAACCCGCTGAAAATCATGAACAGTCCCACAACGATCAGTGCCGCAATCGCGATGATTTTGATGAGAGCGAACCAGAATTCTGTCTCGCCGAAGGCCTTCACCGTGGTCAGGTTCAACAGCAGCAGGATCGCGATGGTGGCCAGGCCCGGAATCCACAGCGGGAGGCTCGGCCAGAGTTCCTTTGAGTAGCCCGCGATCGCAATGACGTCCGCGATACCGGTGATTACCCAGCAGAACCAGTATGTCCAACCCGTGAAGAAACCTGCCCACGGACCGAGGAGGTCAGCGGCAAAGTCGCTGAAGGATTTGTAGTGCAAGTTGGACAGCAGCAGTTCGCCCATGGCGCGCATGACGAAGAACAGCATGAAGCCGATGATCATGTACACGAAGATCACGGACGGCCCGGCTGCGGAGATGGTCTTTCCGGAGCCCATGAACAGGCCTGTGCCGATGGCCCCGCCGATTGCAATCAGCTGGATGTGCCGGTTGCTGAGCTGCCGATCAAGATGCGGTGTTTCACTAGCTATGGCGGGCGGTTGATGAATCGTCATGAGGAACTCCATCGTTCAAGTGGCATCACGGTGCCACGATGATTCGGGGTTCCTCCCCGCTCTGTATGGGACCTGAGAGATTCCGCGGCCTCGTGCTTTCGCATGGTTCCGCTTTGCACCGTCGGTGAGCCCGGGTTCCCGGACTGCTTTCCAGAGTTGCCTTGCCGCGGCGGTACATGGGCCTGAGAGTTTCCTGGGGAGGATTTGCTCCTACGGCGACTGCAGAATGTACTGGCAGGACTCTCCCGCCGCAGATCATCAGCGTATTCAGTTTGGGTGAATCGCGGTCTTGGGGCCGGCTTGTACCGTCCGTGGCCGGCTCCTTCAGGGCGGCCACCCGACCCAGTGTGGGATAGCTCACTAAGGAATGTCAACTCCGGCTTTGCTTCGTTTGTCCCCGCTTGATGCCGTTTGTCGATCACTATTTCCGATACCGGATGCGATGTTGCCCCGGCGCTGGCGTTGTGTGTATGGTGTGAGCCGAATCACCCAAATCTGAATATGCCTTTCGAACCGTGGCGGGAGAGTCCTCCCAGTCATCAACCGGGCAGGCGCCGTAGGAGCAAATCCTCCCCAGGAATCTCTCAGGCCCCCGTACCGCCGCGGCGAGGCAACTCTGGAAAGCAGCCTGGCTTCGGTCCGGCTCACCGACGGTGCAAGCGGAACACAACGTGACAATGCGTTCTGCGGAATCTCTCAGGTCCGATACAGAGCGGGGAGGAACCCAAATCGAAGCCGTGCCATTGTGGCCGGCCCTACCTTGGAGTTCCCTTTGACTATTCATTCAACCCCCACCGCTTTTGCAGACCGGCATATCGGCTCACGACGGCAAACCGATGTTGACATCATGCTCAAGGCCGTCGGCTACGACTCCGTTGATGGCCTGGTAGACACCGCGGTTCCCAATGACATCCGCCAGGACAAGCCCCTCACCTTGGCCAACGCCCTGAGCGAGGTGGAGGTCCTGGCCGAGCTGCGCAAGCTGGCGGCCAAGAACAAAACGGCCGTGCAGATGATCGGGCAGGGCTACTACGACACCGTCACTCCGCCGGTGATCCGCCGCAACATCCTCGAATCCCCGGCCTGGTACACGGCCTACACCCCGTACCAGCCGGAAATTTCCCAGGGCCGCCTCGAGGCGCTGCTGAACTTCCAGACCATGGTCCAGGACCTCGTGGGCCTGCCCATCGCCAACGCCTCCCTGCTGGACGAAGCGACCGCCGTCGCCGAAGCGGTCCTGATGATGCGCCGCGCGAACAAGAACAAGACGGCCCATGACGGCAAGACCGTCCTCGACGCCGATTGCCTGCCGCAGACCATCGCGATCGTGAAGGGCCGCGCCGAGGCGCTGGGCTTCGAGGTGGAGATAGCGGACCTGTCCGCCGGCCTGCCCGAGGGCGAGATCAACGGCATCGTGCTGCAGCAGCCGGGCGTTTCCGGCCGGGTGTTCGACCACTCCGCCGTGATCGCCGCCGCCAAGGAACGCGGCGCGCTCGTCACCGTCGCAGCCGACCTCCTGGCCCTGACGCTGATCACGCCTCCGGGGGAGCAGGGTGCCGACATCGCTGTCGGTTCCACCCAGCGTTTCGGTGTTCCGTTGTTCTTCGGCGGCCCGCACGCCGCGTACATGGCGGTCCAGAAGGGCCTCGAGCGTTCCATGCCGGGCCGCTTGGTGGGCGTTTCCAAGGACGACGCCGGCACTCCCGCCTACCGCCTCGCCCTCCAGACCCGCGAGCAGCACATCCGCCGCGAGAAGGCGACGTCCAACATCTGCACCGCGCAGGCACTGTTGGCCATCGTGTCCTCGATGTACGCCGTCTACCACGGCCCCGACGGCCTGAAGGCGATTGCCGAGACCGCCCACCACCACGCCCGCACCCTGGCAGCGTCCCTCAAGGCCGCGGGCCTTGAGGTCCTGCACGGCAGCTTCTTCGACACCGTCACCGTGCGAGTTCCCGGGCAAGCTAAACAGGTCCTTGCCGCCGCCGCGGCCAAAGGGATAAATCTGCGTGCTATCGACCGCGATTTGGTCGGTGTGTCAGTCGATGAAACGACTACTGACCGGACTATCGCTGATGTCATGTACTGCTTTTCGATAGTGGCCGCTTATGGCGCGGAAATAGCCGGCACGACTGAGGGTTTCGCGCTGGAGGCCGCCGTCGGGCGTTCTTCGGACTACCTGCAGCACCCGGTGTTCAACACGCACCGTTCCGAAACCCAGCTGCTGCGCTACATCCGCAGGCTTTCGGACCGTGACCTGGCTCTGGACCGCACCATGATCCCGCTGGGTTCGTGCACCATGAAGCTGAACGCGACCGCCGAGATGGAGGCCATCTCCTGGCCGGAATTCGCCTCGATCCACCCCTTCGCCCCGGATTCCCAGACCGAGGGCTGGCGCGAACTGATCGAAGATCTGGAAGCCGACCTGACGGAGATCACCGGTTACGACCAGGTCTCCATCCAGCCCAACGCCGGTTCCCAGGGCGAGCTCGCGGGCCTGCTGGCCATCCGCGGCTACCACCACTCCCGCGGCGAGGCCCAGCGCAACGTCTGCCTCATCCCGGCGTCCGCCCACGGCACCAACGCGGCCTCGGCGGTGCTGGCCGGCATGAAGGTGGTCGTGGTGGCCACCGCGGCGGACGGCACGATCGACCACGCGGACCTGCAGGCCAAGATCGACGCCAACAAGGATGTCCTTTCGGCGATCATGATCACCTACCCGTCCACGCACGGCGTGTACGACGCCGACGTGCGCGAGATCTGCGACTCGGTGCACGCGGCCGGAGGCCAGGTGTACGTTGACGGCGCGAACCTCAACGCGCTCGTGGGCCTGGCCCAGCCGGGCAAGTTCGGAGGCGACGTGTCGCACCTGAACCTGCACAAGACCTTCTGCATCCCGCACGGCGGCGGCGGACCCGGTGTCGGCCCGGTCGCGGCCAAGGCACACCTGGCACCCTTCATGCCGGGCGACGCCAACAAGGCGGCCCATGAAGACGGCGCTTCTTTGCCAGGGACTGGCGTTGCGATTTCAGCTTCGCGGTACGGTTCGGCCGGTGTGTTGCCGATTTCCTGGGCCTATGTGAAGCTCATGGGCGGCGAAGGCCTGACCGAGGCCACCAAGTCCGCGCTGCTTGCCGCGAACTACATCGCCTCGCGCCTGAACGAGTACTTCCCGGTCCTTTACACGGGTGAGGGCGGACTCGTGGCCCACGAGTGCATCCTGGACCTGCGCGAACTGACCGCCCGGACCGGCGTCACCGCGGAGGATGTGGCCAAGCGCCTCATCGACTACGGCTTCCACGCTCCCACCCTGGCGTTCCCGGTCGCGGGCACCCTGATGGTGGAGCCCACGGAGTCCGAGGACCTCGGGGAGATCGATCGCTTCATCGAAGCCATGATCACCATCCGCAAGGAAATCGACCAGGTCGCGCACGGCGACTTCACGGTGGAGAACAGCCCGCTGCGCCACGCACCGCACACCGCGGCCGCCGTCGTGAGCTCCGATTGGGACCGTGAGTACTCCCGCGAGCAGGCCGTCTTCCCGGTCCACCACCTCAAGCAGGACAAGTACTTCCCGCCCGTCGGCCGCATCGACGGCGCCGCAGGCGACCGGAACCTGATCTGCTCCTGCCCTCCCCTCGAAGAGTTCGAGGAAACCACCGAAACGTTCGAAATCTAAGGACTGACGCAATGACTGAGAACTACACAGCTCTTTACGAGCAGCACAAAATCGCCGGGGCGTCCTTCACTGACTTCGGTGGCTGGCAGATGCCCCTGAAATACGACTCGGAACTCGCCGAACACCACGCCGTCCGCAACGCCGCCGGCCTGTTCGACCTTTCCCACATGGGCGAAGTCTGGGTCACCGGCCCGGAAGCCGCGGCCTTCCTGGACTACGCGCTGGTGGGCAAGATCTCCGCCATGTCTGTGGGCAAGGCCAAGTACTCGCTGATCTGCCAGGAAGACGGCGGCATCATCGATGACCTCATCACCTACCGCCGCCCGTCTTCCGAAGACGGCAGCGACAGGTTCCTCGTGGTCCCGAACGCCGGCAACGCCAAGGTCGTTGCCGAGGCGCTGGCGCAGCGTGCAGCCAACTTCGATGTCGTCGTCGAGGACGCCTCCGCGGCAACCTCGCTGATCGCCGTCCAGGGCCCCAAAGCGGAAGACATCCTCCTGCGTTTGGTTCCGGCCGGACAGCACGCGCTGGTCACCGGGCTCAAGTACTACGCCGCGGTCGAGGTGCCCTTCACCTTTGCCGGGAACACGACCGATCTGCTGCTCGCCCGCACCGGTTACACGGGCGAGGACGGCTTCGAAATCTTCGTGGACAACGACGCCGCTGCCGCCCTGTGGCAGGCAATCGCTGAAGTCGCCGAGGACGGCGAGCTGATCCCCGCCGGCCTGGCCTCGCGTGACTCCCTGCGCCTCGAAGCCGGGATGCCGCTCTACGGCAACGAGCTCTCCCGCGAAGGCAACCCCTTCTCGGCAGGGCTGGGCCCCGTTGTGTCGCTCGCCAAGGAAAGCGACTTCGTAGGCAAGGAGGCGCTGACGGTGATCAAGGCGGCCGGCGTCGGAACGACACTCGGCCAAAAACTCGTGGGACTCAAAGGACTTGGCCGCCGCGCCGCCCGCGCCCACTATTCGGTGCTCAAGAACGGGACGCTGATCGGCGAAGTCACCTCAGGCCAGCCAAGCCCCACGCTCGGCTACCCGATCGCCCTGGCGTATGTGGACGTCGAACACGCCGAACCAGGCACAATCGTCGACATCGACCTGCGAGGGAAGCCGGAAACCTTTGAAGTCGTTGCACTGCCTTTCTACAACCGCGCCAAGTAGTCCACCCGGAAATCCCCAACCGAACACCAAGTTTTGTGAACTAGAAGAGAGAAGGAAATGAGATGAGCAAAGTAGCTGCCGAGTTGAAGTATTCGGCTGAACACGAGTGGGTTGCCTCGGATGGGGCTGGGCCTGAGGGGATTGGAATTTCAGCGGTTGCTGCGGATGCCCTCGGCGACATCGTGTATGTTGATCTGCCGGAGGTCGGTTCCGCTCTGACTGCGGGGGAGACCTGCGGCGAGGTCGAGTCCACCAAGTCCGTCTCGGACCTGTACTCCCCGGTGACGGGCGAGGTCACGGAAGTAAACTCCGCCGTCGTCGACGATCCTGCGCTGATCAACAACGATCCGTACGGTGCGGGCTGGCTCTTCAAAGTGGCCGTGATCGAACATGGCCCGCTGCTTTCCGCGGAGGAATACGCTTCCAAGAACGGTGGCGAGCTGTGAGCGCCGCGAACGGAACGGCTGTGTTCGAGCAGGTCGTTTCGCCGTCCCTGGACGCGGTGTTGTCCGAGCTGGATCCGGAGATCGCGGCGAAGATCGACGACGAGCTGAACCGTCAGCGTTCGGGCCTGGAAATGATCGCGTCCGAGAACCACACTGCCGTGGCCGTGATGCAGGCCCAGGGCTCGGTGCTGACCAACAAGTATGCCGAGGGCTACCCGGGCAAGCGCTACTACGGCGGCTGCGAGCATGTGGACGTCATCGAGCAGCTCGCGATCGACCGCGTGAAGGCCCTGTTCGGTGCCGGGTACGCGAACGTGCAGCCGCACTCCGGTGCCCAGGCGAACGCTTCGGTGATGCACGCCCTCATCAAGCCGGGCGACACGATCATGGGCCTGAACCTGGCCCACGGCGGGCACCTGACCCACGGCATGCGGATCAACTTCTCCGGCCGCCTGTACAACGTCATCCCGTACCAGGTCCGCGAAGAGGACCACCGGATCGACATGGCCGAGGTGGAGCGCCTGGCCCTGGAGCACAAGCCGGCGCTGATCGTGGCCGGCTGGTCCGCCTATGCGCGGCAGCTGGACTTCGCCGGGTTCCGCCGCATCGCCGACCTTGTGGGCGCGTACCTCATGGTGGACATGGCGCACTTCGCCGGCCTCGTGGCCGCCGGCCTGCACCCGTCCCCGGTCCCGCACGCGCACGTCACGACGTCCACGACGCACAAGACCCTCGCCGGTCCGCGCGGCGGCATCATCCTCTCCAACGACGCTGACATCGCCAAGAAGATCAACTCCGCGGTCTTCCCGGGCCAGCAGGGTGGACCGTTGGAGCACGTGATCGCCGGCAAGGCCGTGGCGTTCAAGATCGCCGGTTCGGAAGAGTTCAAGGAACGCCAGGAGCGCGTGCTGGCCGGTGCCCGGATCCTCGCCGAGCGCCTCGTCCAGCCCGACGTCACCGCCAAGGGCATCAACGTGATCTCCGGCGGCACCGACGTGCACCTGGTGCTCGTGGACCTGCGCAACTGCGAACTCAACGGCCAGGAAGCCGAGGACCGCCTCGCTGCGATCGAGATCACCGTCAACCGCAACGCGGTCCCGTTCGACCCGCGCCCGCCGATGGTGACCTCCGGTCTGCGGATCGGCACCCCGGCACTGGCCACGCGCGGTTTCGGTGAAGCGGCGTTCCGTGAAGTTGCGGACATCATCGCCGAGGCACTGATCGCCGACGCCGACGCCGACCTCTCCGGCCTGCGGCACCGCGTCGACGCCCTGGCCGCCGCGCACCCGCTCTACCCGGGCGTCGCGAACCTCGCGTAGTCCGGGATCGGATCGGCAACGCCCGTCGGGTCCGACCTCCTCGGCATGCTCGGTCGCGTAGACGCCCGCTGAGCGGACGTTTTCGCGACCGAATGGGCCCACGCCGTCCGGGTTCCCTGACCGAGCTTGCGAGGTTAGGGGGACGGCGGGGACGCACGCTTCCGGATACCGGGCCCGAAGGGGCCGTGTCCCTCACCTTCTCCACGGAACGCAACACGATTGACAGTTCGCTCTGGTGACGGCTACATGGCGGGTGAGTGGGTTCCGGAAGCGTGCGTCAAAGCGACGAAGGAGCAGCACGCGGAGGAATGCGGTCACCCGCCACCCATCCCCAACCACAACTAACTAAGGAAACCGCCATGGGCGGCCTCGCCGTCAACGTCGTCGAATGCTCACGCCCAAGGTCTACCATTCAACGGAAGGCGATCGGGCTGCCTGGAGCCTCCCGGCGTAGGCTCGTAGCGGATGCCAGTGCCGCCGTCGGGCAGTATTAGTTGAGCAGTACGGCGCTCAAGAGAAGCAAAGAGGCAGGCAATCCATTGAACGCCCTGGCAGAGATGTTCAGGATCGGTCCCGGCAACAAGGACCATCACCCGGCTGTGCGCTGCGCCGTGGGCGTCTTCCTGCCATTGATCACCCTCGTGTTGTTCGGACGACTGGACCTTGTGGTCTTCGCCAGCTTTGCGGCGTTCACGAATATCTATGGCCGTAACGAGCCCCACAGCCACCGTTTTCGAAGCCAACTCAGGGCCGGTTCGCTGCTGCTGGGCATCATCCTGCTCGCCACCCTGACGGCCAGGGCCGCGCAGGGCTTGGACGCGTACGTGTGGATCCTTACGCTCGGCACCACGTTGGTTGCTGCTCTTTGCTCCGTGGTGACTGCGCTGTGGAGGCTTCGCCCGGCAGGTTCCCTCTTCCATATTTTTGCTTTCGCCGCGATCGCCTCCGTTCCCCAGCAGCCGCCGCTTTGGGAAGGGATGCTGGCCGCCGTCTTGACTGCGGTGTTGGCGTTGCTGATCGGAATGTCGGCACGGGTGGTCCCGAGCCACCGGACGCCCTGGAAGCGACCGCCGGCGCAACGCTTGTTGCCTCAGGAAGTCCGGGCGGCCTGGCTGGAAGGCTTGGGCTACTTCGTGGCTGCCGGGCTGGCTGGAACGCTTGCTACCTTGGCCGGGCAGTGGCTCGGGTTCGGACACGGCTATTGGGCCATGGTGGCGGCAGTGGTTCCCTTGGTGGGGCGCAGTACAAGGCATCGGGTGCAACGGGGAATCCAGAGGATCGTGGGGACCCTGCTGGGGTTGCTGGTGTTGGCCGGAATCCTCTGGCTCGGCCCGGCGCCATGGCAGATGGTGTTGGTGATTGCCGTATGCCAGTTCGGGGCTGAGCTCTTCATTGCGCGCCAATATCTCGTGGCACAGATATTCGTCACCCCGCTCGCGCTCATTTCCACTCTGCTGGTTGCCAACGTCCCGCCCGGGCTCTTGCTGCGGGACCGCATCGTCGAGACGGTGATCGGGGCCGCCGTCGGCGTCGCGGTGGTTCTGGCGCCTGCGGCATGGTCCCGGGTCAGGGAACGGGGCGCCTGGAGCTAAGCGAACGACGGCGCTCGTTGTGGTTCAACCCGACGATGTCACCGGGTGCCGATCGTCAGAATGACCAATTGGCATGCATCCGAAACCTGCCAAGCTGGCTCAATGCGCACACTTCTAAAGGGCGGCCGGGTCATCGACCCCGGCACCGGACACGACAACATCAGCGATCTCCTCATCGAGGACGGCCGCATAGCCGCGGCAGGGGCCCAGCTGTCCCGCGCCGAGACCGAAAGGGCCACGGTCATCGACGTCAGCGGATGCATTGTCGGTCCGGGCTTCGTCGACCTCCACAGCCATGTTCATTCCGTCGCCGGGCAGCGCCTGCAGGCGATGGACGGAGTCACGACGGCACTTGACCTCGAAGCTGGGCTGGCCCCGGTCGCTGCGGCGATGGCCAATGCCGCGCGCGAGGGCCGCCCCCTCAACTACGGCTTTTCGGCCTCCTGGGCGCAGGCGCGCGCCTTTGCTCATCTAGGCGAGGCACCGGTCGCCGATGTGCACAACGCCCTCGGCTTACTCGCCAAACCAGAGTGGCAGCGCAGTTCGACCCCGCGTGAGTTGAGCACCTGGCTCGCGCAGCTCGAGACAGAGATCGCAGACGGCGCTCTCGGAATCGGCATCCTGCTCGGCTATGCGCCGCGCACCGATCCGGCGGAGTTCCTTGCGGTCGCCCGTCTCGCCGCCGCAGCGAAGGCTCCCACATTCACCCATGTGCGTGAATTGATCGAGGCGGACCCGACGACACCGATCGACGGCTCTGCGGAGATCATGATTGCCGCCGCCGAAACCGGCGCGGCCATGCACCACTGTCACGTCAACAGCACCTCCCGCCGCCACATTGACCGTGTGCTCGGCATGCTCGAACGCTCTCAGGCCGAGGGAAACCGCGTCACCGTGGAGACCTACCCCTACGGTGCGGGCAGCACCGCGATCGGCGCATTCTTCCTCGATCCGCAGCGCCTCGGCGCCTGGGGCATCAAGCCGAGCGACATCACGATCGTCACCACCGGTGAACGGGTCGCGGATGCCGCGCGCCTGAGAGAGATTCGCCGCACCGACCCGGCCGCCGCGTGCGTAGTCGCGTTCCTCGACGAAGAGGATCCGAGCGACCGGGCCCTCCTTCAGAGCGCCCTCGCCTTTCCCGATGCCATCGTCGCGAGCGATGCCATGCCCGTCACGTGGGCCCGCGAAGTTCGCGAATCACTCCAGTGGCCGCTACCGGCCGGGGGCGCCACCCACCCCCGCACGGCAGGAACGTTTGCCCGGTCGATTCGCATGATGGTGCGTGAGACCGGCGCCTGGAGCTGGCTGGAGGCATTCCGGCGCTGTTCCTACTTGCCGGCGCGCGTTCTCGATGATGCAGCGTCCGGCGCACGGGCCAAGGGCCACATTGGTATCGGTGCGGACGCCGACATCGTCGTGATCGAGCCGGAGCGCTTCTCCGACACCGCAAGTTACTTCGATTCCACCCGTCCCTCCGTCGGTGTGCGCCATCTCTTCGTCGGCGGTACAGCCGTCGTGCGGGGCGGCCTCATGCTGACGGACGCGTTCCCCGGCCGCGCACTCAAGGGAGACCCCCGATGACCGGAACCTACTTTGCTCGGGATGCACGCGACCCGACGCATCTTGCGGCGAGCAGGCCACTTTGTGCGATCGAACCAAGCTGCACACAAGTCTCGTCGTTTGCTACCAGTTTTTAGTGCGGCGGCAGCGAATAGGCTCAGCGAATTCGCATTCTCAACGAGGAGGAACTTTCATGGTGGAATCACTGTCACAGATCGGTGCTTGGGTCGAGGAAAAGCTGCCCGACCTCATCGCCAAATACCAAGTGCCCGCCGCATCCGTGGCGATTCTCAGTGATGGCGACGTGGTCCGGACCGCGGCAGGCATCTTGAACAAAGCGAGCGGCGTAGAGGCCACCACCGACTCGGTCTTCCAGATCGGTTCCATCACCAAGGTCTGGACCACCTCGCTTGTCATGCAGCTTGTCGACGAGGGACTCGTCGACCTCGACGCACCTGTCCGCCGCTACGTCAAGGACTTCGTCATCGCCGACGAGGCCGCCGCGGCGAAGATCACCGTTCGTCAGCTCCTAAGCCACCTCTCCGGTTTTGAGGGCGACATCTTCACCGCCACGACCGAGGGCGAAGACGCCGTCGAGAAGTTCATGCCGATCCTCGCCGACGTGCCACAGCTCTTCGAACCCGGCGAAATGTTCTCCTACAACAACGCAGCCTTCTCGGTTCTCGGCCGCATCGTCGAGGTTGTTCGTGGTAAGCACTATGAGGCTTGCCTGCGCGAACACCTCATCGACCCGCTGCAGCTCAAGCACGCGGCCACGGGGGCAGGCGAGGCAATCATGTTCCGTGCCGCGCTTGGTCACATCAGCCCGACCGAGGGCGCCGCCCCGGAGCCGGCACAGGTCTGGTCACTCGTGCGTTCGAACGCTCCGGCCGGATCCGTTTTCGCTATGAGCGCGAGCAACCTCATCGCCTTCGCAAAGATGCACATCGACGGCGGAGTTGGCCCGGATGGCAAACGGATCCTGAGCGCCGAAAGCGTTGCAGCAATGCAGGAGCAGCAGGTCAAGCTTCCGGAGCTCGGTCTCATGGGCGACAGCTGGGGTCTTGGCTGGGAGCTCTTCAATTGGGAGGGCGGTCCCGTCATCGGCCACGACGGAGGAACAATCGGCCAGAGCGCTTTCCTCCGCGTGATCCCCGGGCAGAAGGCCGCGATTGCGGTGCTGACAAACGGCGGCGACGTTCTTGGCCTTTACAAGGAGCTCATCTCCCCGGTCATCAACCGTCTCACTGGCATTGTCGTGCCGGAGCTTCCCACCCCCGCGAACGACGTCCACGCCATCGATGCCTCGCGCTACGTCGGCACCTACAGCTCACAGGTCGCGGACTCCCACGTCACCCAGGACACAGAGGGGCGGATCTGGATCGAACAGAAGATGAAGGGAATCTTCGCCGAGCTTGCCCTGGAGCGGCCCCCGGTCGAGCTGGTGCCTTGGAAGGGCGACACCCTGATCGCACGCAAAGCCCGTAACGGATTACACACACCGCACGCCTTCGTTGGCGACGACGGCAACGGCAACGCGCTGTACCTGCACACCGGTCGCGCCGACCGCCGGGTGTCGGCATGACCGCCGCCATCTCGGATGTCTTCACGCGGGTTGGAGCCACCGGCTTTCTGCACGCCCGCGAAATCGGAGCGGCTTGCGACCACGAGGTCTCCGTCCGCTCCGACGAGCGCGTCATTCTCGCATCCGTGTTCAAGATCTTCGTCCTGGTCGCCTTTGTCCGCGCGGTCGATGCCGGCCGGCTGGATCCAAGCGGGCGGACAACTGTCACTGCGCGCTACCGCACCGGCGGAGTCGGGACCGCGGGATTCGCCGACGATGTCGAGGCCAGCTGGCGTGACCTCGCCCACAACATGATGGTGATGAGCGATAACGCCGCAACCGACGTCCTCTACCACCGACTCGGTCGGGAGGCAGTCGACCAGGTCGTGAGCGACCTCGGGCTCAGCCAAACGCGTCTGATCGGCTGCTGCGAAGACTTGTTCGCTTCGGTCGTCGAGGACCTTGGCGGCGCGGCGGACTGCGACCTCGAGGAGCTGCTGGAAGCGGCGACGGCCGAGCAGATCTGGGGCCTCTCGATCCTTGATCCGCTGCGTACTGCCGCGTCGACTCCGCGGGACATCACGACACTCCTGAATGCAATCTGGACTGACACCGCAGCGTCTCCAGCGGCCTGCAAGACCGCCAGGGACATCATGGCGCAGCAGATCTGGCCGCACCGGCTGTCATCGGGATTCCCGAGTGATGTACTGATTGCCGCGAAGACGGGAACCGTGCCCGCAGTGCGCAATGAGGCGGGCGTCGTCACCTACCCGGACGGACGGCAGTATGCGGTCGCCGTCTTCACCAGAGCCGACTCGCTGGCAGACCGCCTGCCCGCCGTCGACGCCTCCATCGGCGTGGCCGGTCACCTCGCGGTTGAGCACCTCCGGGAGCTCTCTTCGTAACTCCACCCGCACACATCCCATCCCGCACACGACCAGCTGGAGGCATCTCATGCGTTCCATTACCCCACTCGTCGCCCTCGTTGGGGCGGCAGCACTTGCTCTCACGGCCTGCGCCGCGCCCGGCGCTTCCGGCAACCACTCCGGCAACGAGCTTGCGACCGACGGCACATTCACCATGGCAATCGGCGCCGACCCGGGAAACCTCAACCCCATGATCACCGCGATGAATGTCGCGCGCACCATCGACCGCTTCCTCTACTCGCGCCTCGTCGAGGTAGGGAGTGACGGCACCATCCTTTCCGGACTCGCGAACAAGTGGAAGGCCGACACCACCAACGCCACCTTCACCCTCCGCAAGGACGCCACCTGCGCTGACGGCACCCCGATCACCGCGTCAATGCTCGCGGACAACATCAACTTCATTGCGGACCCGAAGAACGGCTCACCCCTCGTCGGGCTTAACGTACAAGCCGGCACCGTCGCGACAGGCGACGACGCCACCGGCGTGCTGAGCGTAAAGAGCGGCGCGCCCGACGCCTTCCTACTCGAAAACGTCGGCAGCGTGCACATGGTGTGCGGGCCGGCTCTTGCCCACGCGGACGCGCTCGCCAAGGGTGAAGGCGCGACCGGCATGTACACGATGACCAAGATCGCCCCGAACTCGCAGTACACACTGACCAGGCGCAAGGAGTTCGTTTGGGGCCCCGGCGACTGGGACCCGAAGCAGGCCGGCATCCCCGCCACGGTCATCTTCAAAGTCCTGCCCAACGAGACCACTGCGGCAAATCTGTTGCTTTCCGGCGAACTGAACGCCGCACAGGTTGTGGGGCCCGATTCCGATCGGCTGCGCACCAATAAGCTCTTCTCCAATGATGTTCAGGTTGGCTTGGGACAGATCCAGTTCAACAAGAACCCAAAGAAACTGCTTTCTGATAGGGCACTTCGCCTTGCCCTCACCCAGGACCTGAACCTCGAAAAGCTGCGCGCGGTTCTCTCGAACGGCAAGGGCACCGTGCCGACCAGCCTCGTCAACGCGGCGCCAAACCCTTGCCATGCCGACGTGGCGAAGGCCAACATCCCGGCCTTCGATGTGAAGGCCGCAGCCGACGCACTCGATTCCGCCGGCTGGAAACCCGGATCGGACGGCGTACGGGAGAAGAACGGGGTGAAGCTCTCACTCACCGTCATCTACCCCTCGTATATTTCCGACTCCTTCGGCTCGACCGCGGAGCTGCTGCAGTCGATGTGGAAAGAGCTCGGCGTTGAGGCGACCCCCAAGGGTGTCGATGCCAACGGCGTGAGCCAGACGCTCTTCGGTACCGGCGACTGGGACGTTGCACTCATCTCAGTCGGCGTTGGCCTGCCCAGCCAGATCGTGCCGTTCTTCGCCGGCTCAACCCCGCCGAAAGGCTCAAACTTCGGCTACACCGATAACGCCGAGTACATCGCCGCCACGACCTCTGCCGCGACGAAGCCGGGCAAGGAAGGCTGTGACGACTGGTCGCACGCCGAGGCAGCACTCATCGCCGCCGCAGACGTCATTCCGTTCGCGAACTCGGTTGTGTCAGTGTTCGGCAGCAAGGCGGAGTTCGTCCAGAGCGACAGCCTCGAGCCCGCGTCAATTCGTCTGTTCAAGTAACTCGGGAAGTTTGGTAGCCCCATGACCAGCACCATGACCGAAACGGTGGCGGCACCGACTGCCGCATCACGCGCAGGAATCAGCCCCTGGCTGACCTTCGCGGTGCGACGCGGCGGACAATTCATCCTCTCGCTGTGGGTGCTGATCACGGCGGCCTTCCTCATGATCCACCTCGTGCCCGGCGATCCCGTACGTGCGGCACTCGGCATGAACGCACCAGCCGAGTTGGTCGAGGCCCGGCGCGCCGCGCTCGGTCTCGACCAACCACTGATCGTGCAATACGTGAACTATTTCGCCAAGCTCTTCACCGGCAACCTCGGAGTTTCCACCATCACCAACGAGCCGGTCGCCCACGTTATCGCGACACGGTTACCTGCCACCCTGCAGCTCGCCCTGCTCGCCTGCCTCCTCGTTCTACTCATCGCCCTTCCGCTCGGCGTCACAATGGCCGTGGCGACCCGCGGCAGCCGCAGACGCGGGCTCGAACTCACTTTCGCCATCGTCTGTGTGGTGTTCGCCGCGATCCCCGAGTTCCTCCTCGGCGTCGGGCTCGTCTACATCTTCGCGGTCAACCTCGAGTGGTTCCCGATCGCGGGCAATGACAGCCCGCTAGGGCTGGTCTTACCCGTCATCGCTCTGGCCATCGGGCCAATCGCTGTCTTCTCACGCATCATCCGCGTCGAGGTCCTCAGCGTCCTCGGCCAAGACTTCGTTCGCACCGCCCGCGCCAAGCGCCTGGCGCCCCGCAAAATCTATATCCGCCACGCCCTCCCCAATGCCATGACGGCGACGCTCACGCTCACCGGTCTCCTCCTCAGCGGCATGGTCGCGGGCACCGTACTTGTCGAGAACATCTTCGCTTGGCCCGGCCTCGGCACCATGATCGTGCAGTCCATCCTGTCCAAGGACTACCCGGTGGTGCAGTCCGTCGTGCTCATCTATGGAATCGGCGTACTTCTCGTCAACCTCGTAATCGATATCGTGCTTGCACTTCTCGACCCGCGCTCTACAATCCGGGAGTCCTGATGCCCACTCGTCTGAAATGGCTTTCCATCGTCCGTAGCCCGGTCGGTGCCACCGCCACGGTTCTCGTCCTTATCGTTGCCCTGCTTGCGATCTTTGCCCCACTGCTCTGGGGCGCACAGGCCGAGGCCATCGACACCGCTGGCACACAGCAGGGTCCAAGCGCGGAGCACCTCCTTGGAACGGATGCGCTGGGTCGCGACGTTCTCGCCCGCGTGTTGATCGCTACCCAGCTCTCGGTCGCACTCGCGGTCATCGCCGTCGTCATCGGCGTCACTGTCGGAACCCTGCTCGGTACGGCCCCATCAGTACTCCCGCGTTGGGCCGCACGCCTCGTCGTCGGCATCGTCAACATTGCCGTCGCGTTCCCTGGCCTCCTGCTCGCGCTGTTCTTGGCCGCGGTCTTCGGTGTCGGCGCGACCGGGGCCGTGTTCGCGATCGGTTTGGCCATGGCCCCGAGCTTTGCCCGCCTCACTCAGACTATGTCTGCCGCGATCGCGGGCCGTGACTTCATCTCTGCCGCGCGCGCCGCCGGGGTCTCGCGGCTGCGCGTGCTCATCCGGCACGTACTGCCAAACATTGCCGAGCCTCTCATCGTCAACGCGACCGTTGCAGCCGGCGGCGCGCTACTGGCCTTCGCCGGCCTGTCTTTTCTCGGCATCGGCGTACAGGTTCCCGCCTACGACTGGGGAAAGCTGCTCAGCGAGGGACTCAACCGCATCTACATCAACCCCGCCGCAGCCTTCGGCCCGGCCGTCGCCGTCGTCGTTGCCGGCCTCGCGTTCAACCTGCTCGGAGAGACCGCCGCATCCGTTGCCGGCGGCCGCGTGGCCCCCGGTCGTTGGACGCTCCCGCCGCTGCCACAGCCCGCAACTCGTACGGCTCCCGCCTTTCCTAACGTTTCCGTCGGCACGATTCTCAGCATCGAGAACCTTCGCGTCTCGTACCCAACCCCCAACGGTCTGGTGCACCCCGTTCGCGGGGTGAGCTTCGAGGTCAGGGAGGGTGAGGCGCTGGGGGTGGTCGGCGAATCCGGCTCGGGCAAGAGCCTGACCGCGCTGGCCGCCTCACGGCTCATCGAACCGCCGGGTGTCGTGGACGCCGATCGACTCGAGTTCAATGGCATCCAGATGCTCACCGCGCCGGAGAAGACCATTCGTGGGCTGCTCGGCACATCACTCGCAATGGTGTTTCAGGATCCAATGACCTCGTTCAATCCCACCCGGCGCATCGGCAGCCAACTCGCCGAAGCCGCACAGGAACACCAGGGCATGAGCAAGAAGGACGCCATGAAACGCGCCGTCAAGCAGCTTCAGGCGGTGCGCGTGCCCGCGGCCACCCGGCGCGCCGAACAGTACCCTCACGAATTCTCCGGCGGGATGCGACAGCGCGCGATGATCGCGATGGGCCTCATGAACAGCCCCAAACTGATCATCGCCGACGAACCGACCACCGCCCTGGATGTCACGGTGCAGCGCCAGGTTCTTCGGCTCCTCGAACGGGTGCGCACCGACACGAACGCGGCGATCCTGCTGATCAGCCACGACATCGCAGTCGTCTCGCAAAGCTGCGAACGCGTGCTTGTCATGTACGCCGGCCGCGTCGTCGAAGATCTTCCGACGGCGGAACTCTACACGGGCGCACGCCATCCCTATACCCGCGCCTTGCTTGAGGTCGTGCCCGATCTCGACACCGACCGCGAACAGCCCCTCGGTGTGATTCCCGGCCGCCCGCCGGCACCCGGCGAGGTACCGCTCGGATGCGCCTTCGCGGCTCGTTGCCCGCTGGCCACGGCACAGTGTCGCGAGTCCGACCCCGAGCTGGAGACCCACAGAGACAAGCACCGGGTCGCCTGCTGGAACCCCGTAGGAGGCGATACTCGCGTGACACTGCCGGAACTCAGCACCGCCGCACCGCGCACGGAAGCTACGCCCGTCGCAACCGTGGGAGGCGCGCAGTGAGCGAGCTACGTTTTGATCATGTCAGCGTGAGATATGGATCCCGCAGCACAGGCCTGACCGCCGTCGATGACGTCTCGCTGACCATACCCTCCGGTTCGGTCGTCGGCCTCGTCGGCGAATCAGGCTCGGGCAAGTCGACGCTCGCCCGCGCCGCCATCGGACTCGCCCCTGTCACGGGCGGCGCGATCACGCTCGACGGCGTCGACGTCGCGAAACTGCGGCGCCGGCACCCAATTCAGATGGTCTTTCAGGACCCGTTCTCCTCGCTCGATCCACGGATGGCGATCGGCGAGTCCATCGCCGAGATGATTCCGCGTGGCACGTTCTCCTCAGCCGCGGCCAAGCGGGCCGAGGTCGGGCGCTTGCTTAAGCTTGTGAACCTTGACCCCGACCGTGCGGGTTCACTCCCTGGCGCTCTCTCGGGCGGCCAACGTCAGCGCATTGGCCTCGCTAGGGCGCTCGCCGCACGACCCGAGGTCATCATCGCCGATGAGATCACCTCGGCGCTTGACGTCTCGGTGCAGGGCTCGGTCCTGAACCTGGTGCGCAATGTCTGCGCCGAGCTGGAACTCACGATGCTGTTCATCTCGCACAACCTTTCGGTCGTGCGCTATCTGAGCGACTACATCGCAGTGATGTACCTCGGCCACATCGTCGAGCTCGGACCGGTCGATGAGGTGTTGAACAACGCCAAGCACCCGTATACCCGCGAGCTGCTCGCATCCGTGCCGACCCGCAACGGCAACCTTCTTGCCGTTGATCCGGCCGCTCCGATGGACGTCGAACCCGCAGACCCACATCACCCGCCGAGCGGTTGCCGATTCAACCCCCGTTGCCCGATCGGGCCGCTCGTCCACCCCGAGCGTCAGATCTGCGTGCAGAGCGCGCCACAGCTTTCTACGACGCCGGGGCACGCCACGGCCTGCCACTTCGCCGACCCCACGAGGGACCGTGTACCCCAACCTTTCGAACCCTCTTGGTAACAGCATCCGCTCCAGCCAAACCCCGCACCGCGTAACTCATTGATCAGGAGACCCACACGATGGCACAACAACGTGTAATTGACGACCTCATTGCCACGCAGCTTCCAGAGCAGCCCGCTCTGTCGCCGGACGGCAGCAGCATCGCTTACGTTCTCAAGACCACCAACCGCGCCGAAGACCGCGACGAACGCTCGCTGTGGCTCGTGGCCGCTGAGGGCGGCGAACCGCGCCGGTTGACCCGGGGGACCGGCGACTCGACGCCGATATGGAGCCCGGATGGAACACGTCTAGCCTTCCTGCGCGCCCAGGACGGGCCGCCCCAGATTTGGGTTCTGCCGATCGGCGGCGGCGAAGCCGAGCAGGTCACGACGCAGACTCTCGGCGCTGGCGCCCCCGTGTGGAGCGGCGACGGCACACGCATCGCGTTCTCCGGCCCCATCGACTCCGCCGCCCTGCCCGGCGAAGGCAGCGAAGACTTCGCGAAGCGCCGCTCGGCACCAATCGTCGCAAACAGGCTCGGCTACAAGGCCGACGGCGCCGGTCTCCTTGGCACTCTGCGCAAGCACATCCATGTCCTGAGCCTCGGCAGCGGCGAAATCACCCAGCTGACCCGTGGCGACTGGCACGCTGGCGATCCGGTCTGGTCGCCGGACGGCGAAAGGATCGCCTTCTCCACCGGCAAAGAGGCCGATTCAGACCTCACCTTCGAGACGGCCGCCTACGTGATTTCCTCGAGCGATGGCAATGCCAGGCCACGCCTCGTGGGTGCCGCCGACGTGCAGCTCTCCGTCACCGGCTGGACGCCTGATGCCGCCAAGCTCATCGCCGTCGGTCGCACCGATGCCGAGGTGGGAAACGCGAGCGTGCTGCTCCTTCCCCTCGACGGCGAAGCGCCACGAGACATCTCTTCGGCTCTCGACCGAAATGTCATGCCGGGTGGCGCAGGCTACCCCGGGGCTCTCCCGCAGCTGAGTGGGGATGGCCAGACAGTCATCTTCTGCCTGCGCGACGGTGGTTACACCCACCTCTACGCTACGAGCATCGACGGTGAGGTGCAGCGCGTCATCGTCGGCGGAGCGGCCAATGTGTCCGGCGTCTCCGTCGTCGGCGACACCGCCGCGATCGTGCTCGCGACGGAAACGTCCTTCGGTGAAGTCGCCACGGTCGATCTGTGCTCTGGCACCGTTTCGGTGCTCACGAGCTACTCGCCAGAGGAGACCGGCGTCATCGTCGCCGAGCCGCGGAGCTTCACGATCTCGGATGGCTCAGTCGTGCACGGCTGGCTGCGCCGCGACCCGCAACGCACCGGCCCCCTCCCGCTCCTGCTCGATGTGCATGGCGGGCCGCACAATGCGTGGAACGGAGCCGCCGACCCCTTCCACGCCTACCACCACGAACTCGTTGCCCGCGGATGGGCTGTGCTCACGGTCAACCCACGCGGGAGCGACGGCTACGGCAACGACTTCTTCCGCGGAGCTCTCGGCGGCTGGGGCACGAGTGATGCCAAGGACTTCCTCGAGCCGATCGACGATCTCGTCGCCGAGGGTGTTGCCGACCCCGCACGCCTCGCCGTCACCGGCTACAGCTACGGCGGCTTCATGACCTGCTATCTGACCTCGCGCGACAACCGCTTCGCCGCTGCCGTCGCCGGCGGTGTTGTCGCCGATCTCACGAGCGTCGCGGGCACATCGGATGCCGGCCACTTCCTGTCGCGCCTCGAGAGCGGTGCCCTGCCGTGGAAGAACCCGGAACTCCTCGCCCCGCAATCGCCCTACAGCCAGGTGGGCCAGGTTCGCACTCCGACCCTCATCGTGCAGGGCGGCGAGGACGACCGCTGCCCCGTCGGCCAAGCCGAGCAGTGGTTCACCGCCCTCCGCGAACAGGATGTGCCGAGCGAGCTCGTGCTCTACCCGGGCGGCTCGCACCTATTTATTCTCGGCGGGGCACCCTCGCACCGCGCCGACTGGAACGAGCGCATCGTCGACTGGGTGGAGCGCTATGCCCCGGCCGCCGGCACCCCCGTTCGCAAGAAGGCTCTCAACGCCGCGCACTGGCAGCAGCGCCTGAGCGAACTGGCGGCCGCCCACAAAGTTCCTGGGGCCACGCTCGGCATCCTGCGCCTCGGCGAGGAACCTGTCCTCGCGAGCCACGGCGTTCTCAACATCAATACCGGTGTCGAAACCACCAACGACTCAGTCTTCCAGATTGGCTCGATCTCGAAGGTGTGGACGGCGACCGTCATCATGCAGCTCGTCGACGAGGGCAAGCTCAACCTCGATGCCCCGATCCTCGACGTGGTCCCCGAGTTCCGGGTTGCCGACGCCGAGGTGAGCAACTCGGTGACGATGCGCCACCTGCTCACCCACACCAGCGGCATTGATGGTGACGTTTTCACCGACACCGGACGTGGCGACGACTGCCTCGAAAAGTACGTCGATGCCCTCTCGGAGGTCAAGCAGAACCACCCCATCGGGGCGACCTTCTCGTACTGCAACTCCGGCTACGCACTCATGGGCCGCGTGATCGAGAAGCTCACAGGTCTCAGCTGGGATGACGCCCTTCGCGATCGCCTGTTCACACCGCTCGGTCTCAAGCACACCGTGACGCTGCCAGAGGAGGCTCTGCTTCACCGTGCCGCCGCCGGCCATGTGGGCGCCGATGAGAACGGCCCAATTCTCGCTCCGATGTGGTCACTCCCCCGTTCGCTTGGCCCTGCCGGCCTCATCGATGCCAGCGCGGCGGATGTGCTCGAGTTCGCCCGCATGCATCTCAAGTCCGGGCTCGCGGCCGACGGTACCCGCATTCTCTCGGCGGAGAGCGCCGAGCTCATGACCACACACCAGACCGACGTTCCCGACCCGTACGTGCTTGGCGACTCCTGGGGCCTCGGCTGGATCCGCTTCGACTGGGGCGGAAAGCGCCTCTACGGTCACGATGGCAACACGATCGGCCAGGCCGCCTTCCTGCGCATCCTGCCAGAAGATGGCATCGCCGTGACGCTGCTCACCAACGGCGGCAACACGCACGATCTGTACACCGAGCTCTACAACGAGATTTTCGGCGAGCTGGCCGATATCTCGATTACGGGATCGTTCGGCCCGCCAGCCGAGCCGTACACGGGCGACATGTCGCGGTATCTCGGTACTTACGAGCGCTCCAGCGTCGTCATGGAGGTCTTTATGGAGGAGGAGGCCGTGCGTATGCGCACGACCGTGAGCGGCGTCGTCGCCGAATCCAGGCCGAATCCCGTCGAAGAGTACGCCCTCACTCCGGTGAGCGATGGCCAATTCGCGTTGCGGGCGCCCGGCACTCAGGGGTGGCTCTCGCTGGTTTTCTACTCACTGCCGACGGGCGAGCAGTACGTGCATTTCGGTGCACGGGCAATGCCCAAGGTGGCGCAGTGAGCTTCGACACCAAGCAGATGCTCGAAGACCTGCGTGCGGTCGTCGAACGCGAGTCGCCCTCGACAGACCTGGCTGCCGTCGCCCGCAGCGCGGACACGATCACGGAGCTCGGGGAACGGCTGCTCGGCTGTTCCCCCGAGCGGATCGTGATCGAGGGACGTACCCACCTGCGCTGGCGCTTCGGTACCCCCCGGGTTCTCGTACTCTGCCACCACGACACGGTCTGGCCGATCGGATCGCTCATCGAGCATCCGTTCGAGATCAACGGCGACGTGCTGCGCGGGCCGGGCTGCTTCGACATGAAGGTGGGACTCGTGATGGCGCTCCACGCCATTGCGGCACTTCCAAACCGCGATGGCGTGAGCCTCCTGGTAACCGGCGACGAGGAGCTCGGTTCGCCCAGCTCCCGGCAGCTCATCGAAGACGAGGCCATTGGATGCGCCGCTGCCCTCGTTCTCGAGGCATCGGCCGACGGTGGTGCCCTCAAGGTTGCCCGCAAGGGCGTCTCACTCTACGAGGTCGCAGTGCAAGGGCGGGCGGCGCATGCCGGTCTCGAGCCCGAGCGGGGTGTCAACGCTTCGATCGAGGCCGCGCACCAGATCCTTGCCGTCGCAAGCCTCGGCGACGCGGAACTCGGCACGACGGTCACCCCGACATTGCTATGCTCCGGTACGACCACGAACACCGTCCCAGCCGCATCCAGCTTCGCCGTGGACGTGCGCGTGCGCACGCTCGCCGAGCAAGACAGGGTGGACACCGCAATGCGCGCGCTCGCAGCGACGTTACCCGATGCCGTGCTGAACGTCACCGGTGGGGCGAACCGTCCGCCACTCGAGGAATCGGCCGCGCTGGATCTGTTCGCCCGCGCCAGCCGCTTGGCTGTGGAGCTCGGGCTCGGCCGCCTTGAGGGCGCCTCAGTCGGCGGAGCCTCCGATGGCAACTTCACGGCCGGGATCGGCGTCCCAACGCTCGACGGGCTCGGCGCAGTGGGCGGTGGTGCGCACGCTAGCAATGAACACGCGCTCGTTGGCGCATGGATCGAACGTACTGGCCTTGTCCACGCGCTCATCGCCGAGCTCATCCACGAGTTTTCACAGACGGATCCCGCCCTGGTCGTCCGCGGAAGAGAGCCGGACTACATTCCGTAGCGCACGACGAAAGCGGGGTACGATTTCGTCGTGCGCAACAATGTCGAGTCGTACCGTCTGCCCGTAGTGTCGGAGGCGTGCTCATACCAGTGACGACGCAGCCGCGCTCAAGCCTTGGCCGGGTTCTCGAAGACCTCGGAACGACCCTTCTTGAGCTCGTCTGCGGAAACGCGGAGGGTCAAAAGCAGATCGAGACGGTCATCATCCACGACTCCCTCGACGATGCGGTCCCCTCACACGGCGCGCTCGTTCTCGGCGTTGGGATGCGCGAGACCGAGGAGATCGTCGAGCTGCTCACAACACTCGCCACGCAAGACGCCGCCGGCCTCGTGCTCCGGGCGCCTGTGATTGCAGACCCGGCGATCATACGCGCGTCCGAGGAGTCCGGCATTCCCGTGCTCGCGTTGACCCGCGGTGCATCCTGGGCCCAACTCACTTCGATGCTGCGCTCGCTCATCGCGGAAGGCGATGTCGGTGAGAGCGGACCGCAAGGCCTCGGTGGAATGCCTGCCGGTGACCTCTTCTCGCTCGCCAATGCAATTTCGACACTTCTCAATGCGCCCGTCACGATCGAGGACCGCAACTCCCGAGTCGTCGCCTTCTCCGGCAAGCAAGACGAAGCCGATCCCGCCCGCGTGGAGACAATTCTCGGCCGTCAGGTTCCCGAGCGCTACATGCGCCAGTTGGAACAGCGCGGCGTGTTCCGCGAGCTGTATCGCAGTACGGACCCCATCGAGGTCGCTCCCGTCGATGTCGACGCCCAAGTGGCCTCGTACCCTCGTGTGGCGCTCGCTGTGCGTGCGGGCGACGAGATTCTCGGCTCCATCTGGGTTGCGGTGCGCGAACCAATGCCGAAAGATCGGATCGGGGCGCTCAAGGATGCCGCGAAGCTGGTCGCGCTGCATATGTTGCGAATACGCGCCGGCGCCGACGTTGAGCGCAGGCTGCGGGCCGATTTACTTGCCACGCTGCTTGAGGGCGGCTCGGGCGCGGCCGACGCCGCGTCACAGTTGCGCCTCACCGGTCACCACTGCATTGTACTTGCGCTCGCTGCCGCGGATTCCGAAGAGGACGAGGAAGGCGGGGGCGCACATGCGCGTCTTCTCGCCGCACGGCAACGCATCGCGGACGCCCTCTCGATGCACCTGGGCGCGGTATACCCCCGCTCCGCCGCCGCCCTGATCGGCAACATCGTCTACGGTGTCGTCAGCGTTCGTCCGGATCAAGCGGATGCCGGCCGACGCACCGCACGAGTTGCCAACGAATTCCTCGCGCGCATCGGCGGCGACCGGCGCCTGCTGCTCGGTATCGGCACAATCGCGGACGACCATGCGGCACTCCCCACTTCCCGCGTCAGCGCGGATCGCGCCCTGCGCGTTCTTCAACTCGGTAAGTCGCATGCGCAGGTCGTGATCTTCGACGACGTGCAGGTTGAGGCGCTTCTCGTTGAACTCGGAGACCTTGCCGCCGCTCGCGGCGACCGCCCGAGCGGCCCGGTCGCGCGGCTGCTTGAGTACGACCGGGTACGCAACGCACAACTTGTTGAGACTCTCCGCGCTTGGCTAGATGCCTTTGGCGACGTTGCCGCGGCGTCCGCGCTCGTGTATACCCACCCGAACACCTTCCGCTATCGCCTACGCCGGCTCTCCGCCATTGGAGGGATCGACCTGAACGACCCGGAAGCGCGCTTCGCAGCCATGATCCAGTTGCGCCTACTTACCGACGGCGATCGCTCGCCGTAGCGTCTGAGCTCGCCGCGGGGCGACCGTCACGGTCCGTGTCGTCGCCTCGGCGAGCACCGCAGGGATCGGCTCGACGCCAATGCCCGCGCCGCTCGGGATCCGGATCTGGCCGTCTTCGATGCGGAAGGGCTCGGTGATATCCTGCTTGTAGAAGCGGTCGGATGCCGAGATGTCTCCGGGCAAGGTGAATCCGGGCAGGCCGGCGAGTGCCGCATTTGCCGCGCGGCCGAGGCCGGTCTCAAGCATCCCGCCGCACCACACAGCGACCCCATTGGCAACGGCGATGTCGTGAATGCGTTTGGCTTCGAGGTATCCGCCAACGCGTCCGGGCTTAATGTTGATAATTGCGGCGGCTCCCATGGCGATGGCGTCGGCGGCAGAGGCGGCCGAGACAATCGACTCGTCCAGGCACATCGGTGTCGAGATCTCTCGGGCGAGGAGGGCATGCTGGCGCAGATCGTCCTCAGCAAGCGGCTGCTCGATCAGCAGCAAGTTGAAAGGATCGAGCTTGCGCAAGTGCGGGGCGTCGACGAGCCGGTAGGCGGTATTCGCGTCAACCTGCAACGGGATATCGCCAAAGCGCTCGCGCACTGCACGGACGGGCTCGATGTCCCAGCCCTGCTGGATCTTGAGCTTGATGCGCACGTAACCCTGGTCGACATAGTCGCCTACCGCAGAGAGCAGATCCGGGATTGACTTCTGGATTCCGACCGAAACGCCGGACGGGACCGCGTCGACAGTGGCGCCGAAATAGGAGGCGAAGGAGACATCCGTCGCCCGCAGCTGGGCATCGAGGATCGCCATCTCAAGTGCGGCCTTCGCCATGCGGTGGCCAACGAGGTGCTCAAGCACGTGGCCGACAAGCTCGGCGGTGAGCGCCTTGCCAGCATCCTGCCAGGCGTAGAGCGCCGGAATCAGGAAGCGCTGCAAGACCTCGCGCGCGCCATCGAGGTACTCAGGCGAGTAAACGGGCTCGTCGAGAACCACACACTCGCCCCAGCCGGTCACCTCACGGCCATTGTGCTCGGCCGTCACCTTGACGAGCAGCGGTGCGCGCGAGGTTTGGGTGCTGAACGAGGTGGTGAATGGCGAGACAAGGGGCAGGGTGATATCGATGAGGTCAATGCTGAGAATGCGCACGTGTGGGGGTCCTTTCGAGACTGTAGTGGCCTCGGCGGGCGAAGTCGGTGACCTGCCAACCGTCGTTCATGAGTGTTGCGAGGGCGTCGCGGAGCGCTGGGCGCCAGCGAGCGGCTCGATCGGGATGCTCGATGCGCATCGTTTCGATGTCGGAGGGGATCTCGACCCGGACGCGCTGCGCTGAGCCCAGGGAGTCGAGGGAGAGACGCGGCACGCCGTCCTCGTTGTAGAGGACACAGGCCTCCGGTTCCGAGGTGCCGGCCGCTATGCGGGCACCGGGCTCCCGCAGCAGATCCCAGACGAGTAGCATCCGGTCACTGTCCTGGCCGCGGTTTATGCTGTCCGTCATCTCTCCATAGAAATTGGGCAAGTATTCCATTGCGGCTGTCCCGAGCCGGTGAATGTTGAAGTAGGCGTTGCGCGCGATGAGCGGATCAAAGGTCCACGTCATGGTGTTGGTCCCGCGGCGAAGGCACCAGGCCCGCTCATGGTGTTTGAGCGCTTTGCCGACCCCGGCCCCGTCGCTCCCGCCGACGACGCCCGCGATGTGTGAATGCAGCGCCCGGTCGGGCGGCGGGTGGAAGAACCCGACGCACACGGCAACAAGGTCCGCGCCGCGGTAAGCGCCGGCCACGTAGTTGTGGGCGTGGGCGAGCGCGACAAGAAGGCCCGGGTCGATGTGTGGCTCATTTCCTTCGGCCTTCCAGATTGTCGCGAGAAGGGCAGAGGCCAGCTCCATCTCGGCCGGGCCGTGCAGGGTGCGAACGCTGACCCCGCTGGCCACGGCCAGGGCGTCAGCCTCGGCCTCGGCAAGTGAGGCGATCTTGTCGCGACTGGCCTCGCTCGTGAGGAGACCACTGATCACGAGGCATCACCATGCGGCATATAGCGGTAACCGAGATAGGCGCCCTTCTCAAGCGGACGGAATTGTGCCCAGCCCGCGGAGTCGGGCGCGGTGAAGAGCAAGACCCCGGGCTGGGTAGCGGGCACAAGGTTGAGAGTGGTTGCTGTGGGCTCCTCGCCGTCCTGCAGGACGTCCGTGAGTTCCCGCATTGTGAGTTGCGGACCATTCTCGCCGTTCTCAAAAGTGAGCGCCGCTCCGCCCGACGCGTAGCTAAGCGGTTTCCGGGCAGTCCCTCCGGCAAGTCCGGCAATCGCGGCAAGCGCGGCGGACGCGCCGCTCGAGTCCATCTGCAGGGCATCCGGAATCCTCGCCGTCGAGATGGCACTAGCGGCATCGCCGAACAATTCTCGGTAGAGACCGTCCGGTTGGCCTCCCGTGGTCAGCAGCGCGAGCGCGAAACCGTCCTCCGGGAAGACCCGCAGATAGGCGCGTTGGCCGATGGTACCCCCATCGTGTCCGTAGACGAATGTTCCCTTCCAGTCTTCGAGGAACCAACCGAGCCCCCAGCCAACGGTCGCGGGCGACACTGCGCGCAGGCTCACCTGCTCTTCGAGCATGGCCCTGGCCGATTCGGCGGAGAGTATGCGGGTGCCGTTGGGAGCGACACCACCACGGAGCGCGGTCTGGGCGAAGCTGAGCAGGTCGCCGATGCTCGCCGTGATCAGGCCGGCTGGCCCCATGGAGCGCGTGATCGACCAGCTCGGAACCGGCTGGGCCGCATCGCCGAAACCAGAGTGCCCGGTTGCGGTGGCGAAGCGTGGGGCGTCCGAGGTCAGGGTGATCGTGTGTTCGAGTCCCATGGGAGCGATGATGTGCTTTCGTAGCGCGGCGTCCCAGGTGCAGCCTCGCAGCACCTCGATGATCCGTCCCGCGACGACGAAGCCTGCGTTGCAGTACGAGAAACGCTCGTCGATCGGGTGCACCTGCTTGGCACTCTTCAGTGACTCGACGTAGCGCTCGACGCAGTCGTCGCCCGGGCCGGTGTCTGTGAAGAGGTCTCCGTCGATGCCGCTCGTGTGAATCAGCAGGTGCCGCACGGTGACGGCGGCAGCGGTGGAGTGATCCGCGAGGGCGAAATCGGGCAGAATGCTCTGCACCGGTGCATCCAGGTCCAGGCGCCCTTCGTCGACGAGTTGCATGATGAGGACCGTTGTCCAGACCTTGGTGATCGAGCCAATCTGGAAAAGCGCGTCGTCCGTCGTGGATACACCGGAGCCGATGTCGAGTACTCCCGAGCTCGCCGTCGTGCACTCGATCGGGGTGCCATTCTCGTTGAGCCGCACGATGCCGAACTGCGCAGCCGTGACACCGTAGCGCGTGCGAAGAACGCCTAGGCGACGGCGCCAGAAGCCGGCACCTTGACCGGCGGCCGTGAGACCGCGCGGCCGCGCGCGGGAGACGGGCCGCGCGTAGCTTTCGAGCCACTCGATAAGACGGCGGTTATAGTCGATGCGATGCTCGATCGGGCCGTCCAGGATGAACAGATGGCTCCCGCCCGGGTAGACAACAAGGCGAGCTGGCACCTCGGCGAGGCGTAGGGCCTTGAACCATTCCTCTGCCTGTCCGACGGGGCAGGATGCGTCCTCGGCTCCGTGCAGCATGAGGGTCGGCGTTGTGACATTGGTGACCCGGGCGATCGGCGAGGCGTCGAGAAGCTCGCGGTAGTGGCCGAGCGGCGCAACCCCGGTGCTCATCTCAGAGAAGTACGCGGCGTGCTCGCCATCGGCGGCCATGCTGGAGAAGTTGCAGATCAGGCCGCCTGCGACGGCCGCGGCAAACCGGGTGGTCGCTGCCGTGAGCGCACAGGTGCCGAAGCCTCCGTAGCTGTAACCAGTCACGGCGAGGCGATCTGGGTCGGCGAGGCCCTCGGCAACGAGCGTGTCGATCGGCTCGAGGAAGTCGCGTTCATCGGCGGTACCCCAGCCCCCGTTTACGGCCCGGTAGAAGGCGTCCCCGTAGCCATCCGAGCCGCGTGGGTTCACCATAAGGATGCGCCAGCCCTTCGCCGCCAAGACCTGGTGGTAAAGATGAACACCTTCAGCGACACCACTCCAGGCGTTGTGTGGGCCGCCGTGAATGTCGAGCAGCAGGGGTGCCGCTCCATCCGTCTCAGGGGCCGAGAGCAACCAACCATGAACGCGTGTGCCATCCGAGATTGTGAACTCGCGTTCTTCGGCCTCGAACAGCTCGATGCCGGCGAGGGTGCTCTCGCGCAATCTCGTGAGCACGGTGAGGACGCCCGTCGCCAGGTCTAGCGTCGCGACCTCACCCAGGCTCTGCTGGGTGGTGAGCACGAAGGCGACACGTGCGGATGCAGACGCAACGGACAGGGCAGAGACCACCTGGTGGGGCCCCGCGACCAATGCCCGTGAGCTCGTGCCATCGGGGGTGACCGCGTGCAGCTGCGTCCAGCCGCGGTCTCGTAGGCAGTAGAGGATCTCGGAGCCGTCGGCGCGAAACGTTGGGCGCCCGCCTGGGTAGCCCGGGAAGCCAGCCATGACATTGCGGTCGAGCTGGGCAGTTAACGACGCGTCGGTCTCATCCGTGCCGACGTAAAGACGAAGGAGCTCGGCATTCCCGGTGCGCGGGGCGGTGTTCCCGACTGCGATCACGGAGCCACCGTCCGGTGACCATGCGAGTGCCCCGCTGAGGCTGCTGGCTTGGCCGATTCGGCGCGGCAGCGGCATTTTGGCGTCGACGTCGATCACGTAGGCGCCGCTCGTCCAATCAACGTCACTGCCAGGTTCGATGGCGGCTGTGAAGGCGATCAGCAGGCTGTCGGGCGACCAGTTCGCCTCGCTCGCGTTCCAGTCCCCGTCGCTGAGGCGTCGCGCTCGGCCGGATGCGATTTCACTTACAAAGAGGTGCAGTCGAACCGCTGCGTTCCAACCGACCCCATCGGTCTTGAAGCCGAGCCTGTCGATCACGATCGGCTCTTCCACCGCGGACCCCGTGACGTTGCGTGAAACTGGTGCGGTGATGGCGAGGCGGAGGCCGTCGGGGCTGATGCGCGCGGCCGTAACACCCAGGGGGAAATCGGCGGTCCGGCTAAGTGCCCGCGCTTCACCTCCTCCGATTGGCAGTAGATACACCTGGGCTGGTCCAGCGGATGCCCGGAGGAAGAGAACCGCGGAGCCATCGGGAACGAATTGCGGCGCGGAATCGGCCGGGCCGCTCGTCAGAGGGCGGGCCTCGGAGCCGTCGCTGACCGCCCAGAGTGAGCTGTGCGCCCTGCCGTTCAAGGTTTCCGTGCGTGTGAAGACCACGAGCTTGCCATCGGGCGAGATGGCGGTCTCGGCTGGCACAACGAAGCGCGCGATATCTTCGAGCTCAAGCGGGCGGTTCGTAAAGGTGTTGCTCGTCACGGTGATTCCCCTTCTCGTGGCGCTGAGTCCATTGATGTCTTGTCCCTCTACAATCGACGTTCCACAGCCCCCGTACTTCGTCCGATCGCACAATGCTGAAGCTTTGTTTGGTTGCTCTGACTCAGGTGCGGCTAGGGGTGTCGCCGCAATACTGGGGTTCTATGAGCGCAGTCCCGTCTGCGCGCCCCAGATTCGAAGGAGAACTTGTGAGCATCAAGACATTCATCTCGATCGACATGGAGGGCGTCGCCGGCGTCGCGACGTTCGACCAGGTCGTTCGCGGCGGCTATGGCTATCCACGTGCGCAAGAATTGATGACGCTCGAGGCGAACGCCGCAATCGCGGGTGCCTTCGATGGGGGTGCGGACGAGGTGGTCATCAACGATTCGCACGGCACGATGGACAACCTGATTCACGAGCTTCTTGACCCCCGGGCCATCGTCGTGTTCGGCAGTCCGAAGGCACAGTGCATGGCCGAGGGGCTCACGGCGGATTGCGACGTCGCCCTGTTCATCGGCTATCACGCCCCCGCAGGGGAACACGGGGTGCTTGCGCACACCTTTTCGAGCCACTTCACGGAGGTGCGGGTGAACGGCGCGGTGGTCTCGGAGGCCGAGGTCAACGCCATGTACGCGAGCTCGCTCGGCGTCCCCGTCGGGCTCGTCAGCGGCGATGACGTGATCTGCCGTATCGCTCGGAAGCAGTTCGCGGGCGTCGAGGTAGTCGAGGTCAAAGTCGCGCACGGTTACACTTCCACCGCATCGGTTGCGCCTTCCGTGGCTCGCGACGCCATTCGCGAAGCCGCGGCGCGCGTCGTGCGTAACGCGGCGGCTCTCACAGTTTCGGAACTGCCGGAGCAGTTCACGGTTGCTGTGGACATGCCGACGGCAAACGCCGCCGAGCTTGCAATGTCGATTCCGGGTGCGCGACGCACGAGCGACCGCTCGGTCGAATGCACTGTAACGGATGCTGGCCAAGTGCTCGGACTGATCGTCGTGTTCTATGAACTCGCGGCGAGTGCCATGTACGCCAAGACAGCACTCGTCATGCGGCGCTAGCTAGAGCTGAAGGTGCTGGAACCCGAAGGCGCCTATTGGGAGAATCGGCCTGGGTGTTTCTCAATTGCCAGCCGTGTGGGACCTTATGTAAAGGGACTTATTGTTTCCACATGCCCCAATCAGAATATTCACCAGGAGAACGCGCCATGCTTCCTGCAGATACCAGTTTGACTACCATCGACCGAATCCAGAACCTGATCCTGGAGAGTGCCGACTTCGAGGACTTCCTCAATGAGCTGGCTCGGTTTTCTGCCCACCAGATGGCGGGCGACGGCGATGATGCGCTCTGCGGGATCACGCTGCTACGCGAGCGGAAGGCGCTCACGATTGGTTGGAGCAGTGATGCGGCCCGCGAAGTGGACGAGATCCAATATTCCTTGGCCCAGGGTCCATGTTTGACGGCTGCCGAAGAGGATCGGGAAGTCCACGTCCCGGATCTTCTTGAGGAGAACCGTTGGGGCCCCGACTATGCGGCCGCGGTTGCGTCGCACGGCCTGAGGTCGGTGTTGTCGTTGCCATTCAACCTTGAGGGAGAGGCAAAAGCGGCGCTCAACCTGTACTCCGAAGCGCCTTACAAATTCGACCAAAGGGCCGCAGACCGGGCCCGCGGATACACCCGTGAGGTATCGCAGGCCTTGCGTCTCGCCATCAGGTTCGCCCTCCATGCGGACAGCGCAAAGAACCTTCGGGCGGCGATGGAGTCCCGCACGGTCATAGACATCGCGGTAGGAATTGTCATGGCACAGAGCCGCTGCAGCCAGGAGGACGCTGTCCGGATCCTGACGGAAGCCTCAAGCAATCGCAATGTGAAATTGCGCGATATCGCCAAGTCCCTGGTGGATTCTGTTGACGCAGCGGGCACCCTGACCCACTTCGAAGAACCGACCCAGGAGCCGGGCCGCAGCCGGGCAGGGTGAGCCGGGCCCGCCGCGGGTCAACTCGTGGGGTGTACAACGAGGGGGCGAGGCGATAACCTTCTTGAGGTTGAGCCGTCGGCCATAGACACCCTTATTTGGAGTACCTATGGACCGTAGATTGCACGCCCTTGTGAAATTCGATGTCTCCACGGACGCCGTCGAAATCGACGTACGGGGAAGCCTCAATCAAGATTCGAGGCCCGCACTCGTTCACATCGTTCGCCGGATTCGTCGAATGGGCATCACCTCCCACATCAGAGTTGGCTTTTCCCGCGCCGCGATTGTCGAATCGCAGGCTTTGGCGGGACTCCGCAACGACCTCAACGCGATCGACGGCGGAACGACGGAAGTGGGCCTTGGCGCTGGCTACGGAGTTTCGCTGGAATTCACGGAGAAGCCTGCGAGCCTCGCGCAAACCGCAACGGGATCGAAATCGATCGAGATCACGGGCGAATTCGCAGCCTCGATCGATGCGGCGGGACTCCAACCGCTGGACAAGTGCACCGATGAAGAACTCCTTGCCGCCAGTGATTTCGCTTTTGGCTTGCTGGACCAGCCCAGTACGTCTGCCTCGCCGGTAGTCCTGGCGCACTACGACGCGATTGGCTTGGAGATTTCGCGGCGGGAAACCAGGGATGACACAGCGGATCCCTCCGCGCCGATGTAAACTGATGCCCCCATTCAATGGAATCAGCGGGAAGTGGTGAAGGCGCAGTGGCCAACTCGGCATCCGGCGATTCGGTGGTGGATCGCATCGTCCGGATCATCGAGGCGTTCCCCGAAGGATCCACGTCACTGCGGCTTTCCGAACTCGCGGAGACTGCCGGCTTGCCCCTCACAAGCGCCCATCGCCTGGTCCGGCAACTCGCCGACCACGGGCTCCTGGAGCTGGCCGTCGGCGGAGATGTCCGCCTGGGCCTGCGTTTGTGGGAACTCGTCAACCGGAATTCACCCACCTTGGCCCTCCGGCAAGCGGCTCTACCGTTCATGGAGGATATCCAGCAGGTCCTGAACCAGAACGTGAACCTTGCCGTGCTCGACGGCTGGGAGGCATTGTTCGTCGAGCGGCTGTCCCGCCGGGGATCCGTGGCCAACCGCGCCCGGGTTGCCGGCCGCATGCCGGTTCATATCTCTTCGGCTGGGCTGGCGTTGATGGCTAGCCAGCCGCGGGAACAGCAGGCCGAGTACCTCAAGCACTTCAGCGACCCCGCCGGAAAGGTGACGGCCGACGTCGTCCGTCACCTTTTGGCCGAAACCGCCCAGCAGGGGTACGCGCAGCTCGCGGGCGTAGTGGATCCGGACACATGGGGAATCGCGGTGCCGGTCGCGGACGGCAAGCGGCGCACGGTAGCCGCGCTCGGCGTCGTGGTTCCCCTCGCTGAAATGCGCCTGCAGGCCTTGGTACCCGCGCTGCAGACGGCGGCCCGCGGAATCGGGCGCCAGCTCGGGGAGCAGCGGAACGCTTAAGGATTTTCCGTTGAACGGAATTCGTATAACACCGACCATGCGGTGGGGGTCACACTGATCAGCAGAACCACCGCAGCCTTCAGGCGCGGTTCCGCAATGAAGCGAGGAACACCATGGCACGTAAGATCATCACCACCCAAGTGGCCATTATGGGCGCGGGCCCGGCCGGCCTCATGCTCTCCCACCTGCTCGCGAAGTCGGGGATTGAATCCACCGTCATCGAGGTCCGCAGCCACCAACAGATAGCCGAGACCGTCCGCGCGGGCATCTTGGAGCACGGCTCCGTGAACCTGCTCGTGGAAAGCGGCGTTTCCGACCGCGTGCTGCGCGAGGGCGACAGGCACGACGGTATCGAACTGCGCTTCAACGGCGAAAGCCACCGGATCGACTTCAAGGAGCTCGTGGGGGAATCGGTCTGGCTCTACCCGCAGACGGACATCTTCCTTGACCTCGCTGCACGGCGCAATGACGACGGCGGCGACGTCCGGTACAGCGTCACGGACACCACCATCCACGACCTCGAAGGCAAACCGAAAGTCTGGTTCACCGACGCCGAGGGCCAGGAATTCGAGATCCAGGCGGATTTCCTGGTGGGCGCCGATGGTTCCCGCAGCCATTGCCGCTTCCAGATCCCCGAGGCCAACCGCAAGTGGTACTTCCACGAATACCCCTTCGCCTGGTTCGGCATCCTCGCCCAGGCCCCGCGCAGCTCGGACGAACTGATTTACGCCAACTCCGAGAACGGTTTCGCCCTGATCAGCCAGCGCACGGAGAACGTGCAGCGCATGTATTTCCAGTGCGATCCCAAGGAAAACGTGGCCGATTGGGACGACGAGCGTATTTGGTCCGAATTCCGCAAGCGCGTCAACGGAAACGGTTTTGAACTCAAGGAGGGGCCGGGCCTCGAGAAGATGGTCCTGCCGTTCCGCAGCTTCGTCCACACGCCGATGCGCTACGGAAACCTGTTCCTAGCAGGCGACGCCGCCCACACGGTTCCACCGACGGGTGCCAAGGGGCTGAACCTGGCCCTCCACGACGTCAAAGTTCTCTTCGAAGGCCTCGATTCGTTCTACGCAAATGGCTCCGGCGAGCTGCTTGAGTCCTACAGCGACCGCGCCCTGGAACGCGTCTGGAAGGCCCAGCACTTCTCGTACTGGATGACGTCCATGCTGCACACCGTTCCCGGCTCGGACGACTTCGGCCGTGCCCGCCAGCTCGGCGAGCTCCACTCCGTGGTCTCCTCCCGGCACGCGCGGGCGTACCTTGCCGAGTCGTACACTGGGTGGCCGACGGGGAAGTAGCATTTCGACGGCGGCACCCGGCGTGGGTGCCGCCGACGCGTCGAAGGCCTGATGACGCAGAAAATCCCTGGCGCGGCCTATATTCGCGAGTCGTCAGGCCTTTTCCGTATCAGCCGGCTATTTGCGCGTCGCGAAGGGGCCGCCCGGTTTATCCGGGTGGCCCCTTGGTCTTCTGCACGAGGGTTTCGCATTTTGGCGTTATAGGTGAGCGAGGGTTGGGGTTTGCGGCCATATAGCTGAGCGAGCGTCCGGCCTGACACGCAGACCGGACGCTCGCTCACCTTTGTGCTTGTTTTTACGGACGCTCGCTCAGGTTTGTGCGTGTTCTTGCGGACGCTCACTCACTAAAGCTGGGCGGGCCTTGCCGTCCATACAGGTTCGATCCGATAGTGGAGGCCCAGCCAGGGTGCGGACATGAATTCCTCGCTGCCGGCGTCCTGCTCAGGGTTTCCTTGCCAATTCAACGTTGGGTGGTCCAATTCTGCGGACACGTCGGCTCCTTCCTGGTGGTCCATGGAAAATCCCTAAGACGCGAAATCCGCCAGCGCGAAATCCACTGACAGTATCTGCTCGCTGTTGGGGAACGAATACGACTTGAGCGGTTCGTGGAGCGGGTGCGTGTTGTAGACCGCGATGTCCTCGACCTTTTCGAAATCAGCCACAATGGCGTAATCGAACGAGCGCTCTTGCTTGAGGACGTCCGGGCCATGGGTCAGGCTCACCATGCCGGGGATGTTGCCCCTCATGGCGTTGAGGCCATCAATCCAGCTCTGCTTGTCCTCAGGCGGGAAGCCGGGCTTGAATTTGAAGAGTACGGTATGTCGGATCATGTCAGGCTCCCACCGTTTCCGGGACGGCCTCTGACACGACGGGCGCATATTCCAGGTCCTCGCCTGCAATCGTCCGCCCCGCAATGTAGCCCATGGTCATGATCGGTCCGAGGGTAGCACCGGCGCCCGGGTACCCGGCGGCGTAGGCGTTCTCGGTGGTGTTGCCCGCTGCGAACAAACCGGGAATGGGCTGGTTGTCGACGTCGAGGACCCTGGCGAGCCCGTCCGTGGCGACGCCTCCGTTGGTTCCGAAGGCTCCGTTGACCACTTCCATCGCGTAGAACGGCCCGGTCTGCAGCGGTCCCAACGATGGGTTGGGCCACGGACTGTCGTCGTCGCCCCAGTACTTGTCGTAGGCGCTTTCGCCCCGGCCGAAGTCCGGATCCTCGCCTTTGACGGCGAACTCGTTGAAACGGGCCACCGTTGCCGTCAGGTTCTCGGCGGGAACGTTGATCTTCGCAGCGAGCTCCTCCAGGGTCGGTGCCTCGATGAGGTAGCTGGGCGTAGGCTGGCCGACCCGGTGGGACAGGATGCCGTAGGACTCCATGTAGGTGTGGTCGACCATCACGTGCGCGGGAGTGTTCAGGGTCTGGTTCCTGGGGGAGTCCCACGACTGGAGGCAGCGGGCAAGGTCGTTGTAGTTCTGTGATTCGTTGGCGAAGCGTCGGCCGTGGCGGTTCACCATGATGGATCCCGGGCCTTGCCGCTCGAAGCGAAGAAGGGTCCCTATGGGCTGTCCGTCGCGGGTGTCGCCGGTGATCGACATCGGCGCCCACCATGCTTCGCGGGTGCCTCGGGTCTGGCTGCCGATGCGCTGGGCCATTCGCAGGCCATCGCCCGTGTTCGAAGGGGGCGAGCACATCGTGTACAGCCGCGATGCGAGCATCGAGTCCGCCAGCGCCTTGTCCCATTCGAAACCGCCCGTGGCGAGGACCACGGCGTCGTTCGCGTGGATCTGCTCTCCGGATTCGAGCTCGACGCCGGTCACCCGGCTTTCGTCCGTAAGGAGCCGGTGCCCTCGCGCGCCGGTGGCGAGAGCGGCGCCGTCGCGCACTAGGCTGGCGAGCAGCATCGACACGAGAGCCTGACCCTTGGCGACCAGTCCGTCACCTTGGCGGCGGTTCAGCTCCTCCCAAGGAAACTTGGTGAAGGCGCCCCAGGTTTCATATTCCTGCATCGTGAAGGGCGCGCGCCCATCGGTGCGGACGTGGTCGCTCAAAGTGCCGAGCGCGTCGCGCTTGTTGAACAACTGCGGCTCCACGGTGCGGCCGCCTTCCACGGCGCCGGGCAGGTCCTGGCGGTAGTCCGGGAAGTTGTCGAGGAAGATGAAGCGAAGTCCGCACTGCTCCTCGACAAAGCGGAGCATCTGGTCACCGTAGTTCAGGGCGGCATCGAGGAGTTCGGCGCGGCCGCGGCCGCGTGCTACGGCTCGCACATACTCGGCCGCGGTCTCTTTCGAATCGGTGATTCCGGCGTCGCGGGCGTGATGGTTGTCTGCTACCCACAGCATTCCGCCGGACACCGCGGAGGTACCGCCCAGCAGGCCGCTTTTTTCGAGGACGACGACGGACTTCCCAGCGCGCGCGGCCGTGGCCGCCGCGGTAAGGGCCCCGGCGCCGGAGCCGACAACGACGACGTCGTAGTTGTCCGACTCGGTCCCATGGACGAATTTCATTTTGTTACCTTTCGAAGAGGTTCTGTTCGAGGTGTCGCCGCGACGATCAGACGGCGGTGTAGCCGCCGTCGATCACGAGTTCCGAACCCGTGGTGAATCGGGATTCGTCCGAGGCCAGGTACAGCACGCCGTAGGCGATCTCATTGGGCTCGCCTTGCCGGGGCAGGGGATTGGAGCCCACCAACTGCTTGTAGTAGGCCTCGGGCCCTATGTCGGATTGCTCGGCGGAGCGGCGGCTCATGCGGGTGTTCATCGAGCCCGGATGGATGGAGTTCACCCGGATTCCGTACGCGCCGTAGGCCGCTGCGTCGGATTTGCTGAGGAGCCGGACCGCGCCCTTGGTTGCGTGGTAGAGCGGCACGTTCCTGCCGCCGGTGATGCCGTGGATGGACGAGAAGTTGATGATGCTGCCGGCCCCCTTGCCGATCATTCCCGGGACCACGTGCTTGGTCATGAGCCAGACGCCCTTGACGTTGACGTTGAAAATGAGGTCGAAATCCGGCACCGAGGCAGTGTGGGATGCCCCGGCCGGGCCGATGATTCCGGCGGCATTGACCAGGATGTCGGGAGCGCCGAGGTCGTCGCTTACCCGCCGGATCGCTTCGGCAACGCTGTCCTCGCTAGTGACATCGACGTCGTACTCTTTGATGCTTTGATGACTGACCGCGGCAGGAATTCCCGCCACGTCAAGGCTCGCGACCTTTGCCCCGTGCTGGGCGAGGAGCGCCGCGGTGGCGCTTCCGAGGTCCCCGCGTCCCCCGGTTACGACGGCGGTCTTCCCGCCCACGCGATGTGGTGTCTGGTTCATTGTGGTGCTCCTCCTGCCGCGACAGTGCGGCCTCTTGCTGCGTCTTAGCAGAGTCGCAGGGGAGCTGTGACGGGAACCACGGGATTGCCGATGAACGGAAAATCTATCCTTAGTGGCTTTGCCGGAGAGTGCCCTTGAGTTTGCCGCGCCAGCCCAAGGCCCGGGAGATACCGCGGGCGGCGGTCATGAGGACGGGCACGCGGGCGGCGGTGTTTTCCTCGTCCCGCGGCACCACCACGCTGAGGGCGGCCACCACCGTACTGTCCGAGCCATAGACGGGGACGGCTATGCCGCTGGATTCGGGCACGATCACCCCGGGCATGGCTGCGAAACCGCGTTGCCTGATCTCGGCCAAGTGGCGGCGCAGGGCAGCGGGGTCGGTGAGGGTTGTTTCGGTGTACTTGGTGAGGGGGCGGGACAGGATCATGTCCTGGTAGGCGGAGGGAGAATGAGCTAGGAGCACCATTCCGGACGACGTCGCATGCACGGGAAGGCGGCCCGCGATCTTGGTGATGTCCACGATGGTGGAGGTGCTGCCGAGCCGTTCGATATACAGGACCTCGTCCGCATCCAACACGCCGAGGGTGGTGCTGTGCTGGACCACCGATTGCACATCCTCCATGAATGGCAGTGCCGCTTCCCGCAGGCCGAGCGTCTTGGATCCTCGGGACGCGAGCTCCCACATCCGGGTTCCGAGCTGGATGTTCCCCTTCGGGTCGCGCTCAAGGAGCCGCTCGAGCAGAAGTTCGTCGACCAGCCGGTACGTTGTGGTGACGGGAAGCCCGGTACGGCGGCCAAGTTCGGCCACGCTCATGGATGTGTGTTTGTCGTCGAAGGCGCTGATGATCGTGATGAACCGCCTGATGATCGATTCGCCCGATGCCGAGTTGGCCACAGTTCCTCCTGAAGGATTCCCACTCAATGGTAATCATGCTCCCCGTCCGAGCGTCCAAGGTGTGTCCTGAAGCCTGGCAATCTGCCGGCTGGCCGCACCGAAGCGGGCAGCGGGCAGCCGATGGAATGGAGCAAGAACCGTGAGTAAGACCGTTGTATGTGATGTCCTGGTTATTGGCTCGGGCGTAGCCGGAATGGCCGCGGCGCTGAAGGCCGCTGCCCAAGGGCTGAACGTGATTGTTGCCGAGAAGGACCGGTACTTCGGCGGCACCACTGCTATTTCCGCCGGTTGGGCCTGGGTCCCGGGAAACAAGCAGGGCCTGGAGCAAGGAGATACCCGCGAGGATGCGGAAACCTACTTGAGGAACCTCGCCCCGGAGACCTTCAACGAAGCAGGGGTCCGCGACTTCCTGGATACCGTTCCCGAAGCGGTCTCCTTCTTCGAGAATGAGACCGAGGTGAAATTCACCTACCCGGAGAAGGCCCCGGACTACCAGATGGACCTGCCCGGAGCGAAGCTTTCGGGCCGTGCGATCCTTCCGCGGGACGTTGACGCGAGGGTTCTAGGGGACAAGCGGCTCCTGATGCAGCCGTACATGAGTTCCTACACCGTGTTCGGCTACATGCCGCAGGTTGGGCCGGACATCAACGAGTTCTTCCACGTCAACCAATCGATCAAGTCCTTCGTCTATGTCGCGAAGAAGCTGTTGCGCACGTGGTTCGACGCGGCCCGCTACAAGCGTCCCATCCTGCGGTCCAACGGGAACGCCCTGATGACGCGGATGGTCAAGAGCGCCGATGATTTGGGAGTGCGTTTGTGGAATGCCTCGCCCGCGCTTTCACTCACCCGTGGCGACGACGGCGCCATCACCGGGGCGGTCATCGGCGGTGAACATGCCGCTACCGTGACAGCCCGGATGGGGGGTCGTCCTGGCTGCGGGCGGATTCTCGGGCAATAAGAAGTTGCGGCAAGAGTACTTCCCTCACGACGTCGACGGCGACGACCACTTCACGCCGACCCTCGGCCACGGCGGAGATGCTGCAAACCTGGCGATCAGCGCCGGCGGCCGCATCGACGACTCCGTGTTCAGCGTGGGATCCTGGGCGCCGGTGACGGTTTTCAAGTACCTCAATGGCGCCCAGCGACTTTTCCCGCACCTGCGCGCCATCGGGCTCCCGGGCCTGATCGCCGTCGACCGCCATGGCAAGCGCTTCGGAAACGAGGCGCTGAGCTATCACGACTTCGGCGGGGCGATGATCGCGCATAACAAGGACGAGGACAAGACGCTCGGCTACGTGATCGGCGATGCCAAGACGATGCACAAGTACGGCATCGGGTACGCCAAGCCCTGGCCCATGCCGCGCGGCTATTTCTACCGGACCGGATATTTGGTCAAGGGGAACACCCTTGAGGAGCTCGCGGGCAAGCTCGGCATCGACGCCGAGGGCCTAAAGGCGACCGTAGCCGAATTCAACCCCGCGGCAGAGCGTGGCGAGGATCCGGCCTTTGGCCGCGGCTCCACCCTGTACAACCATTTCCGGGGCGACATGGAACACCTACCGAACCCGAACCTCGCTCCGGTCGGCCAGGGGCCGTACTACGCCGCGAAGATCCAGATGGGTGACCTGGGTACTTTTGCCGGAATCGGTGTCAATGAACGCTCCGAGGTGGTGACGGCCGAAGGCGCCCCTGTTCCCGGCCTGATCGCCGTCGGAGCGGCGGCGGTCAGCGTTTTCGGCGGCGGTTACCCGGGCTACGGTTCGCACATCGGCCCGGCCCTGGTGTTCGGATACAGGGCTGGCCGCGACATTGCCAAGCTCGCTGCGGAGCGTGGGATATCCCGGATCGCTGCGAGCTGAGGACACGGCCGCCCGCGGGCGCTGCGGTCCTGGCGCTGCCGCCCGCGGGCGCCACGTAGGAGAATTTCACTATGGCGAATTCCCCAACAGGTGAATCCGTGATCAGCCGGGTGGTGCGTCTTTTGAGTGCGTTTGACCGGGATTTGCCGAGCATGACGCTGTCCGGCCTTGCGCGCCGGGCGGACCTGCCGCTGACCACCACCCGCCGGCTGCTTGAAGACTTGGTCCTGCACGGCCTCATTGAAAGGCTTCCCGACGGCGATTTGCGGCCGGGGCTGCGGATGTGGGAGCTCGCTGCGCGCGCTTCACGGGCCCTGAACCTCCAGGAGTTGGCACTTCCGTTCATGGAGGATGTCCAGGCGACGGTCCACCAGCACACCACCCTGGCGGTGTTGAACCAAGGCGCCGTGCTGTACGTTGAGCGTCTGTCATCGCCGGATTCCAAGCTCAACGCGGCGCACATCGCCCAAAGAATGCCCATTCACGCGGCATCCTCCGGCCTGGTTTTGCTCGCGTATTCTCCGCCAGCCTTCCAGGACGAGGTACTCTCTGCCCCACTGGCGAAGGTGACTCCTGAGACGATCACGGATCCCTTGCTGATCCGGAAGCATCTGGCGGAGATCCGGCAGCGCGGCTACGTTGCCCTCCCCGGAATCGGCGTCACCGAATGGACAGGCATCGCCGTGCCGGTCTTCGGGGCCAACAACGAAATTGCCGCGGCATTGAACGCGATTGTTCCGCGGGACGAAGCGGACATTCCATACACGGTTCCTGCGCTGCTGACGGCTGCGCATGGCATTTCCCGCGCCCTGAAATCCGCCACGTCTTCGCCGCGCCGCTGACGGTTTTCGGCAACTTGGGCCGATGAACGGAAGTCCTGTGGCCGGGGGCGGGCCGCCGTCGTCATTGTGTATGAGACACGGATCACTATCCCCGGAAAGAAGGACGATGATGTCTGCTCCCATCACAGAAAAAACCAGCGGACCAACTGTGCTGCCTCCGTATTCCCATGAATTGGACTGGCCGGAAGGAATGGCCCCGTTCAAAGTGGTCGACGACGGATCGCAAGGAGATCCCTACGCGCACTATGAATGGATGCGGGAGAACGCTCCCGTCCTTCGGGCTTACTCGCCGGTCTCCGACGTCTGGTTCATCTCCCGGTACGACGACGTCCGCAAAGCGATGCGGGCACCCAAGGTCTTCTCCTCCCAAGTGGTGGACCCGGTTCCGTTGACCTTCTTGACCCTGTTCGATGCTCCGAACCACACCCGCCTACGCCAAGTAGTGGCGCAGGCCTTCACTCCGAAAGCCATTGCCCGCTTCGAGGAGCGGGTCCGGGAAAATGCGCACAAATACCTCGATCCCATGATCGCTGCCGGAGGCGGGGACGCCGTGGACGACTACGCCATTCCACTGAGCATGTCCACCATCAGTGCCCTCCTTGATGTGCCCGCCGCGGACTTCGAGAAGATGAAGTTCTGGTCCGACGAGACGTTCAGCTACTTCGGCAGGCTCGCCCGCAATGCGGAGGGGACCGGCACGGATGAACAAAGCACCTTCGAGTTCTTCGCCTACCTGAAGGACACCATGGAACGCCTCTACCGCGAGGAGAGCGAGTCCGTGGGCGGCCACATCGCGAGGATATGGAAGGAAGGACTACTCAGCGAGAAGGAGGCCAAGGAATTGTGCGCGTTCGTCTTCGTTGCTGGACACGACACGACGACGATCCTGCTCGCGAACGCCTTCAGGCTCTTCAGCGAACATCCTGAATTGCTGGACCGGATCCGCGAGCGTCCCGAGGACGCAAACCTCTTCCTCGAGGAGTTGGCCCGCTACCGGGGGACAGTGCAGCGCGTCAGCCGCATCACCACTGAGGAAGTCGAAGTCGCCGGGATAACCCTGCCTGCCGGAGCCATCGTCCGACTCCTGCCGGCCGCGGCCAACCGGGACAGCGCCAAGTATCCCGACGGCGAGACGTTCGACATCGACCGAAACAACGACGGCCACTTGGGCTTCGGCCACGGCGTGCACAGCTGCCTCGGAGCCTCTTTGGCCCGGCTGGAAACCCTAGTGACGATCGAAATCCTGGCGCAGAAACTGGGTGCCCTGATCCTCGATCAGGACAAGCCGATTGAGTACGTTCGCGGAAACAACCTCACGAACTCGGGCCCGGAACACCTGCACGTGAAACTGGAGAAGTTCAATGCCTGAGCAGCAGATCCCGAATGAGCACCAGCAGCCCGTGGTCATCATCGGTGCCGGCCATTCCGGCGTCGCGGTTGCGGCGGGACTCCGCACCCGGGGGTGGCGCGGCCGCATCCTGCTGCTCGACGCCGAAAAGGAGACGCCGTACGAGCGCCCACCGCTGTCGAAGGAACTCCTGAAGTCTGGCGCCCCTGACGAATCCACGTTACTGCGCAAGGAAAAGTTCTTCCTGGACAAGGGCATTGAACGGCTGGGAGGACTCAGTGTCGAGTCCATCGACCGTTCTGGCAAAGCTGTCATCCTCTCCGACGGCAGCCGCCACGCCTACCACCGCCTCGTGATTGCCACCGGTTCACGGGCCCGGGCCTTGACCGTTCCCGGCGCCGATCTCCCAGGTGTCTTGGCTTTGAGGACCAAGGACGACGCGCTCGAACTCAAGCGCGTCCTGGTCGCAGACGCCCGCGTTGCGATCATCGGTGCCGGCTACATCGGCCTGGAAGTCGCAGCCGCCGCGGCTGCGCGGGGCTGCCAAGTCACGGTCCTCGAGTTCCAGGACCGGGTCATGAGCAGGGTTACCTCGGCTCCCGTTTCCTGCTTCTTCGAGAATATCCACCGAGAAAAGGGTGTCCGCTTCGTCTTCGGCGCCGCGGTCACCGCCATCGAGGGAGCAGGCCGGGCCGAGCACGTACAGACGGCCGACGGCGCCCGGTTCCCCGCCGACGTCGTCCTCGCCGGAATCGGCGTGGTCCCCAACCAGGAGATCGCCGAAGCTGCCGGGCTGAACTGCATGGACGGAATCTTGGTGGACGACCACGGCCGCACCTCAGAGCCGGAAATCTACGCCGCTGGCGACGTCACCCGCTTCACGAGCAGAATCGACGGCCAAAGCCAGCGGCTTGAGTGCATCCAGAACGCGATGGCCCAAGCGGACAGCGTGGCCGCGCACATCACCGGCCAAACGCCCTCGGAGCCCGAGATTCCCTGGTTCTGGACCGTTCAGCACGGCGTCCGCCTGCAGACCGCGGGTGTGCGGCACCCCGACGACGACATCATCGTGCGGGGAACGCCCGCGGACGGAAAGTTCTCGGTGGTCTATCTGCGGAAGGGGCGGCTTTCCGCCGTCGACACCGTGGGAGGCCTCAGTGACTTCCGCCCGGCCAAGAAACTCATCGCCCAGGCGGCGGCAATCGATCCCGCGCTCGCCGCGGACCCCAGCATTCCATTGACTGGCGCTGCATTGCAGCCCTCGTATTAAAGGACCCACCATGAGCAACAACAAAGTAACCGTCGTCGACCGTGAAGGCGCCACCCACGACCTTGAATGGGAGCCGGACCAGACCCTCATGGAGGCCCTCCGGGACAACGACCTTCCGGTCCTGGCCTCCTGCGGCGGCACCGCATCCTGCGCAACTTGCCACGTCTTCCTGGAAAAGGACGTCTTCGAAAATTTGTCTGAACGCAGCGAGGATGAACTCGAACTGCTCGTCGAAGCCGAGGGCTACCAGGAATGCGGCTCCAGGCTCTCCTGCCAGGTCGACTTCAGCCAGAATCTCGACGGCGTCACGGTCACGCTGGCGCCTGAGGGGTAGGCGCTAGGAGCGCTGGCCCTGTCCGGGCTGCTTGTACCGGATTCCCCAGCTGGCTTCCCAGGCCTCCCCGGGTTCGAGCCAGCGCAGGCCTTCGCCACTGTTGAAGGCATCGGCGGGCGCCGTCATGGGTTCAACCGCGACGGCAGTCACCATGCCGCCGTCGGTGGCGAAGTCCGTGGTGGTGAAGGCCTGGACGTAGCCGAAGGAGGCATCCATGGACATTTGCACTTGGCTGCCGTCTGGCGCTTCGAGATAGTGCAGCGAGCTTCCGTCCTCCTCACGGCGGACGTCGCTCCAGGCGTCGTCGAGGTCAACTGAGCCAACCAGCTGGCCCATGCGGAAGTCGTTCCTGGTTCCGGCGACGTCCGTGGTGATTCCGCTTGGGTTGAGGCGTTCGTCCACCTCGATGTGGGTATCGGCGTTGATGTAGAGGGTGAGTTCTTCCGTGGGCACGCTGCCCAGTTTGAGGAAAGGATGCGTGCCAAGCGCGACGGGTGCGGACCGGGTTCCGGTATTTTCCAAGCGGTGTGTGACAAATAGGCCGTCCTCAACGAGTCGGTAGCGGACGGACGTCGACAGTTCGAAGGGGTACCCCGGCTGTGGCGAGATCCCGGCGTCGAGCGTGATGCTGTCCGTGGTGTGGGCGCTGACCCCGTAGGGAGAGTGCGTCAGCAATCCGTGCAAGGCATTGCCGTTTTCCGGCTCGGTGATGTCGAGTTGCTGGACGACGCCGTCGTAGCTCCATGTGCCGCCAGCCACCCGGTTGGGCCACGGGACCAGGACCCAGCCCGCGCACCACGGTGGTTTGGCGCCGGCGGGATAGTCCTGGATGAGGGCGACGCCGTCGACGTCGAGCTCCCGCAGGCTGGCGGCGATTTCCGTGACGACGGCGCGCTGGATGCGCCCGCCAATGCTTGCAGTGAGTTCAAAGTGTTCGCCCATGGGCGAACTGTCAGTGGACATAGTCGACCTTACTAAGGGGAAGCGCAGCTAAGGCGCCGGCGGGATCCGCGAGGAATTGCGTGAAGGCCAGTTCGGCGGCTCCAATCATCATCAGATCCGAGCCGAGGGCAGCCCGGTAGATCTTTACCTGACCGGCCGGGCCGTCCATCGCTTGGGATTGGAGCGAGCTGTCCAGCGTCCCGGGAGACAGCGCGTGCAAGATGCCGAGGAAGCCATCCAGGACGATCGCTTCCGGGTTGAAAGTGTTCACCGCATTCCGCAATGCGATGCCAAGATACTCGAGTTGGCGTGCAACTTCCGTGTCCACGGCCTCGCTGCTGTTCTGGCGAAGCGCTTGCTCAAGTTCACCGGCATCCCCGCCACCGATCCCGGCGAGCTCAAAAAGCGGTGACTGGGAGACTTCGGTTTCAAGGCAGCCCGTGGCCCCGCAATGGCAAGGTTTGCCGGACGAGCGGACAAAGGTATGTCCAAGTTCCCCGGCGTAGCCGGATGTTCCGCGAAGCAACTCCCCATCAGCGATGATTCCGCCGCCGATACCGCTGGCGCCACCGTTGAGGAAGATCAGGTTCTTCTGCCCCGCACCTGCCCCGAAGAGGAGCTCGCCTTCGGCGCCCAGCGATGCGTCGTTGGCCGCGTGGCATGGGTAGCCGGTGGCCTCGCCGAGCATGCGGGCCACCGGCTCATCGCGCCAGCCCAGATGCGGGGCATGCCGGACTACGCCGTCGTCGCGGTTGACGAGCCCGGGCACCGCGATACCCACGCCCATCACCCGGTACGAGGTATCGAGCTCGGACCGCATTCCCTCGATCACTGCGGCGGCGATGTTCACGGCTTCCTTGGCCGTCGGGATCCGCTCGGTGTCGAAACGGATCTTCTTCTGGACCTTCCCGCCGAGGCCGACAAGGCCGATGGTGACCGCATCGATCTCCGGGTTGACAGCAAGGGCAGCTATCGAGGGCCGCGGGTGGACGATCGGGCTGGGCCTGCCGACCTGCGCTTCACCGGAGGGCGCCGCCTCATACACCACTTCCAAGTTCACGAGTTGCCCTATCAACGCCCCTACCGTGGACCGGTTCAGGCCCGTGCGTTTCGTCAGCTGCGCACGGCTGAGTACGCCGTTGTGATGGACAAGGGAGGTCAGCAGCGCCAGGTTGTTCCGCCGCGAAGGATCGGGCTCGCTGGCGGTGACGGGATTTCGGGTGGGGGAGGGCATCATCGCGACAATATCAGCTCCCAAACACCGTTCGGTCCAGGAAGTCGTTGCGGAACTTTCCGGAAGGATCCAGGCGCTCAGCCAGGGCGATGAAGTCGTTGAAGCGAGGGTACAAGGGCGCGACGGCGGCAGCACCGGCGTCGAACAGCTTGCCCCAGTGCGGCCTCGCCGCGAACGGAGCCAGTTCCGCCTCAAGCAGCGGCAGGATTGCTTCGACCGCCGGCTGGTCCTGGCGCCAGGTGAAGTGCAAACCGATGCCGTCGCGGCCGCAGTTGGCGCTCAGCCAGAGCTGGTCCGCCGCCACCGTGCGGATTTCGCCGACCAGCAGCAGGGGAGTCACGACGTCGGAGAGCCTGCGCATCGTGCGGAGGGCGTCCACTGCGTGCTCGCGGGGGATGAGGTACTCGCTTTGCAGCTCGTCACCTTGGCTGGGAGTGAATTCCATCCTGAAATGGGCCAGCCTGTCGGACCACGGCCCGGCAATGCCGAGCTGCTGCGTGCAGTTGCTGCCCGATACGCCGGGAAGGGGGTGCCGGGCTTCCGTTGCCGGGGTGCCACCGAAGAAATCCGAGATTGCCGGTGCCGGATCGCCGCTGCGCCTCTTGAGCCACGCTTGGCCCACTGTCTCCCCGCTCCAATCAGTGAACAGGCTGACGCTATAGGCCGAGGAGGTTATCTGGTCGAAGTTTTCCAGGACGAGATCCCAGTTGAGGTTTTCGAAGACGCTCTGGGCGACGTCGAAGCTTGGCTGGATGTCCAGGGTCAGTTTGGTGACGATGCCGAGTGCGCCGAGTCCCACCACCATCCCATCGAAATCCTTGTCGCCGCGGCGCACACTGAGGATACTGCCGTCCGCCGTGACGAGTTCCAGACCGGCGACGGCGGTGGCCAGGTTGCCGTTGGCGTCACCGGAGCCGTGCGTGGCGGTGGCGACAGCCCCTGCCACCGAAATGTGCGGGAGCGATGCGAGGTTGTGAAGGGCGAAGCCTTGGCGCTGGAGTTCTGCCGCCAGGGTTCCGTAACGCGTGCCGCCGCTCACGGTGACGGTCATGTTCGCCGGATCCACAGTGATGCCGGGTTCCAGCTGGTCCAGCACCACGAGCGTGCCGTCCGTGTCCGCGATGGAGTTGAAGGAATGCCGGGAGCCCAGCGCGCGGATCTTCTTGGCGCCTGCCACGAGTCCCTGGAGCTCCTCCACGCTGGCGGGATGGGCGAGCTGCGGTGCCTGGTAGCTGTAGTTTTCTGCCCAGTTGCGTTCCGCCACCAGCTGATCAGTCACGGTTGAATCCTTCGTTCGAGGCTCTACGGCCTTATTTGATGTCCACCCAAACATAACGGCTGGGTCGGCCGGGCGCTAGATCTTTTAGGACTTTTTCGCCGGTGGGATGAAAAATCTTGCTTGCTCCAAGTGGTTGACATCACGGAGATTCGTAATATGTTGGATAGCGAAACAAACTCCACATCGACTACCCGGAGCACTCAATGACGATTCAGCCCACCCGTGAAGACAAGTTCTCGTTCGGCCTTTGGACCGTGGGTTGGGAGGCGCAGGACCAATTCGGTTCCGCCACCCGCCCTCCCTTGGACACCGTGGAAGCCGTCAACCGGCTTAGCGACCTTGGCGCCTACGGCATCACTTTTCACGACAACGACCTGTTCCCCTTCGGCTGCTCGGCTGCCGATCGCCAGCGCGAGATCGACCGGTTGCAGGGAGCGCTCAAGGCCACGGGGATGATTGTTCCCATGGTCACCACCAACCTGTTCAGCCACCCCGTCTTCAAGGACGGCGGCTTCACGAGCAACGATCGCGGCGTCCGCCGCTTCGCCCTGCGCAAGGTGCTGGACAACATCGATCTCGCCGCTGAACTCGGCGCCGAAACTTTCGTCATGTGGGGCGGACGCGAAGGCAGCGAGTACGACGCCGCCAAGGACATCCGCGGGGCCCTCGAGCGCTACCGCGAGGCCGTCAACCTGCTGGGCGACTACGTCACGGACAAGGGCTACAACATCCGCTTCGCGATCGAACCGAAGCCGAACGAACCCCGCGGCGACATCCTCCTCCCCACCCTGGGCCACGCCCTTGCCTTCATCGAAACCCTGGAACGTCCCGAACTCGTAGGCATCAACCCCGAGACCGGCCACGAGCAGATGGCCGGGCTGAACTTCACGCACGGCATCGCCCAGGCCCTGTACCAGGGCAAGCTCTTCCACATCGACCTCAACGGCCAGCGCAGCATCAAGTTCGACCAGGACCTGGTGTTCGGCCACGGTGACCTGCAGAACGCTTTCTCCCTGGTGGACTTGCTCGAAAACGGCGGTCCCGACGGCGGCCCCTCCTACCAGGGCCCGCGCCACTTCGACTACAAGCCCAGCCGCACCGAGGACATCGATGGCGTGTGGGACTCTGCGGCCGCGAACATGCAGACCTACTTGCTGCTCAAGGAGCGCGCCAAGGCATTCCGTGCCGACCCTGAGGTCCAGGAAGCCCTCCAGGCGTCACGGGTGGCTGAAATCAACGAGCCCACCCTGAATCCGGGCGAAGGCTACGAGCAGTTGCGTGCGGACAAGTCCGCGTACGAGGACTTCGACGTCGACGCCTACTTCGGCGGCAAGGGCTTCGGATTCGTGAAGCTCCAGCAGCTCTTCATCGAGCACCTTCTCGGAGCACGCTGATCCCGTGGCCACTGCTTCCTTGAACCTTGTTGCCGGGGTTGATTCCTCTACTCAAAGCTGCAAAGTGGTGGTCCTGGACGCGGAAAGCGGTGAGCTTGTCCGTTCGGGGCGAGCGAGCCACCCGGACGGGACGGAGGTCCATCCGGACGAGTGGTGGCGGGCGCTGTCTGAAGCGTTCGACGACGCCGGCGGCCTGGCCAATGTCAGCGCACTGTCCGTAGGGGGCCAGCAGCACGGCATGGTGCTGCTGGACCGCGAGGGCAATGTGGTGCGGCCGGCGTTGTTGTGGAACGACACCCGCTCCGCCGGATCCGCGGAGGATCTCACCGCAGAAGTAGGGGCGGAGGACTTCGCCCAGCGGACCGGGCTGGTGCCGGTGGCTTCATTTACGATCACGAAGATCCGCTGGATCAGGGACCACGAGCCCGAAAGCATGGCCAAGGTGGCCGCCGTCGCGCTCCCCCACGACTGGCTCACGTGGCGTCTCCGCGGTTACGGTCCAGCGGGCTCAAGCCCGCTGGGGCCAGACCTGGACGAACTCACCACTGACCGTTCGGATGCCAGCGGCACCGGCTACTGGAGCCCGCTGACCGGACGCTACGATCTGGACTTGTTCAAGCTGGCGTTCGGCCAGGACGCCCGGGAAGCCTCGGGCGGGTCAGCGACGGCGGCGCCCGGCGTCGTCGTCGTGCCCCGCGTGCTGGGCCCGGGCGAAACCGCGGGGCGTGTGCACCCGGCGTGTTTCGGGGGTACTAGCGCAAGCAGTGCTGTCGAGGGCGGGATCGTGCTCGGCGTCGGGGCGGGGGACAACGCCGCAGCGGCGCTTGGGCTCGGAGCCAAACCCGGCGACGTCGTGGTGTCCGTGGGTACCAGCGGTACAGTGTTCGCCGTCGACTCTTCACCCGGGCACGATGCGAGCGGGACCGTGGCGGGCTTCGCCGATGCGAGCGGTGAGTATTTGCCCATCGCGGTGACCCTGAACGCCGCCCGAGTGCTCAGTTCGGTTGCCGCAGTGCTCGACGTCGACTTCGACGAGCTGTCCAGGCTCGCCCTTGAAGCTGAGCCTGGCTCGGGAGGCGTGGTGCTGGTGCCGTATTTCGAAGGGGAACGGACTCCCAACCTGCCTCACGCGAAGGCCAGTTTCCACGGCCTCAGCATCGCCTCCACCACCCGGCCGAATATCGCCCGGGCCGCCATCGAAGGCATGCTGTGTGGACTCGCCGGAGGGCTGGATGCGCTGCGTGACCAGGGTGTCCGTGCGGAACGATTGCTGCTGATTGGCGGTGCCGTACAGAATCCTGCCGTGCAACGGATTGCGGCCCAGGTGTTCGACCTCCCCGTGGTCGTTCCGAGTCCCGGTGAATACGTGGCCCGAGGGGCGGCTGTGCAGGCAGCGTGGGCGCTCGCAGGGTTCCGCCCGGACTGGCCTGTGGCCGTGGACGCCACACCTGAGCCGGATTTCCGAGCTTCGATCGGCCAGAACTACCGGAAAGCCAGTGTGCGCGTTGACACCGACGCCTGAACCGCTGCTCGTCAGGACGCCGCTTCTTGGTTTCGTGGACCAAGATCCGGTGCCTGCATCGGGCGATCCCGTCCGGTGGGGAATCATCTCCACCGGACGGATCGCGTCCACGGTCGTCAGCGACCTCGCGCTCCTTCCCGACGCCGTCCTGCAGTCCGTGAGTTCCCGGACCCAGGAAAACGCGGAGGCGTTTGCTTCCGAGCACGGCTTCCAGAGCGCCTACGGCGACGACGGCGGGCTTCCGGGGTACCAGCGACTACTCCGGGATCCTGCGGTGGACGTGGTCTACGTGGCCACGCCGCACACGAGCCACTACTTGGTGGCGAAGGCGGCACTCAAAGCCGGAAAGCACGTGCTGTGCGAGAAGCCGTTGACCATCAACGCCCGTGAAGCAGAAGATCTGGTCAGCCTGGCCCGGGAGAAAAGCCTGTTCCTGATGGAGGCCGTACGGACCCGGTTCCTGCCCAGCGTGCAACGGGCAGCTGAAATCATCGCATCCGGTGAACTCGGCGAGGTCCGGTGGTTGCAGGCTGATCTCGGATTTCCGGCGCCTGATCGGCCCGATTCCCGGCTATGGAGGCGCGAAGACGGGGGAGGCGCCCTGATGGACGTTGGGGTGTATCCCCTGACCTGGGCGCTTTTTAGCCTCGGCCGCCCCCAGTCCATCACGGCCACGGCACATCTCACCGATGGCGGAGTGGATTCCGAGACCGCACTGACGTTGTCCTACTCGTCCGGGGCGCAGGTCCAGGCCATGACGTCATTGACCGCGGCCACCCCGCAGACGGCCACCGTATGCGGCACGAAGGGGATGCTGCGCTGCAACGCCCCGCTGTTCAATCCAAGCGAGCTAACCATCACCTCCGGCTCCGGCGAGCAACGTGTGGAGAAATTCGCTACGGTCGGCCATGGCTATACGTACCAGTTGCGCGAAGTGATTCGCTGCCTGCAGGAGGGCCTGCTCGAGAGCCCCACGATGCCGTTGGCGGATACCCTGACCACCATGTCCCTGCTGGATGAAGCACGTAGCCAAGCGGGAATCAGCTACCCGGGGGACTAAGGGACTAACGGCGGCGGGGCTTCGCGTGACTTTTTGTCAGAGCCAGCCGATACGGTTTGTCGCATTAAATGTTGTGTTCCATGTTGACGGGAAGCTAGCCCCGAACGAGTTCACGGGCGTCCGGACCGGACGGTTCTCAAAGAAGACCTCTTACCTGATCGTCCAGGTGGACCAACTGCGCTGACACGACCAAACGGGAACGTTCCGAAGTAGCCTGAGACTGCCTCGTTGCGTTTGGGGGCGACTCGCGTCCCCGGCCGCGTCCCCGCGCAGGACTGTTACCGGGCCGCGCGGCACGGTCCAAATGGCCAGCAACCTCGGGTCCCTGAATGATGATGAAGATCACCTTGTCAAAACAGGATCCTGGAGGAAACATGCCCGCCACGCCGTCGCCCGGGAGAGTGGGCGATGTCCGCAGGCAGAACCTGGCACTCGTGCTCGACGGGATCCAGGGGAACGGCGGGGCCACGCGCGCGCAGCTTGCCGCGGAAAGCGGCCTGACGAAGGCCTCCGTTTCGAGCCTGGTAGCCGATCTGCTTGAGTCCGGCCTGGTGCTGGAAACAAGTGTCACCCGCGACGGCGAACGGGGACGGCCCGGAACCGGTCTTGTCCTCAATCCGGCTCGCGGCGCTTTGGCCGCGGAAATCAATGTGGACTACCTCGCGGTGGGAGTCCTGGACTTCGCAGGGAAACTGGTCTTCCACGAAACCCTTGAACGGCACAACCGTGGGAGCCGGCCTTCCGACATCCTGCCGCTCCTCGTCGCGATGGCTCAGCGGGCAGCGGCAAAGGCGGCGGACGCGGGCGTCGAGCTTCTTGGCGGGGAACTGACGGTGCCCGGATTGGTGGATACGGAACACAACGTGGTGGTGGCCGCACCGAACCTGGGGTGGGCCGACGTCGGGCTGTCCGAAGAGCTGCCCCGGCTCCTGCCCGAAGCCCCCTTCGGAGTGACCCTCTCGAACGAGGCCAATAGCGCCGCGCTCGCGGAACTCTGGTTTGGCCACGGCGCAGATCACGGTACAAGGGATCGGTTCCGGGACTTCCTGTACATTTCCGGCGAAGTGGGCGTTGGTGGCGGCCTGGTCATGGCTTCCCAGCTCTTCGACGGCCCCCAGGGTCATGCCGGTGAGATCGGGCATGTGGTGGTGCATCCCGACGGCCCGCTGTGCGCCTGCGGCGGCCACGGCTGCCTTGAAACGTTCGCGGGCCAGGACGCCATATATTCCGCTGCTGGAATGGATCGGGATTCGACCACGCGGCATACGGCCCACTTGCTGCAACTTGCCCACGATGGCGATGAACTCGCGGGTTCAGCGGTGGAACAGGCCGGACGGTATCTCGGAATCGCGGTGGCCTCCACAGCGCGGGTGGCGAACATTTCCGCCGTCGTGCTGGGCGGTCATTTCGCCGTACTCGAGGAGTGGATCGCTCCCGCGCTGCGCCGGAGCTTGGACCACCACGCACCGGGACTGATCCCGGAAGGAAACCTGGCGTTCTCCGGACTGGGGCAGACGGGGGCCCTCAGGGGCGCCGCAGCAACCTCAGTCCGGAGAATTTTGAGCCAGGCCTACGAACTGATTCCCTGAACCTCCGCGAGCGGGGCCGCCAGCGCGGTCAGCTCCACGAGGTCCGGCCGTGCCACCGTGCTTTCGATCGACACCGCTGAGCCATTGTGGGCGGATGCGAGCACCGATTCCATGACCTCGAGCGCGTGGAACGCCAGTTGGCCGCCCGCGCGCGGCTCGGCGCCGGCCGGGGTGGCGGCGAGGTCGGCGATGCCGAAGCCCCTGCCCGAATCGATGTAGCCGGCCGAGACCGGAAGGGTCTGCCACGAGTCGGTGCCAAGGGTGAAGAGCTGGACGTCGCCGTCGAAGTGGTTCGGATCGGGAACCACCAGGGACCCTGCCGCGCCGTGGATCTCGATGTTGGCCGACTTGGTTTTCACCGCGTCGAAGCTCATCACCAGCGTGGACAGGGCGCCGGAGGCGTGGACCAGGACCCCGGTCACGTGCGAATCGATGGTCACCGGAATCACCTCGCCCTCGCGCGGGCCAGAACCAATGGTGCGCGTATTCCGTGTGTGGCTTGCGGCCCCAATGACCGAGACCACCGGGCCCAGCAGCGTGACCAGGGCGCTCACGTAGTAGGGACCCATGTCCAGCAGCGGTCCGCCGCCGGGCTGGTAGTAGAAGTCCGGGTTGGGGTGCCACCGCTCATGTCCCGGGGTCACCATGGTCGCCGTGGCCGAGATCGGCGTCCCGATCAGGCCGTCGTCGATCGCCTTCCGGGCGGTCTGGATCCCGGTGCCGAGCACCGTATCCGGCGCGCAGCCGACCACGACGCCGGCCTCCCGCGCCGCGTCCAGCACTTGCCGTGCCTCGGCGGTCGTCGCAGCGAGCGGCTTCTCACCATAGACACTCTTGCCGGCGGCGATCGCCTTCAAAGCGATCGGCGCATGCGCGGCCGGAATCGTGAGGTTCAGGACGAGCTCGACGTCGTCTGCCGCCAGGAGCTCGTCGACCGTCACCGCGCGGACGCCGTCGTAAGAATCCGCGACCGCCTGCGCCCGTGCGGGATCGAGGTCCGCGACGGCTACCAGGTCAATCGCTTCGAGTCGTCGGAAATTTGCCAGGTACTGGGCAATGATGGCTCCGCAGCCAATGATTCCGACCTTCAGCGGCTTGCCCACAGCATGCCCCTTTCGATGATCGCGCGGACGTTGCTGTCCTGAAGGATTTCCACGCGGTGGCCCGGGGTGCAGACGAAGATCCGTCCTTCGGCCCACTGCCGGGTCCAGATGGCGGGAGAGGTGACCTCCCGGTTCCACTGGTCCCATTCGCGGACCTTCTGGGTGGTGGTGGCGAGGACGTCGATGTAGTCGTCAGACAGGACCCAGTACTGCTCGGTGACCAAATCGAAGTCGCCGATTCCCTGCGTGATGGGGTGGCTGTCGGCGGCAGGCAGCATGTTCACTGTGTACGGCACGTAATTGTCCGACTGCTCGCCGATACGTTCGTCCGGATGTTTGCCCGGGTGACAGGCGAACTGGCCGCCGATCATATGCAGGTAGTCAGAGTTGTTCCGGTAGGAATCAGCGATGCCGCCGTGCCAGCCGGCAAGTCCCGTGCCGTTTTCGACGGCGGTGCGGAGCCCCTCGAACTCGTCTTTCTCGATGGTGGACATGGTCATGCACTGCACGATCAGGTCCACGCCGGCCATATATGCCGAATCGGCATATACCTTCGGGGATTCCTCCACCCGGACGTCGTAGCCGTTGTCCTTGAGGAACGGGATGAAGAGTTCCGTGGCTTCGAATGGCTGGTGGCCATCCCAGCCGCCACGGACCACCAGGGCGGTCTTCTTGTCAGTCATGGTTTCCTTTGCATAGAAATACGGCCGTACAGCCGAAAGACGAAATGGTCAGCGGCTTGAGAATGCGGCGTCGAAAGCGGCGACAGGCGGGGCGATGGCGGCGAGTTCCCGGACCATGGCCAGGGATTGCGGCGCTCCCACGAGGCGGTCCATGCCGGCGTCTTCCCACTCGACGCTGGTTGGACCCTCGTAGCCGATCGCATTGAGCGTCCGGAAGATCGGCTCCCATTTCACGTCGCCATGGCCTGCGGTGACGAAGTCCCAGCCCCGGCGCGGGTCCGCCCATGGAAGGTGGGATCCGAGCCGGCCGTTGCGGCCATTGAGCTGGCGGATGGATTCCTTGACGTGCACGTGGAAGATCTTCGGCGCGAAATCCTGGAGGAACATCACCGGGTCCAGGTCCTGCCAGATGAAGTGGGATGGATCGAAGTTCAACCCGAAGCTCTCTCTGTGCCCCACGGCGTCCAGGGTACGTTTCGTCGTCCAGTAGTCGTAGGCGATCTCGGAGGGGTGCACTTCCAGGGCGAAGCGGACCCCCACCTCGTCGAACACGTCGAGGATCGGGTTCCAGCGGTCCGCGAAATCCTGGTAGCCGCGCTCGATCATCGACTCCGAGGCGGGCGGGAACATGGCCACGGCCTTCCAGATGGAGGAGCCCGTGAATCCCGTGACGGTCTTGACGCCGAGGCGTGCCGCGGCCCGTGCCGTCGCCTTCATGGCCTCGGCAGCGCGTTGGCGTACCCCTTCAGGATCGCCATTGCCCCAAACCTCGTCGGAGAGGATGTCCCGGTGGCGCTCATCGATGGGGTCGTCGCACACGGCCTGGCCCGTGAGGTGGTTGGCAATCGCGAAGACCTTCAGGCCGTTCTTCTCGAGGATGTCGAGGCGTTCCTGGACATAGCCGTCGTCCACGGAAGCGCGGTAGGGATCGAGGTGGTCGCCCCAGCAGGCGATTTCGAGCCCGTCGAAGCCCCACTCGCCGGCAAGGCGGGCGACCTCTTCGAACGGCAGATCGGCCCATTGGCCGGTGAACAGTGTGATGGGTCTTGTCATCGGTGTTTCCTCCTAGACTTTCTGCCAGCGGCTGGACTCTGCGGCGCTGCCTTCCACGGCGGCCAGGACTTTTTGCACCTGCAGGGCATCAGCGAACGACGGCGAGGGCTGCTCGCCTGCGCCGATCGCCGTCACGAGGTCCACCACTTGGTGCGTGAAGCCGTGCTCGTATCCGAGGCCATGGCCGGTGGGCCACCAGTTGCCGACATAGGGGTGTTCGGGTTCCGTCACGAAGATCCGGCGGAATCCGGCGTCGGGCGATTCGGCGGCGTCGTAGAAGGACAAGACGTTCATGTCTTCGAAGTCGAACGCGAGCGACGCCTTGGTGCCGTTGACCTCCAGGCGCATGGCGTTCTTGCGTCCCAGCGCGAAACGCGTGGCCTCGAAAACGCCGACGGCGCCCGCGGAAGTAGCGCCGCCGTCAAACCTCGCGGTGAAAATGGCGGCGTCATCGACGGTAACCGTGCCGCGCGGCGCATCCGCGCCGACGTCGCCGTGGCCGCCGAGGCCCACGAGGTCACCGGCCAGCGGGCGCTCGTGGACGAACGTTTCCAGGAGCGCGGAAACGCCCGTGATCTTCCGCCCTGTGACCCACTGCGCGGCGTCGATGCTGTGCGCTCCGATGTCGCCCAAGGATCCCGATCCGGACTTGGACTTGTCCAGCCGCCAAGTCATGGGCGCGTTTTCGTCGCTGAGCCAGTCCTGCAGGTACTGTGCCCGCACGTGCCGGATGGTTCCCAGCCGGCCCTCTTCGACCATCCGCTTGGCCAACGCCAACGCTGGCGTGCGGCGGTAGCTGAAGCCGCACATCGAGAACACCCCGCGTTCTGCCGCGGCCTGGGCGGCTTCGGTCATGCGCTCCGCCTCCGCCACGGAATTGGCGAGGGGTTTCTCGCAGAGCACGTGCTTGCCCGCTTCAAGGGCAGCGATCGCGATCTCGGCGTGCGTGTTGCCCGGGGTGCAGATGTCGATCAGGTCGATGTCGTCCCGCTCGATGAGCCGGCGCCAATCCGTCTCCACGGATCCCCAGCCGAGCTTGCCCGCGGCCGCCCGGACGCCGTCGTCGTTCCGGCCGCACAGGGCGGTGAGCTGGGGGTCCAGCGGGAGATCGAAGAACCGCGGCGCTGTCCGCCAGGCGTGGGAGTGGGCGGCGCCCATGAATGCGTAGCCGACCATGCCGACGCGCAAGGGCTTTGCGGTAGTCATTGTGTTTCCTTTCGTGCTTTTCAAGAAGCGTTGGCTATTTGCTGAATCCTGCGGTCAGTCCGCTGAGCAGCTGGCGGCGGGCCACCACATAGATGACCAGCAGCGGCAAGGTGGCGAGCACCACGGACGCCAGTATGGCGGGGATGTTGACACTGAATTCGCCCTGGAAAGTCCACAAGGACAGCGGAAGAACGCGGGTGGACGGGCTCTGGGTCAGGATCAGCGGGAACAGGAACCCGTTCCAGACTCCCAGCGCGTTGTAGATGCCAACAGTCACGACGGCGGGGCGCGTCATGGGCAGCGCGAGTCGCCACATCATGGCCCAGTCCGAGCATCCGTCGAGCCGCATGGACTCGAACAACTCGTTGGGAACATCGCGCATGAAGTTGCTCAGGATGAGGACGGAAATAGGAATGGCGAACGCGATGGAGGGGAGGATCAGCGCCAACAAGGTGTCATAGAGATGCGCCTTGGTGATCATCCAGTAGATCGGGATGATCGTGGCGTGCAATGGAATCGCCAGGCCCAGGAGGAACGTGTTGTTCGTCCACGTCAGGAACCGGCCCTTGCCCCGGACGATCGCGTAGGCGGCCATGAACGAGACCAGGAGCGCCGGCACGACGCTGCCGACTGTGACCACCAGGCTGTTGAAGAAGTACATGGCGAAGTCGTTGTCCAGGACCAGCTTGTAGTTGTCCAGGGTCGGCTCGGTGGGCGGCATCATCGGGTTCGAGGTGAAGAACCCGGCCTGGTTCTTCAGGCTGGTCACCACCACGTAGTAGATGGGAACGATGATGATCGCCAACCAAAGCCAGCCGCCCAGGCCGCCCAGATAGTTGGGGCGGAGCCGTCCGGGGCCTTTGGCGCCTTTTGATCGCTGGCCATGATTGTGGCCTTGCTTGTTGCTTAGCGCGGCGCGCCTTGCCGGCGGTGCGGGAATCTGGGTTGTGGAAGCCATCAGGCACCTTCCAATTGGCTTGCGTTGCGGTTCTTGCCACCGAGTCTTTGCAGGAGGAGGGCCAGGGCAAGGCCGATCACCACGAGGATGACGCCCAGGGCGCTCGCCGCTCCCATGTCATTGGCCTTGAAGCCGGTCAGATACATGTGGAGCGGTAGCAGCCGCGTGGAATAGCCCGGGCCTCCTCCGGTGAGGACAAAGACGAGGTCGAAGTAGGCCAGTGAGCCGACCACCATGAGGGTGGAGGACGTGATGATGGTGTACTTCAACTGGGGCAGGGTGATGGCGAAGAACTGCTGGACGCGCCCGGCGCCGTCGATTTGGGCCGCTTCGTAGAGCGACGCCGGGATCTGGCGTACGCCGCCTTGGTAGATGAGCGTGTGGAACGGGACAAACTGCCAAGCGATGACGAACACGACGACGAACAGCACCAGATCCGAGTTGCCGAGCCAGTCCTGGGCGAGGAATGGAAGACCCAAGCCCGGACCGAGGCCGAAGTTCGGGTCCAAGAGGGCCTTGTAAGCGATGGCGACGGCCGCGGAGGACAGCAGCAGCGGCACGAAGTAGAGGACGGCGAGGGCCGCGCGGTATTTCTGGGATGCGGAAGTGAAGACTCCGAGGAGCAAACTGATGGGAGCCTGGACGATGAACGAGAAGAACATGATCTTGGCGGTGACCCACAGGGCATTGCCGGTGACGGGATCAGTCAGGACCGTGGTCCAGCTGGACAAGCCGTCCAGCTTGATTTCGCCCAGCCCGTCCCATTTGGTGAAGCTGAGGAAGAGCACACCGAAGAGCGGGATGATGGCGAAGAGGAGGAAGAAGACGAGGGCTGGTGAGGCCAGCCACCCCGACGGGCCCCTTTCAAGGACCCGCCGGGAAGAACCGGTTGAGGTAGACACTGGTTATTTTCCGATCGTTGCGTTCATGGTCGAGACGAACTGATCGGGGCTGATCTTCTTCAGGAAGATCTGGTCCAGGTTCGCCAACATGGCGTCTCCCTGGGCGGGGCTGAGGGCCTGGTCCCAGGAGAGGGTGAAGCTCGGGGCGTTCTTGGCCATGCCGTACACGTAGCTCAGGAAGTCCTTGTCCGGCGATGCGGCCAGCTTGCTTTCGATGCCCGTGGTCACGGGAACGGCTCCGGAGTCAATCAAGGCCTGCGTGTCGGCGTCGGTGAACATTCCGCTCTTGAAGTAGTCGAGGGCTGCCTTCTTCTGGCTGTCAGTGGCCTTGGAAGAGATCGACCAGAAGTTGGACGGGTTGCCCACGACGTTGGCCGGATCGCCCTTGCCGCCGGAAACGGTGGGGAAGGTGACGTAGCCCAGCTTGCCGTTCTTGACGAAGTCCGCGGCGTCCTTCTTCATGCTCTGGTAGATCCAGCCACCCTGCAGGATCATGGCGGCCTTGCCGGTGTAGAGGAGGGCCTGGTCTGCGTTGCTGTCGGCGGCGATGGAGGAGAAGCCGTTGGCGAATCCGCCGGCGTCCACCAGGTCCTGGATCTTGCTCAGGGCTTCCTTGACGGCAGGATCGGACCAGGCGCCGGGCTTGTTGGCGGCGATGTTCGCGAAGACATCGGGTCCGCCTATGCGCTCCACGAGGTATTCGAGCCACATCAAGTCAGGCCACTTGGATTGGCCGCCGAGGGAGAAGGGAGCGATTCCCGCGGCCTTGAACTTCGGCACCAGGGCCATCAGTTCATCCCAGGTCTTGGGGGCTTGGGCGCCGATTTTATCGAAGACTTCCTTGTTGTAGTACAGGACCACGGGCTGCACGTTGTTGTTGGGCAGGGCATAGGTCTTGCCGGCGATCACGCCGTTCTTGAGCACGGACGGCAGGTAGCGGTTCTTGACATCGGGGTTTGACGCTACGAAGTCCGACAGGTCGGCCACTTGGCCGGCGTCGACATAGGACTTCAGCACGCCGCCGCCCCAACCGTAAATGAAGGTGGGTCCTTGACCGGCGCCGACGGCGGTGCGCACCTTGGTCTTGTACGCGTCGTTCGCGAAGAAATCGAGCTTGACGGTCTCGTCCGGGTGGGCTTTGTTCCACGCATCGATGGACTTCTGGAGTACGGGCTGGTTACCGCCCGTGAGGCCCCACATGGTGGCCGAATCGGCGTTGCCTGCCGAACTTGCCGGTCCACTGGATCCGCAAGCTGCGAGGGAGATCGATACGGCCGCAGCAGTAACGGCGATCGCTGCTGAACGCAACGTGAGTTTTACCATTTGCAATTCCATTCGTCCTCCGGGCTCGACGTTGATTGCCCGGCTTTGCTTTCGGGAGTCCGGCCGTCAGGGGAGAGGCTGCACTGCCGCTGAATATGCTTGATCCGAATCTTCGAAATATTTCGACAATATTTTCGGTCCGTTAGGCAAATTTAGCTGTGGCATGGGTCACCGTCAAGGCAAATCACGCATAAAGTTCAACTCTTTTACGAAATAGCGGTTGACTCTGCTTGCCCAACCACCCAGACTTGTGTCGACGAAATATTTCGAAAGAGTTGAGGATCCATGGTCAGCAATGAACGTCCCGGCAAGGTGACATTGGCCGCCATCGCCCGGGAGGCGGGCGTCTCGATGCCGACAGTCTCGAAGGTCGTCAATGGGCGCGAGGACGTTGCCGCCGGCACGCGTGCCAAAGTCCTGACCGCGCTGGAGCGGACGGGATACAAGTCACCGCTTCAGCGAAAGAACATCGCCGGCCGTCCGCCAGTTGTGGAGGTTGTCTTCGACACCTTGAATTCGGCGTATGGAGTGGAAGTCCTCAACGGCGTGCTGGAGCACGCGGCCGTCTCCGACGTCGAAGTCCTGCTCAACATCACCGGGCAGCAATCGGCGTCGAAGTTGAGCCTCGAGCAGCGGGCGCAGCGAATCGTCGATGAAGGCCGCAGCGGCATGATCGTGGTGACCTCGGCGTTCAGTTCGGCCCAGTTGGATCCATTTCGACGGCGGCAGATACCTATCGTTGTCATCGACCCGCTCAACCCGCCACCAGGTGACGTGGTCAGCGTCGGCGCCAGCAACTGGGCCGGGGGCAAGGCTGCCACGGCGCACCTGCTGGATCTAGGGCACCGCAGGATCGCCTATCTGGGTGGACCGGAAGCTGCCGAGTGCAACCAGGCCCGGTTACACGGCTACATGGCCGCGCTGATGGCGAAAGGGGTGCCCGTCGAGGAGCGCTACATCATGTCGGGACCCTTCCGCTCCGAGAATGGTGTTGCGGGAATGAAGGCCCTGCTTCAACTCGAAGAGCGCCCAACGGCAATTTTCGCCGCAAGCGACAGCATCGCTTTGGGCGTGCTCGCCGAGGCCCGTCGGCAAAAGATCCGCATCCCGGAGGACATCAGCGTGGTGGGATTCGACGGAACCTACCAAGCGGAGGAATCGGTCCCTCCGCTGACGTCCGTATCCCAGCCACTCCAGGAGATGGGCCGCGCCGCGCTGCGATTCGTCCTGCGCCAAATGCGGGGTGACGCGTTGGACTCGCGGCGAGTGGAACTCGCTACGCACCTTGTGGTCCGCGAATCCACGGCGCCGCCGGCGTAGGCATAGGGAAGGGGTGCCTAGATCGGTTTCAACTCCCGTAGGGAGGCAACACTTCCACGAGTTTCCTTGCTCCGTCCAGCACCAACTGAGCTTCGATTATCTGTTCGAGGGCTTCCTCTACAGCCATAGCGTCCTCAGGCTGCTGCGGGTATTCATTATCGTTCCGAATTCGTCGCATCACTGAGAACTTGCCTACGATCTCTCGGCCCGTTTTGCCCAGCTGAGCTTTTAGGCATTCCTCGATGACATAGTGCCCCCCGCTCGAGGTTGGCCTTAGCCCTTGGATTTGAAGAACCGCGGAAAGTGCCTTTCGTGCTCCGTCGTAGCTCATCTGGTAGCTCCCCATGGGGTCACTTTCTGCAATCAGGCTGGCAGATTCAATGTGCTTGGCGGCAACACTGAGCAAGTACTCGGCCATTTCCTCTGAGGCAGATACCTGTTCTAACTTCCTTGCTCTCAATAACTCATCGACTGCGGCTCGTCCTTCATCCCACCGGAGCACCCTCATGCCGTTGCCAATCTGTCGTGCAGGTGTAGGTCAACTGTGGGCCTTCGTGCAATTTCGCGCAGCAACCCATCGCTCTTGGTTCGCCAATCCTCGCGCGAGCTCACCCGAATGTTCACTTCTTTACCAATGAGGTCGGTCGCTTCGTTGGCCAGAACGGCGGCTGCTCGCGGCCTCATCGTACCGATCACGAGGACATCAACATCGTTCGGATCGTGCCCCGGGATCCCTGAGGCACGCTCTGCCCATGACCCGAAAATAAGCGCCTGGTCAATGTCGGGCTGAGACTCTAGCAACCTTTGCAGGATGGGGACGGGGCCATAGGAATATCGGATGATTTCCTGAAGTGGTTTGTATAGGGGGTGTTGGGTATCGGCGATAACCAAGCGGGCCCGTCCAACGTGTCTGTCAATCACGTAACCCGCCGCGACCAAACGGTCGACCTCGCGCATCACTGTCGCTGGGGAAGTTCCCGCCGCCTTGGCGAGAGAGCTGATCGTGTGTTCTCCGTGGCCCATGAATATCTCCGCGAGGATCACTCCCTGCGTCTCCGAGCGCAGGAAGGGGGCTAATGCCGATGGCATTGTTTTCATATAGTGAAGGTTATCGTTCGGTTATTGAAAAGGTCAATGGGGGTGTTTGGGAGATTTCGGGCTAAGCACCGCGAGAGCCGTGCCTCAGTGATGGACGCCTGATCCTACGAGGAGCCCATCGATGTCCCTTAGCGTGGCCGCGTGCGCTTCTTCCCCGCCTACCCCTAGCACCCATGGCGTCCCGTTGGCACTGCGTGCGCGCTCGAGGGTTGGGGTTTCAAAGAGTTCGGCCACGAGGGCATCCCGGGTTGTCGGGAAGAAGCGCTGCAAACGATGCGCCAGCACACCGCGCGGAGGGCGAAGAATTAGCACTCCCTTAACGGGCAGGCTCGAGGATTGCGGGCAGGCGTGGCAGACTTCGGCCATGAGTATCGAGCACTGGTGGCCGAAGCTGAAGCCGTCCACCCAGAAATGGCTGATCGACAACAATGGCGACGCGGTGTCCCCGGAAGTGGTCGCCGAGATCACCCAAGTTGGAGGCGTTATTACTTCCGATGCTTGGTGGGTTGGTGAGAGTGGGCCTTCGGGGTTCTATTTCTCGGACGAGGCGGTCGACTGGATCGAAGCGGTAGGGAACGGCGAGGTTCCCGAGCGGCCCTGACGGCATCGCGGCCTGGGCGCCGTGTATCAACGCTCAGCCCACGTGGACCCACGGGCGGCGGCTGACATCGGGTTCGGCTTCACGCAGGACTTCACGGGTGACAGGGGCGATTTCCCCCTCGCCGAGGAATAGGAAGCGAAGAAGGTTGATGACCGGGTTCCCTTCGGTCCAGCGGAAGTAGATGTGCGGCATGAGGCCCGTCACGTCGCGGATGTGCAGCAGCACCGAGGCGATGGTGTTGGGGACAACGGGGCCGTGGACTTCGAGGATCTGGTGTCCGTGCCGAACCACCCCGTGGACTTCGAGTGCGGTTTCGAAATCGGAGGAATCGTCAACGATCACCTCCAGGAAGAGCGCCTGGTAATCCACCGGTATGTGGCTGACCTCGATCGCCGAGGTGAGTTTGTCCCGGTAGGCCTCAGCCGTGAGGCGGAGGGGTTCGTGGGCGATGAGCGCAATCGGGCCGCTCAAGTTGGTGGACATGAATTCCAGCGCCTGGCGGTCCAGATGGACGTGGGTGGCGTGCAGCTCGAAGGAGCGCCGGATCCTGGAGAGCAGGGAAATCACGATGATTCCCACGATAAAGATCGCGGCGATCCGGATGCCTTCGGGACGTTCGAAGATGTTGGCAATGGTGGTGTAGGTGAAGACGATGGCGATGATGCCGAACGCGACAGTGCGCTTGCTCTGCCTCAAGCGGCGCGCGGAAAGGGTCACGGCAACGGCAGCCGATGTCATGAGCACCAACACGCCGGTCGCGTACGCACCACCTTGGGCGTCGACGTCGGCGTTGAAAAGGAAAGTGATCAGGAACCCGATGAGGGTGAACACCAACACCAGTGGGCGCACCGCCCGTGCCCATCCCGGTGCCATTCCATAGCGCGGCAGATACCGTGGGACCAGGTTCAGCAGCCCGGCCATGGCGGAGGCGCCTGCGAACCACAGGATGGCGATGGTGCTGAGGTCGTAGACGGTGCCGAAGCCCACACCGAGGTATTGGTGCGCCAGGAATGCCAGCGCGCGTCCATTGGCCTGGCCGCCGGGCTGGAATTCCTGATCCGGAATGAGCACGACCGTGGTGAAGCTGGTAGCGATCAGGAATGAACTCATGATGACTGCCGCAGTGGTCAGGAGGCGGCGGGTTCCTTTGATCCGTCCGGCCGGGTTGTCCTCGGTGTCCGAGGCACGTCCACGGATCTGGGGCATCACGGCGACGCCGGTCTCGAAACCGGACAGGCCCAGTGCGAGTTTGGGAAACACGAGTAGGGCGATGCCGATCACCATGAACGGGTTTCCGTGGGAGGTAGACAGTGCATGCCACCAGTCGCCCACTGCGACCGGATGGTCGAACACCTCCACGAACGTTGAGAAGACGACGACGACGTTGAGGCCCAGGTAGATCACGACGAGAACCACGGCCACGCCAATGGCTTCCTTGAATCCGCGCAGGAATACGGCGGCAAGCAGGGCCAACAGGAACAAGGTCACCAGGATGTTCTGTCCCTGCAGCCAAGCGGGGGCGAGCGGATTTTGGATCGCGTGCGCGGTGGCGTCCGCGGCCGAGAGGGTCATGGTGATCATGAAGTCCGTTGCCGCGAACCCGAGGAGAACGAGGACGAGGAGCTTCCCTCCCCAGCGTGGCAAGAGGCGCTCAAGCATCGCTATGGATCCCTCGCCGCGGTGGCTTTCCCCTGCTACGCGGTGGTACACAGGCAGGGCGCCTAGCAAGGTGACGGCCACGAGGACGATGGTGGCCAAGGGGGAGATCACTCCCGCAGCCAGGGCTGCGATGGCCGGCTGGTAGCCGAGGGTGGAGAAATAATCGACGCCGGTGAGGCACATGACCTGCCACCACGAATGCTTCTTCAGATGGGGATCACCCACCGCGCCTGGGCCTTGGTGCGATCCTTTGGAGTCCTGCAGTCCGAACAGCAGCCATGTCCGCAAGGAGGCCATGCCCCCGGGCCGTGGTGCCGAAGGATCAGCCGGCGGCCTGCTCAAGGTAGTCATGGTGTCCTTTCCGCGCGACGCGCAGGCACCGCGATCATGCTGAAGATAACACCGACTACCGGTCTTTTCGCTGGTTGAAGGCGATCTTGATGAATCCTTAACGGTGGTGCCCCGGAAGCTGCAGCGCGCCCGTCAAGAAGCCGCACCTGTTAAGAAGCCGTCAAGATTCGGCCCTGCGGTGTTAAGGAACCATCAGGAACCGATTTTCGCCGCCGACCAAGGAGTTGACTGGCATCAGCCCCGCAAACGGGGCGCGGATGAAAGGACGTTCCAATGGCCGACGTGGCTGTTGTGGGGATCTTCGTGGCGTCCATGGGGATCGTGATGTGGGTTGCCCACCTTCTGGGCAAAATCGTCGACGGCGATGGGCCGGTGAGCGGGCAGTGAGCGCGGACGCCGTGATGTGGTTGGTCCTGTTCATTGCAGGCCTGTGCCTGTTCGGCTACCTTCTGGCCGTCTTGATCCACCCGGAAAAGTGGTGATCCCGGATGGTTTTCAGCATTGCCTCCTTCGTCACCCAGGTGGCCGTCCTGCTCTTGCTGCTGGTCTTGGTGCACAAGCCGCTGGGCAGCTATCTTGTCCGCGTCTTTGAGGGCAAGAAGTCAACCCGTGTGGAGAGGCTGTTCTACAGGCTGTCCGGGGTTGACCCGGAAACTGAGCAGAGCTGGTCGATCTACCTGCGCAGTGTCCTGGTCTTCTCTGCCGTGTCCATCCTGGTGGTGTTCTTGCTCCAACGGCTCCAAGGCGTCCTGCCCGGGAACAATTCCCTCCCCGGTGTAGACCCTTGGACGGCCATGAACACGGCCATCTCCTTCGCCACGAACACCAACTGGCAGACCTACGTCCCTGAGTCCACCGTGGGCATCTTCGTACAGATGTGCCTGCTGGCCGTGCAGAACTTCCTCTCTGCCGCCGTCGGAATCGTGGTGGTGGTCGCCCTGATCCGCGGTATCGCGCGAACCCGGACGGACAGGCTCGGAAATTTCTGGGTGGATCTGGCACGCACCTCCTTCCGTGTGCTGCTGCCGATGGCCGCGCTCGCGGCCATCGTGATGGTGATCGGCGGTGTGGTGCAGAATTTCTGGGCCACCGACGTCGTCAACCAGGCAGCAGGTGTCACCCAGACCATCCCCGGTGGGCCGGTAGCCTCCCAGGAAGCCATCAAGATCCTGGGCACCAACGGCGGCGGCTATTTCAATGCCAATTCCTCGCACCCCTTCGAGAACCCGAACGTCTTCATCAGCATGTTCGAGGTCTTCCTGATCTTGCTGATCCCTTCCGCCCTGCCATATGCCTATGGCCGCATGGTGGGGGACCAGCGGCAAGGGTACACGGTAGTGGGTGTCATGGGCGCACTCTGGCTGGCGTCCACCGTGCTGATGGGCTGGGCTTTTGCCGGAGCCCAGGGGACCGCGACGGCGGCCGCCGGCGGTTTGGGGGAAGGGTTCGAGCAGCGCTTCGGCGCGGCCCAGAGCTCAATCTTCGCCACGGCCACCACGTTGACTTCAACTGGAGCTATCAACGTCGCCCACGATTCCTTACCGCCCCTGGCAGGCGGGATCGCCATGGTGAACATGATGCTCGGTGAAGTTGCCCCCGGCGGCACGGGATCAGGGCTCTATGGCCTGCTCATCCTCGCCATTGTCTCGGTGTTCATTGCCGGCTTGATGGTGGGCCGCACTCCGGAATTCCTGGGCAAGAAGATAGGACCCCGGGAAATGAAGCTCACCGCGATGTACATCCTCGTGACGCCGGTGGTGGTCCTGGCGCTCGCCGGGATCACGGTCCTGCTCCCGTACGCCATGGCCAACGCACCGGCCTCCGGCCCGCACCAATTCAGCGAAGTGCTCTACGCCTTCACCTCCGGAGCCAACAACAACGGCTCGGCCTTCGGCGGAATCACCAGCTCCGGGCCGTACCTGTCCACCATGATCGGCCTCGCCATGCTGTTTGGCCGATTCCTGCCCATCGTGTTGGTCCTTGCCTTGGCCGGTTCCTTGGCCAAACAGCCCCGGATCCCGGCGTCGTCCGGTACTGTCCCCACCCACGGCTGGCTTTTCGGTTCCCTCTTGCTCGGCGTCACGGTGATCATGACCGCCTTGAGCTACTTCCCGGCCCTCTCCCTGGGCCCCCTCGCAGAAGGACTCCTCAAATGACCCGGTCCAACACGGCATTAGCCTCGGACACCGCCGCCCAGACTTACGCAGACGGAAATCCCCTGGGCACTCCGGGGGAACACAAGCACCACACCAAGGCGCCGGCCAAGCTCGACCTTGCCAGCATCCGGACCGCCCTGCCGGTTGCAGTACGGAAGCTGGGGCCACGCCAGATGATCCACTCTCCCGTGATGTTCACCGTGCTGGTCGGGGCGGCTCTCTGCACGGCCATCTGCATCCTCAAGCCGGCAGTGTTCAGCATCTCGGTGACAATCTGGCTTTGGCTGACGGTGCTCTTCGGCACGTTGTCAGAGGCCATCGCAGAGGGCCGTGGCAAGGCCCAGGCAGACAGTCTCCGGGCCAGCAGGAAAGGTGTCGTTGCCCGGCTTCGGCTGGAGGATGGCACCCTCAAGGAAGTGCCGGGAACAGAGCTGCGGAAGAACGACGTCGTCATGTGCGAAGCCGGGGACGTTATCCCCTCCGATGGCGAGATCATCGAAGGCTTGGCGAGCGTGGACGAATCCACCATCACCGGGGAATCGGCGCCCGTCATCCGCGAATCCGGTGGTGACCGTTCCTCGGTGACCGGCGGCACCAAGGTCCTCTCGGATCGCATCGCCGTTCGAATCACGGCGGTAGCCGGCGAAACGTTCATTGACCGGATGATCAAGCTCGTGGAAGGCGCCGTCCGGCAAAAGACGCCCAACGAAATCGCCCTCCACGTCCTCCTTGTCTCGCTGACTATCGTCTTCCTGGTGGTCACGATGAGCCTGGCGCCGTTCGCTTCCCTGCCGGGGGCAACGCCATCGCCGATCGTGCTGGTGGCGCTGCTTGTCTGCCTGATCCCGACGACGATCGGCGCGCTCGTGCCGGCCATCGGCATCGCCGGCATGGACCGCTTGGTGCAGCACAATGTCCTGGCCACGTCCGGCCGCGCCGTGGAAACCGCGGGAGACATCACCACGCTCCTGCTCGACAAGACCGGGACCATCACGTATGGCAACCGCCGCGCGGTCAACTTCTTCCCCGCCCACGACGTCGAGCGGACCGAACTCATTGAAGCGGCCCGCCTCTGCAGCCTGGCCGATGAGACGCCGGAGGGCCGTTCAATCGTGGATCTCGCGGCGGAAAAGGGCGTCAGCGGCCCGGACCTTGCCGCTCTCTTGAGGGGCTCGGAAGAGTTCGCAGTTGTCGAGTTCAGCGCCAGCACGCGTATGAGCGGCCTGGATCTCGACGGACGGAAGATCCGCAAGGGCGCCGCAACCGCCGTCGCGAAGTTCGTGGCGGATGCCGGCGGCCAGACTCCCGCCGAAGTGGACCGCACGGTGCGGGAAATCTCCGCCCAGGGCGGCACCCCGCTCTTGGTGGCCGGCGTCGGGCACGACGGCGGAGCCCGGGTCCTGGGCACTATCCACCTCGCCGATGTGGTCAAGCCGGGCATGCACGCCCGCTTTGCCGAACTGCGCCGGATGGGCATCCGGACGGTGATGATCACGGGCGACAACCCCATCACGGCCAAGGCGATCGCGGCCGAGTCCGGCGTTGACGATTTCGTTGCCGAGGCCACACCCGAAGACAAGCTGGCCGTCATCAAGGACGAACAGGCCCACGGCCGGCTGGTGGCCATGACCGGCGACGGTACCAACGACGCCCCCGCCCTGGCCGCGGCGGATGTTGGAGTCGCCATGAACTCGGGCACTCCGGCCGCCAAGGAGGCCGCCAATATGGTGGATCTGGACTCGGATCCCACCAAGCTCATCAACATTGTGGGCATCGGCAAGCAGTTGCTCATCACCCGTGGCGCCCTGACCACGTTCTCGGTCGCCAACGACGTGGCGAAGTACTTCGCGATCGTTCCAGCCCTGTTCACGGGCGCTTTTCCTGGACTCGGGCTCTTGAACATCATGGGCTTGGCCTCGCCGTCGTCGGCCATCCTGTCCGCGGTGATCTTCAATGCCTTGATCATCATCGCGCTGGTTCCACTCGCCTTGCGCGGCGTCAAGTACCGCGCTGTCTCGGCGAACCAGGCGCTGGCCAGGAACCTGGTCATCTACGGCCTCGGCGGGCTTGTGGCTCCCTTCATCGGGATCAAGCTCATCGACCTGCTCATTTCCCTCATCCCCGGCATCGGCTAGGAGACAACCATGAACACCCTTTTCGGCTATCTTCGGCAAGCAGGAACGGCCCTGCGGTTTCTGTTCCTGGCCACCGTGGTCCTTGGATTGATCTACCCGCTGGCGATTTTCGGTATCGGCCAGGCCGTTGCGCCCTTCCAAGCCAATGGCTCCATCGTGAGGGACGCGGCCGGAAGGCCTGCCGCTTCCGCCCTCATTGCCCAAGTATCTGCCAACGACGCCGGCACCCAGAGCCCGCTGTGGTTCCACGCCCGTCCCTCGGCGGCCAAGTGGGACCCGGGGGCATCCACTGCCAGCAACCTGGGACCCAACGATCCCAAACTGCTCGACGCCGTCAAAACCGACCGTGCCGCCGTCGCCGCCGCAGAGGGGGTCAAAGAGTCCGACGTCCCCGCCGATGCCGTGACGGCCAGCGGTTCAGGGCTGGACCCGCAGATCTCGGTCGCCTATGCCCGGCTCCAGGTGCCGAGGGTGGCCAAGGCACACGGGCTGAGCCCTGAAACCGTGCAGGCCATGGTGGACCGCCGCACGGTCACGGGACTCGAGGCCTTCCTGGGCCAGCCGTCCGTCAATGTCACGGAACTGAACCTGGACATAGCCGCAGCGGTGCCAGCCAAGTGATTGCGGCCAAATCCGAGCAAGGAACCGGCGCGTTCAACAAGTGAAAGAATGACCACATGGCACGGGCAACGCTGCGCATTTTCCTCGGGGCAGCCCCGGGGGTAGGGAAGACCTACGCCATGCTCGAGGAGGCTCACCGGCTGCGCGGCCGCGGTGAAGACGTGGTGGTGGCCTTCGCCATGGACCATGGGCGCAGCGACACCCGTGCCTTGATGGACGGATTGGAAGTCATCCCGCCGCACACGATTGCGTACCGGGACACCAGCTTTGAAGAGATGGACGTCGACGCAGTCTTGGCACGCAAGCCGCGCACCGCCGTCGTCGATGAATACGCCCACTCGAACATCCCCGGAAGCCGCAACTCCAAGCGCTGGCAAGACGTTGAGGAGCTGCTCGACGCCGGCATCAACGTCCTGTCCACGGTCAACGTGCAGCATCTGGCTTCCCTCGGTGACGTCGTGAGTGCCATCACTGACGTCCGGCAGGCGGAGACGGTGCCCGACGACGTCGTGCGGCGCGCCGATCAAATCCACCTTGTGGACATCTCACCGGAGCTGTTGCGGCAACGGCTGGGCGACGGCAAGATCTATTCGGCCGACAAGATCGACGCCGCGCTGTCGAACTATTTCCGGATGGGCAACCTGACGGCCTTGCGGGAATTGGCACTGCTGTGGCTCGCCGACCGTGTGGACGAAGGCCTTGCGAAGTACCGTTCGGAACAGGGGATCGAGGCGAGCTGGCCAGCCCGGGAACGCATCGTCATCGGCCTCACCGGCGGGCCCGAAGGGGAAGTCCTCGTCCGCCGGGCTGCCCGGATCCTCAAGCGGGTCAACGGCGGCGACTTGCTCGCGGTGCACGTCCGCGCCGCCGATGGTGTGGCCTCGGAATCTCCGCAGGCGTTGGAAGCCCAGCGCCTTTTGGTCCGGGATTTGGGCGGCAGTTACCACACGGTGGCCGGGGAGGATCCGGCCAAGGCCTTGCTTGACTTCGCCCGAAGCGTCAACGCGACGCAGATCGTCGTCGGGATTTCGCGACGCCGGAGCCTCGTTGGCAGGCTGACTGGCCGGGGGATCGGCAACCGGGTGGTGCGGGACTCCGGCGATATTGACGTGCACATGGTTTCGCATCCCTTGGGTGGCCGGGGCGTGGACCGTCCGCGGCAGCGGGACCTCGGCCGCACCAGGGTGACTGTCGGCTTTGCCATGGCCGTAGTCCTTCCGGTTCTTTTGCAGCTCCTGCTGGCCGCGAGTCCTTCGCACAGCATCGCGACGGCGGTGCTTCTCCAGCTGACGGGCTCGGTTGCCGTTGCCTTGGTCGGCGGGTTGTGGCCCGCCCTGCTCGGTGCCTTGTGGAGCAGCCTGTTGGTGAACTTCTTCTCCATACCGCCTGTGGGGACCCTGACCATCAGCGACCCCGAAAATATCCTGGCATTGCTGGTTTTCGTGGGCGTTTCAGCCGCTGTTGCGGCCGTGGTGGACGTCTCGGCCAGGCGCTCCAAGGAAGCCGCCCGTGCCCGTGCCGAGGCCACCACCCTGGGTGACCTCACGCGTGGGGCGTCGAGCGCCGAGGACACCGTCGAAGGACTCTTGAACCAGGCGCTGGACGTATTCCAGATGCGCGGGGCGGCTCTGTACAGGGCCGCGGGCCCGGCTGGCGGGGCTGCCGACGGCTGGCGCCTCGTCGCGCAAGCCGGAGAGGCCGCACCCCTCCCTGCCGACGGCGGCGAAAACACCGAACAGATCGACGCCGGAACCCGCCTGGTCCTGTCGGGCCGCATCCTGCCGGCCAGCGACCGCCGCTTGCTCAGCGCCTTCGGCGCGCACCTTTCGGCCCAACTCGAGAGGCGGCAATTGGCGGCGAGCCGACGGGAGGTCAGGCGCCTGGCCGAGAGCAACACCATGCGCACTTCCATCCTGCGCGCCGTCTCCCATGACTTGCGGACTCCGCTGGCCGGCATCAAATTGGCCGTGGGCGGCTTGCGGCAAAGCAACGTCCACTACACACCCGAGGAGGAACAGGAACTGCTGGCAACCATCGAGGAATGCTCGGACAGGCTCGACGTCCTTGTGGGGAACCTCCTGGACATGTCCCGCATTACCTCGGACTCCGTGAACGCACTGATTCGCCCGGTGCGCTGGTACGAAGTGATCCCGACCGCCCTCCATGGCTTACCGCCGGGGCGGGTGCGGGTCGACCTGCCCGGAAACATGCCGGAGATCGACGCCGACGCCGGGATGCTGGAACGCGTCATTGCAAACATCGTGGAGAATGCCATCAAATACGCTCCGGATTCCGATGTTGTGCTGGTGGGAGCCGCGGGTGGCTTCAGCTCGTCCACCCTGGATGGGAAGCCGTCCGGAGAACTGCGCATCATCGACCACGGCCAAGGAGTGCCCGCCGAAAGCGTGGTCAGGATGTTCCAGCCATTCCAGCGGCTCAACGACGTCCCTTCCACCACCGGGGTTGGCTTGGGGCTTGCCGTGGCCAAGGGATTCACGGAAGCGATGGGAGGCACGCTCACTGCGGAAGAGACTCCCGGTGGCGGCCTGACCATGGTCATCCGGCTTCCGCTGTCCACCGGGGTGACGTTCCCGCATGACTCAGCGCAAGCTCCCTTGGAGGCGCAATCGGTTCTCTTGCAGCGCCGTCATGTGCCGCCGTCGGGCAGTCCCGATAGCGCCTCCAGGGAGGCGAGATGAGCAACGTCCTGGTGGTGGACGACGATCCCCATATCGTCAAGGCCTTGCGGATCACGCTCCAAGCCCATGGTTACAGCGTGGCCACCGCGTCCGACGGCGAATCGGCCTTGCGCTCTGCCGCCCAGCACCCGGTGGGCGTCTTGATCCTCGACCTGGGCTTGCCGGACATCGACGGAACCACGGTCATCACCCGCTTGCGGGAATGGAGCAGCGTGCCCATCCTGGTCCTCTCCGCACGGCACGGCTCCGACGACAAGGTGGAAGCCTTGGACGCCGGCGCGGACGACTACATCACCAAACCGTTCGGGCTCGACGAGCTGCTCGCGCGCCTCCGGGCGATCCTGCGGCGCACCTCTGACCCGGGCGAAGAAGCGCCGGTGCTGGTCACTGAATCGTTCACTGCGGACCTTGCCATGAGACGCGTAACGCGCGACGGCGAAGACGTCCGCCTCACGCCGACGGAGTGGAGGATCCTGGATCTTTTCGTGCGCAATCCCGAGAAGCTGATCACCCAACAGCAGCTCCTCAGCGAGGTGTGGGGCCCGGCCTACGCCAAGGAGGCCAATTACCTGCGCGTGTACATGGCCCAGCTCCGCCGGAAACTGGAACCGGAGCCCGGGAACCCGCGCCACCTGATCACCGAGGTAGGGATCGGGTACCGGTTCATGCCGTGAGGCGGGCTTTAGGCTGTCATGGCGTGATTTTCGAACTCGACAGTCCCTCCGGCATCGACGAGCCGCGCATACGCGCCGCCTGAATCGCGAAGTTGTCCGGGCGTTCCGAACTCCACGATCGCACCGCCAGAGAGGACCGCCAGCTGGTCCGCTTTCTCCACGGTGGAGAGCCTGTGGGCGATGGTCAGCGTAGTCCGGCCAACGGCCAGCCGGTCGAGTGCCGCCTGGACGTGGGCCTCGGTGGCGTTGTCCAGGGCGGACGTGGCTTCGTCGAGGACCAGTACTTTGGGATTCCGCAGGATGGTCCGGGCAATGGCCAGGCGCTGCTGCTCTCCTCCGGAGAACCGGTGGCCCCGGGCGCCGACCATCGTGTCCAGGCCGTCGGGCAAGCTTGCAATCAGGTCCGCGATCTGTGCCGAGGCCAGGGCCCTCCACAGGACGGCGTCGTCCGCGCCGGGTGCGGCCAGCAGGAGGTTTTCCCGAATGGTGTCGTGAATCAAGTACGTCTCCTGGGACACCACGCCCACAATTTTCGTCAGGTCCTCCGGGGCGATGTCGCGCACGTCCACGCCGTCAATGGTGATCCGCCCGGCGGTGGCGTCATGCAGGCGCGGGACCAGCGAGCCCAGCGTCGATTTACCGGAGCCCGTGGGGCCCACGATTGCGGTGCTGGTGCCGGCCGGAAGCGTAAGGTCGACGTCGAGCAGAACGTCAGTGCCGCCGTCGTACGCGAAACGGACGGCCTCAAAGCGGACCTCGCCGCGCACTGCGGCCGGGTCCAGGGGGGCGGGCCGCGCCGGGGGAGTGATCTCGGGAGCCAGATCCAGGTACTCGAAGATGCGGCTGAACAGGGCCATCGCCGTGACCCATTGGACGCCGAGATCCAGCAAGCTCATGACGGGGCGGAAGATGGCGCCCTGCAATGCGGTGAACGCCACGAGCGTGCCGATGGTCATGCCTCCGCTAGTGACGGGCAGCCCGGCGGCGAGGTAGATCAGCGCCGGAATAGCCGAGAAGATGATGCCCATGGTGGACATCCGCCAGCGGCCGGCCAATTGGGAGCGCATCTCCAGGCCGATCAGCCGTTTGGAGCTTTCCGTATAGCGGTGGGCGTCGCGCTTGGTGGTTCCTAGGGTTTTCGAGAGCCGGACGCCGGAGACTGACAGCCCTTCCTCGACCTGTGTGTTCATGGTGGCCAGTTCGCTCTGCAGCGTTGACGTGATGTTGCGCCGGAGCAGGGCCACCCGGCGGGTGAACCAGACAGCCGGCGGGATCACTATCAGGGACAGGAGTGAGAGCCCGGGAGAAATGGCCACCATCGCGATGGCAGTGGCAATGGCGGTGGTCAGGTTGGAGGCAACGCCGGTCGCGGTGGAGGTGATGACTTGCTGTAGGCCGGAAATATCGTTGTTCAACCGCGACTGTACCTCGCCGCTGCGGGTCCGGGTAAAGAATCCGAGTGATTGCTTCTGCAAGTGGGTGAACAGGCGCGTGCGCAGGGTATGCATGATCTTCTGGCCCATGCCGGTGGTCATCCAGGTTTGCAGCACGCCAATAAGCGCGGTTGCGGCGGCCACGGCGATCAATCCGGCGGCCAGCCATGCGAGAAGCGGCAGATTCTTGCTGGGCAGCGCGACGTCGATGATGTGGCGGACCAGGAACGGCTGCGCCAGGCCTATGATGCTGGAAGCGCTGATGAGAAGCACGACGACGGCGATGGTCGCCTTGTGCGGGGTGAACAGCCCGGCGATCCGTTTGAGGCTCACGGGGTGCTGTTTCAACTGGGTACGGTCCGCGGGATTGAGGCGGGCGGGGCCGCGGCCGGGACTTCGGGCTCCGACGCCCGGTCGATGGGGATTTTGGGTGAGGATGTTCTCCGTCATAAGCACCACCTCCAGTGGCGAGCGGGGAGCGGGAATCGCGCCTACTAATACAGAGGTTACCTCACTATGTGGCTACAGGTCAAATTGCTAGACTGACAGAATGCAGTCACAGCCCTCAGATTCTGCCGACCTTGGCGATCTCTTCCATGCCGCCTTCCGGGGGCTGCGCCGGACCTGGGCCGAGCAGCTGTCTCCGTGGGAGCTGACGCCGCACCAATGGCGGGCGCTCATGACTCTTATGCGCCCGGCGCCAGGGGACCCGATTCGGCTGAAAGACTTGGCGGAACGGCTGCGCATTGCGCCACGATCGGCCACGGAAGTGGTGGACCAGCTCGAGGTCAAAGGCCTCGTCCGCCGCGATCCGGACCCCACGGACCGGCGCGCCACCCTCGTCGCCGCCACCAGGGACGGGCAGCAACTCTTTGCGAAGATCAGCGCTGAAAGGCGTGGCAAGTCCTCCGAGTACTTTGCCCGGCTCAGCGCAGAAGATCGCGCCGAATTGGCCCGGATTCTGGGTCAGCTCGGGGACTGAAGCGAACGCCGCCCGCCTGCCAAGTTGCCGCAGAGTAGGTAGAGTCGAAGCCATGACTCGCCGGAAGGTTCCAGTTGCCCTCGTCGCGCTCCCTTTCGCGTTGTGCCTGATCGCACTTGCGCCAGCAGAGAGAGCGGGGGCCGCAAACTGCGATTCGCAAGGGCTTCTGGGGGTGGTTGGCATGTGCTCTCCCGCCAACTACCCATCTCCCCGGCCATCGGAAAAACCCACTCCGTCGGCCACGGCTATCCCGCCTGTACAACCGCAACCCCAGCCGGATCCCGGCGTCGCGGTTCCGTCCGGTGGCGCCTCAACGCCTTCGACGGCGGTGACCGTGCGGGCGGACCCAACTCAGGCCGCGCCACCGGCGGCAACCACAGCTACAGTGCCTTCGCCGATCGTTTCCAGCCTGAGCCCCTCGACGCAAAATTCAACCTCTGCGGCGACCGCTACCCGGATTGACCCGGGCGCCCCCGCCCAGAGTGACCATCCCATTACTCCAACCGTCTCAGTGGCTGGAATCCTGGTGGCCTTCGGCGGAACCCTGATTGCCGCGGGCGGAGTGGTAGGCCTCAGAAGATATCCGCCGCTTTAATCCCGGCCCCGAAATTCCACCGGAAACAGGTAATAGCGGACCCTGCCTCATTCCGGTGTGCGTTCCTAGGATTGAAAGCAAGCAGACAAGCTTTCACCAACAAGGAGAACCCCATGACCGAGCCATCCCGTGCCCAGCAACTCGTCGGAGACATCTCGCCCAAACTTGCCTCCCTTACCGACGACGTTCTCTTCGCTGACGTCTGGGAACGCCCCGAGTTGGCCAAGCGGGACCGGAGCCTCATTACCGTTGCCTGTCTCGTGACAAGCGGCAGCACTGAACAGCTTTTCGGGCACCTGCGCCTCGCGAAGGCAAACGGACTCAGCGAAGCCGAATTGAGCGAGGCTATTACGCACCTGGCGTTCTATGCGGGCTGGCCCAAGGCGATGTCCGCCATGGCGGTCGCCAAGCAGGTGTTTGCCGAGTAGCCAAGTCCGCGCGAGTAGCCAAGTCCGCGTCAGGGGCGCTTAGCGACCCCTTTCCCGGTTGCTGTTCCGGAAGTCATGCCTGCGGGGTTTGCCCTTGGAGGGAGGCAATCTGTGCGCGCGCGGCTGCGATGAGCTCCTCATTCGTGTTGGCGTGCCCGTTGAGGCCCCAGCCGCCGTCGGGCGCTTCCGTGAGAAGGACCCAGGTTCGATCAGGCAGTGTCGGGTCCGCAGCCGCCGTCGCGACGAGCGCGGTGAGCTGTTCGACCAAGGCCAGCTGTTTGTCGCGGTCCAAGGCGCCCGCGTTCGTGAGGACCTGGACGCGCACGTAGTTGCTGTCGCCGTCGACATTCGACAGATCCCCCGCCGGGAGTTCGTGGATGAATGCCGCCGTGTTCTTGCGGAACATCGGGATATCCGGCACCTGCTCCACACGCATCACCGTCGACGCCAGATCAACGGCGAGCTGATGCTTGTCGGTAAAGGTCCCTGTCGTGGCGAACACGTCGATCATGGGCATGATGCTTCTCCTCTTCGAGGCAGTTCAACGGTCATTTGTCGTGCCATCCTTGCACCTTGATGTCACCGTGTCTTCCTCTGGGCAATCATTTGCGGGTCGTCTGGCTTGACGTCCTTGGAAGTGCGGTTCTTCGGCCGGTGCGGCATGATCGGTTCGGACGCGAAGCGTCGTGGGCCGCTCCACATTGATGGCGGGGCGTCGATCGCGTAGGCGAGGGCGTATGCGACCCTTTCATAGTTGACGCGCCAGCCCCTGAAATGGGGCCAGGCTTGCTCCGCCGTCACCTCAATCGGGTAATCGACAGTCCTCATGAGTTCCACGGCCGCTTGAAAATCTTCAAAAGTCACATCGAGTTCGGAATCGGGATCGGGGTCTTCCTCGACAGGGATACGAATAGCCCGGGCCACTTGATTCAGGCAGGTGAACCCCATCCGAATGACCAGCCGCGCCCGGGTGCTCGGGGCAGAACCCGGACTCAGGGAAAGCTGCAACGCGGCCGCGTCCATGACGCTGAGGAGGGAATTGAGCCAGTTCGATTGCGGTGAAGGCGAACGGAACCATACCAAAGTGAGGTAGGTGCTGTGTGATTCGGCTACGTCCGCGGCCCATCGTTCCCACCTTTGGTAAAGCTCGCTGAGCTCGCTGGTGCTGGTTTGAGCGGCCATCCCGAACCGCGTGCGCACCAGGAGCTCCGGTCCCCATGAGGGTGAGCCCGCCCTCGATACCAGGAGCGTTACTTCCGCCTCCCGCCTGTTGAAGGCCGCATAGAGCGTTGGGAGGTAACCGATCTGCAAAGCAATCACGATCAACCCGGTATAAGCGGCTACGTAAACCAACACCGTGTTGCCGACATTCCATGGAGCAGCGTAGCCAAGCGTGAACATCGCGGAGCCGGCCTCGCTTGCGGCTTGCCAGAGGTCACCGTCGACGAATGGAAGAAGCAGGAGACTGAACGACAAGTCGAACACGATCACCCAAACCAGCAGGCGGACGAACAGCGCCATGGGAGACTGCCAGGCAAGGATCCGATCACGTACTTCGTACGAGGTGAGGGGCTTTGTGATGACAAAGAAGATTTTCGCAGTGACCAAATGGGTCACCCGCGAAAGGTTGCTGTGCAGCGGTCGCGGCACGATCAGCGTTCCGATCACACTCATCCAGTTCAGGAGCAACCCAAGCAACCCGACTGAAAAACACGCCCACATTAGTACTGTCAATGCGCTCTTTCGACATGGTTAGTCACCAATTCAGCTATTGACCACCAGTAGGGACAAAGCTGATGAGGCTCGTATCATTCATTCCACCCTCGGATCTTGTCAAGGGTGAGGGGCTGCGTCGTGCTTCGGTGCGACGTCATCAGCAAAGCATCGCCGGAGAGTTAGGGAGTAACCATCGTGGCAAGCCATCTCATCCTCGGCGCGGGACTCGTGGGCGGGACGCTCGCGAAGCAACTTACCGCCCGTGGCGATCAAGTCACGCTCGGCACCCGCAGCGGCACTACGGTCCCCGGCGCGCCTCCAGTGAAGCTGGACGCAAGCAACGCGGCCGACGTGACACGGGCTGCGCACGGAACCGACACGATTTTCGTTTGCACCAACCCGCCGTACACCAACTGGGTAGCCGACTGGCCTCCGATCTTCGACGCCGTGATCAAGTCGGCGCGTGACTCCGGGGCCGCGCTTGTGCTCATGGGCAACCTCTATGCATACGGACCGCCGGACGGTCCGATGACCGAGCATTCACAGCTCGCCACGAGCGAGAGAAAGGGATTGGTACGCAAAGCGGGTTGGGCGAAAGTGCTTGCGGCGCACGAACGCGGTGAAATCCGGGCCGCGGAGGTTCGGGCGAGCGACTACTTCGGTCCTGGGGCGGTGGGGATGTCGACGCACCTTGGCGGTGGCTTTTTCGAACCACTCCTGGCCTCCAAAACGGCGCGTGTCGTTGGGGACCCCGCACTGGAGCACAGTTGGAGCTTCCTGCCCGATATCGCCGCGACACTTATCGCGGCCGCAGACCACACGGGCGAATGGGGACGGGCCTGGCATGTGCCGAGTGCATCCGTCCCGCGCTCGGAAATCGCGCGGCAGGTGAATGAGCGTTGGGGCGTGAAAGGCCGGGTGGCCCCGATCCCGCAATGGTCACTTAAAGCCCTCGGCACCGTCATTCCGATCCTGCGCGAGATCTCAGCTTCCAGCTACGAATTCACGATGCCCTTCGTGATCGACTCCGAGGAGACGCAGAGGATCCTGGGCGTCACGGCAACATCGTGGGACCAAGCACTGGAGGTCACTGTGGACAGCTACCGCAAGCCCGAAACGAGCCATTCGGTGCGGTGACTAACCCCTCCGCTCAACCGCAGCGAGAATGGCTTCCCCGAGCTCAGTCGGCTTGGTGAACTGGGGCCAGTGTCCCGTGGGCAGGTCCATGAATTCGACGTCGTTGATGCGCGCGAGCTCGGCCACGAAGGGGTGGCCGGACTCGATCCATTCGCCGAGCAGGCTGGAGGGGAACTCGCACGCGATGATGGTGGCCGGGACGTCGTAGCGGCGCACATCGTGCAATCGCTGCCTATCGGTGGTCACGTTCTTTGGCTCCGGGATGGCGCGTGCGCGGAAGGCGGCCCGCAGCTCCTCGTTGAGGTCCACGAGGTCCTCATTTTCGAAAAGCTCCCATGGCGGCAGGGGCACGGCATCGCCCTCAACAGGAAGTTCGTCGTTGATGACGCCGCCCTCGCCGAGCGGTCCGCTGTCAACGTAGACCGCCCGGACCACGCGGTCCGGGCGGGCGTCGACCGCGCCGTGGATGATGGCGCCTCCACCGGAGTGGCCGACCAGTACGACGGGATTGTCGACGGCGTCGACGGCCGCTACTACTGCGTCGATGTGGTCCCTGAGGCCGATGCCGGACCTCGGGGCGTCAATGGCCTCCAGCCCAGGCAGCGTGAGTGGGTGGACCGTGTGCCCCGCAGTAACGAGCAGCGGCGTGACCTCCGACCACGAAGAAGCGTCCAACCAGAATCCGGGAACCATGATGATGTCCATGCCGGTACCCTACGACGGGCCACCGACAGAATGAACCCTTGCGTTGGTCCCGCACTCCGCAACGCGCCAACAGCTCACACCGTCGCGGTCCGGCCCGATCGAAGGAGGGGCGCGAAGAACGCGGCGAGTTCCGCCGTCGCGGTCAGGGGCAGGACGTTCGCGACGTACTGGTCCGGGCGAACGACCACCACGACGCCGCCGCGGTCCAGTCCGCGCAGCTCGAAGATGTCTGCCGAGGGGTCGGTGCCGTAGACGTTCTCGAGGTACGTGAGCTTGAACGGTCCGACCTGGGGCTTGAATGCCGCCGGCACGGCCCCGATGTCGACGCCTGTGTGCTCCTGCTGGTAGATCACCTTCACGTCGAACCACGCGTCCCGGTCGGCGCCCGACGGCGTTGCGGCCAGCGGCGAGTCCGGCGAGTTCGCGATCCACCCGGCAAAGTCCGCGACGGGCGAGAGCCCCTCTTGTGCCGTGCCGGCTTCGCTTGCGTCCGCGAAGACGTAGATGCGCCACCGTCCGTCGGCCTTGGCCTGGTGGCCGAGCTGGACCGGGTTGGTATCGCAGACGCGCACCACGGGCGCGGACTTGAAACGCTTGCCGATGATGAATCCCGCGGCCAGGTCCTGGTGTATCGGCTCGGCGATAAGGGCTGAGGGGGCGTAGTGGGTCATGAAGCCGGCAGGGAACTCCGCGGTGCTCACGTAGAAGTTCTCCAGCTCGGTGGGGTCCTCGAACTCCTCGGGCTTCTTCGCCATGAGCGTGGACCACTCTTTGTCGAAGTCGATGAGGTTCTTGGCAACGACCTGGCGCTCGGCCGAGTACGTGGACAACAGGCTCTCCGGGCTGCGGCCTTCGAGCACGTGTCCGAGCTTCCAGGCCAGGTTGAAGCCGTCCTGCATGGAGACGTTCATGCCCTGGCCGGCCTTGGCGCTGTGGGTGTGGCACGCGTCGCCGGCGATGAACACGCGCGGTGTGCGGGTGCCGCGCTCCTCCGGCAGGACGTCGTCGAACCTGTCCGTGAGGCGGTGGCCCACCTCGTACACGCTGTGCCAGGGGACGTCGCGCACATCGAGCGTGTAGGGGCGGAGGATGTCGTTGGCCTTGGCGATGATCTCCTCGATGGTGGTGTTCCGCACGGAGCGGTTGTCGTTCCGGTCCACCTCGCCGAGGTCGACGTACATGCGGAAAAGATGCCCGCCCTCGCGCGGGATCAACAGGATGCTGCCGCCCGTGCCGGACTGGATCGCGCACTTCGTGCGGATGTCGGGGAAGTCCGTGACGGCAAGGACGTCCATGACGCCCCAGGCGTGGTTGGCCTGGTCGCCGGCGAGCGTGCAGCCGATCGACTCCCGCACCTTGCTCCGCGCCCCATCCGCCCCGACGACGTACTTGGCCCGGACAACGCGCTCCCGGCCCTCGTCCGGTCCGGCCGTGTGGTGGAGCGTGACCGTGACGGGGTAGTCGCCCTCGCCCGTGACCTCGAGGCCGCGGAACTCGTATCCGTAATCGGGGGCCATGCGGGCAGGGGAGTTCGCCATGAACTCGGCGAAGTAGTCCAGCACGCGCGCCTGGTTGACGATCAGGTGCGGGAATTCGCTGATGTCCCCGGTCGGATCGTCAAGGGCCCGGGCGGTCCGGATGATGCGCGAGGGATCCGCGGGGTCCGGCTTCCAGAACGCCATCTCGGTGATCCGGTACGCCTCGGCAATGATCCGCTCGGCGAAACCGAAAGCCTGGAACGTCTCCACGCTCCGGGCCTGGATACCGTCGGCCTGGCCGATCGCGAGCCTCCCGGCGCGGCGCTCCACAATCCGGGTTGTGACACCCGGGAACTGCGACAACTGCGCGGCGGCAAGCATCCCGGCGGGCCCGCTGCCCACGATGAGCACGTCGACCTCCTCCGGAAGGTCCACGGGCCTGTTGACGCCGACACCGGCGGCCGGCTGGACCCGCGGGTCACCGGACACATAACCATGATGGTGGAACTGCATGGGCTTTCCTCACTTCGTCGTGTGGTTGTTCAATTATAGAACTGTGAATTCTCTATTTGAACCATGAATTGGATTCCAACTGTACGGCAGGCGTGACGTGGGCTACAAGCCTTCACGATCTGCCCGAAAGTCAGGGGTTGACGTTCCGAAACTCCCGGGTCATAGTTATCGTATACGATTTCGTACTCGATGAGGAGTAAATCTTGGAACAGGTCACCGACCACATCCTGGCCGCGGCCCGCAAGGTCATCGCGGTGCATATCAACTACCCCAGCCGAGCGGCGCAGCGCGGTCGCACGCCGGAGCAGCCTTCGTACTTCCTGAAGCCATCGTCGTCCCTGGCCCTCGGCTCGGCAGAAGCGCCTTCAGCGGTGGAACGTCCGGCCGGCTGTGAACTCCTCGGGTACGAGGGCGAGATCGCGCTGGTCATCGGCAAGCCCGCCCGCCGCGTGGGCCTGGAGGACGCCTGGGACCACGTCGGGTGGGTCACGGCCAGCAACGACCTCGGCGTCTATGACCTCCGCTACGCCGACAAGGGCTCCAACCTCCGGTCCAAGGGCGGCGACGGCTTCACCCCGGTGGGCCCCGCGCTCATCCCGGCGGCCGACGTCGACCCCTCCCAATTGCGGGTCCGCACCTGGCACAACGGCGAACTCGTCCAGGACGACACCACCGAAGACCTGCTGTTCCCCTTCGCGCGCCTCGTCGCCGATCTGTCCCAGCTCCTCACCCTCGAAACCGGGGACATCATCCTGACCGGCACCCCGGCCGGCGCTTCCGTCGCCCAACCCGGCGACGTCGTCGAGGTTGAGGTCACCGCCGGCGACTTCAGCAGCGGTCGCTTGGCCACCACAGTGACGGAGGGTACGACGGCGTTCGCGGACTTCGGCGCCCGGCCCAAGTCCGATGACACGCAGCGGGAGGAAGCGTACGGTTCGCGGGAAGCAGCGGGGCTTCCCGCCGTCGTGCCTGTCCTGACCCCCGAGCTGAAGAAGAAGCTCGAAAGCGTGGCGACCGCGACGTTGTCCAGCCAGTTGCGCAAGCGCGGGCTGAACAACGTGAGCATCGACGGCCTGCAGGCCACCCGCCCGGACCGCCGCGTCGTCGGGCTCGCCCGGACGCTGCGCTATGTCCCCAACCGTGAGGACCTCTTCAAGACCCACGGCGGAGGGTTCAACGCCCAAAAACGGGCGATCGACTCCGTGAACGAAGGCGAGATCCTGGTCATGGAGGCCCGGGGAGAAAAGGGCACAGGGACCGTGGGAGACATCCTGGCGCTGCGTGCCCAGATGCGCGGTGCCGCGGCGATCATCACCGACGGCGGCGTGCGCGACTTTTCCGCCGTGGCAGGACTGGACATGCCCACCTACTTCGCCAACCCGCACCCCGCCGTGCTGGGCCGGCGCCACATCCCGTGGGACACGGACATCACCATCGCCTGCGGCGGGGCCACGGTCCAGCCCGGGGATATCATCGTGGCCGACTCTGACGGGATCCTGGTGATCCCGCCGGCCATCGCCGGGGAGCTGGTGGATGAGTGCATCGAGCAGGAGAAGGAAGAGGCCTTCATCTTCGAGATGGTCAAGCAGGGCAACAGCGTGGATGGTTTGTACCCGATGAACGCCCAGTGGCGTGCCCGTTACCAGGAGTGGGAAGGAGCCCAAGGTGACTGAAACCGCCGTCGGGAGCAAGTCCGAGCAGGCCTATGCCGCCGTGAAGGCGCGCATCGTGGAGGGCACCTACACGCCGGGATACCGGCTGGTGCTGGCCAAGATCGCCGAGGACCTCGGCGTGAGCGTGGTTCCGGTCCGGGAGGCGATCCGCCGCCTGGAGGCCGAGGGGCTCGTGAAGTTCGAGCGCAACGTCGGCGCCACGGTCTCCGGGATCGACCCGACGGAGTACCTGTACACGATGCAGACCCTGAGCATCATCGAGGGAGCGGCCACGGCATTGTCGGCCCCCTTGATCGACTCCGTGGCCATCGCCCGGGCCCGTGCGGTCAATGCCGAGATGCGCGACTGCCTGGAGCATTTCGATCCGGTCCGCTTCACGGCGTTGAACCAGGATTTCCATAGCGTGCTCTTTGAACACTGCCCCAATCCGCACATCCTTGACCTCGTGCACCGGGGTTGGAACCGGCTGGCCTCGATCAGGGCATCGACGTTCCGCTTCGTCCCCGGCCGCGCGCAGGAATCCGTCAAAGAACACGAGGCGCTGCTTCAGCTCATCGAAAGCAATGCCGACGCCGACACCATCGAACAAGCAGCCCGCCGCCACCGCAGCGCCACCCTGGACGCGTACCTCGCACAGACCAACGCGGGGTCACTTAGCGCCCATTAGAGGGCCCAACATGGGCCGTAAGTGACCCCGCGTTGCACTAGTAAAGGAAGAAACAATGACGTTCACTGCACCAGAAACCACCACCCATTACGTCCCGAAGGACCTTCCCACCCACATCCAGCACTTCATCAATGGAGAGTTCGTTGACTCGGTCGGCGGGAAGACCTTCGACGTCCTGGACCCGGTATCCAACACCAACTACGCCACCGCCGCGGCCGGGCAGAAGGAAGACATCGACCTCGCCGTCGCCGCGGCCCGCGAAGCCTTCGTGAACGGTCCGTGGCCGAAGATGAAGCCGCGCGAACGCGCCCGCGTCCTGAACAGGATCGCCGACGCCGTCGAAGCCCAGGAAGAACGCCTCGCCGAACTCGAAACCTTTGACACCGGCCTGCCGATCACCCAGGCCAAGGGCCAGGCCCTGCGTGCGGCGGAGAACTTCCGCTTCTTCGCGGACCTGATCGTGGCCCAGTTCGACGACGCCATGAAGGTCCCGGGCTCACAGATCAACTACGTCAACCGCAAGCCGATCGGCGTCGCGGGCCTGATCACGCCGTGGAACACCCCGTTCATGCTTGAGTCCTGGAAGCTCGCCCCGGCACTGGCCACCGGCAACACCGTGGTCCTCAAGCCGGCCGAGTTCACCCCGCTCTCGGCCTCGCTTTGGGCGCAGATCTTCAAGGACGCCGGACTGCCCGACGGCGTGTTCAACCTCGTCAACGGCCTCGGCGAAGAAGCCGGCGACGCGTTGGTCAAGCACCCGGATGTACCGCTGATCTCCTTCACCGGGGAGACGACTACGGGCCAGACGATCTTCCGCAACGCCGCGGCCAACCTCAAGGGCCTGTCCATGGAGCTGGGCGGCAAGTCCCCGTGCGTCGTGTTCGCCGACGCCGACCTCGACGCCGCGATCGATTCGGCACTGTTCGGGGTCTTCTCCCTCAACGGGGAACGCTGCACCGCCGGCTCCCGGATCCTCGTCGAACGCGCCATCTATGACGAGTTCTGCGAAAAGTACGCAGCCCGCGCGAAGAACATCGTCGTCGGCGACCCGCACGACCCCAAGACCCAAGTCGGCGCCCTCGTCCACCCCGAGCACTACGCCAAGGTGGCCTCGTACGTGGAGATCGGCAAGTCCGAAGGCCGGCTCCTGGCCGGCGGGGGACGCCCGGAAAACTTGCCTGCAGGGCTCAACAACAGCAACTACATCGCCCCCACGGTGTTCGCCGACGTCGCGTCCGACGCTCGGATCTTCCAAGAAGAGATCTTCGGTCCGGTCGTCGCGATCACCCCGTTCGAGAACGACGACGAAGCGCTCGCCCTCGCGAACAACACCAAATACGGCCTGGCGGCCTACATCTGGACCCAGAACCTGACCCGCGCCCACAACTTCGCGCAAAACGTCGAGGCCGGCATGGTGTGGCTCAACAGCCACAACGTCCGGGACCTGCGCACCCCGTTCGGTGGTGTGAAGGCCTCGGGCCTGGGCCACGAAGGCGGCTACCGCTCGATCGATTTCTACACCGACCAACAGGCCGTGCACATCACCCTCGGCACCGTACACACCCCCAAATTCGGCGCCTAAGAGCGCTTCCACCCCTTTCAAAGGAGAGAGAACCCCATGACCAACTTCGTCCCCACCCCCACCGTCCCGGCGCCGGATATCGTCCGCTGCGCCTACCTCGAACTCGTGGTCACGGACCTCGCCAAGTCCCGCGAGTTCTACGTGGACCTCCTCGGCCTGCACGTCACCGAGGAAGACGAGAACGCCATCTACCTGCGCTCCTTCGAGGAGTTCATCCACCACAACCTGGTCCTGCGCAAGGGACCGGTCGCCGCCGCGGCAGCGTTCGCGTACCGGGTGAAGTCGCCGGCCGAGGTGGACGCCGCCGAGGCCTACTACCGGGAGCTCGGCTGCCGGGTTGAGCGCCGCAAGGACGGCTTCACCAAGGGCGTCGGAGACTCGGTCCGCGTCTCCGACCCGCTGGGCTTCCCGTACGAGTTCTTCTACGAGGTGGAGCACGTCGAACGCCTCACCCAGCGCTACGACCTGTACTCCGCCGGTGAACTGGTGCGCCTGGACCACTTCAACCAGGTCACCCCCGACGTTCCCCGGGGACGGAAATACCTTGAGGACCTTGGCTTCCGTGTCTCCGAGGACATCAAGGATTCCGACGGCGTCACGTACGCCGCGTGGATGCACCGCAAGCAGACCGTGCACGACACCGCCCTGACCGGCGGCAACGGCCCCCGCCTGCACCACATCGCGTTCTCCACGCACGAGAAGCACAACATCATCCAGATCTGCGACAAGATGGGCGCCCTGCGCATCAGCGACCGGATCGAACGCGGCCCCGGCCGGCACGGCGTGTCCAACGCGTTCTACCTCTACATCCTGGACCCGGACGGGCACCGCATCGAGATCTACACCCAGGACTACTACACCGGTGACCCGGACAACCCCACCGTCACCTGGGACGTCCACGACAACCAGCGCCGAGACTGGTGGGGCAACCCCGTCGTCCCCTCCTGGTACACCGAGGCCTCCCTCGTCCTGGACCTGGACGGCAACCCCCAGCCGGTCATCATCCGCGAGGAGAAGAGCGAAATGGCGGTCACCGTGGGTGCCGACGGCTTCTCGTACACGCGCCAGCCCGAGGACGGCCCCGCAGGGGAAAAGAAGGGCTTCAAGGTCGGTTCGCAGCTCTAGGCCCGCAGCCCTCAACGTATGCTGACCGCAGGATGGCCGAACGGAGTGTGGAGATGCTTGACCCGAAGACGATAGAAACCATTGCCGACGAACTAGTAGAAGCAGGCCGGAGCCGGACCCCGGTTCCGCGCCTGACCGCCCGCTACCCGGAGATGACGGTGGAGGATTCCTACGCCGTGCAGCAGTTGTGGCGTAGCCGCAACGAGGAAGCGGGCCGGAAGCTGGTGGGCCGCAAGATCGGCCTCACGTCCAAGGCCATGCAGGACGCCACCGGCATCACCGAACCGGACTATGGCGCGATTTTCGACGACATGGTCCTGGAAACCGGCTGCTCCGTGGCGTGGGACCAGTACACGCACCCGCGCGTTGAGGTGGAGCTCGCCTTCGTCCTCAAGGACGGGCTCAAAGGTCCGGGCTGCACCATCTTCGACGTCCTGAACGCCACCGACTACGTGGTTCCGGCCCTCGAGATCCTGGATTCCAGGATCGAGATGGAGGGCCGGACCATCGTGGACACCATCTCGGACAACGCCGCCATGGGTGCCATGGTGGTGGGCGGGCGCCCGGTCCGGCCGGACGCCGTGGACCTGCGCTGGGTATCGGCGATCCTGTACAAGAACCAGACCGTCGAGGAAACCGGCGTCGCCGCCGGCGTCCTGGACCACCCCGCCAACGGGGTGCACTGGCTCGCCAACAAGATCGCCCCGCACGGCGACGGGCTGAAGGCCGGGGAGATCATCCTCGCCGGCTCCTTCACCCGACCGCTGTGGGTGTACAAGGGCGACACCGTCCACGCCGACTATGGACCCTTGGGAGTTGTCACATGCCGGTTCGAGTAGAACCAGACCGCACGTTCCGCCAAGCCCTGGCCGCCGCGGACCGGCCCCTCGCCGGGATGTGGGTATGTTCCGGCAGCCCGCTCATCGCCGAACTGTGCGCCGGGGCCGGGCTGGACTGGCTCCTGATCGACGCCGAACACAGCCCCAACGGCCTCGAATCCATCCTCGCGCAGCTCCAGGCAGTGCGAAGCTACCCGGTCCAGACTGTGGTCCGCCCTCCGGTCAACGACACCGTGCTCCTCAAGCAATACCTGGACCTGGGTGCGCAGGACCTGCTCATACCCATGGTCAACTCCGCCGCGGAGGCCAAGGCCGCCGTCGCGGCCGTGCGCTACCCGCCGCACGGAGTCCGGGGCGTCGGCTCGGCCCTGGCCCGCGCTTCGCGTTGGAACCGGATCCCGGATTACCTCGCCCGGGCCGCCGAGACCGTCAGCGTCACGGTCCAGATCGAAACCGAGGCCGCCGTCGCCGCCGTGGAGGAGATCCTCGCGGTCGACGGCGTCGATGCCATCTTCCTCGGGCCCTCCGACCTTGCCGCGTCCATGGGCCTCCTCGGCGAACAGGAACACCCCAAGGTGCGTGCCGCCGTCGAGCACTGCCTCACCGCCGCGAAAACCGCAGGCAAACCGGCCGGCGTCAACGCCTTCAACGAAGCCACGGCCCGGGCCTATATGGACGCCGGGGCCTCGTTCCTGCTGGTCGGTGCCGACGTCGCGCTCCTCGCGCGCGGCACCGAAGCCCTCGCGGACAAGTTCATCCCGGCAACCCCCGACGGCGGAGCGCCCCTCGACGGGTCAGGCGGAGCGCCGCCGAGCTACTGAACATTTCTCACGCGACTCGCGGGTCCGATGCTGCGCCGCAGGTCTCATTAACTCCCGAGCCGCGCGAGATGATGCGGGTAAGTAGTCGCCACTCTTCCGGAGGTTCTTGCTCGGAGCTACATTGGATATCCCGAGGCCGCTCGGGGGCGGTCGAGGAGGGGGTCGACCGCAATTTCAATGGAGTATGCCGTGGTCCCGCAACCAGATCTCAATCCTCAACAAACTGCAGCCACTACCGAACCGCCAGCTACAAGGCGTTCAGGCCCGGTGGAGTACGATCTTCGGGCGGTTTACGTCCCGCAGTCCGGGCTGTTTCTGGATGATGAGGGGCGCGAATTCTTCGTAACTGCCGTGGAATTCTGGGAGCACGCGACGGTGGTCAGTCTGTGCTGGAAACGCAGGCCTATGGCAGGACAGGGAAGTCCGCCCCTGGTTGCCACTGACGAGCACGACCGTGTCCTGGGAGTGAAGCGCATCTGGAACGTTGGTGCCCGGTCGATCCAGCATTTTGAACCGATTTCAACGTCAGCCCGCGCATTGACGGTGCTCATCGCCAGGAAAACAGGAACACAGGAACTGTTTAGCTGCAGGACGCCTCCGGCAAAGAAAGAGGCAACGAAGTGAGCTAGGCGGAGCGCGCGATGCCCCGTGTTGACCTGCGGATATGGTCGGGTGTGAGGCCGGTCAGCGAGGCAAGTTCAAGGTCATCGCAGGCTTGGGTGCGGAGCGCCGTGACAATCAACGCCTCCCGCTGATTAACGATCTGGTCGCGGTGCCTTTCGGCTGCCTTGAGTTGCTCGCTTTTCGCCCTCAAGGCATCCACGTGTGCGCCTCGCGGAAGCCCACTCGGGTGGAGGTCGTCATAAGCCAAAGCAATGGTTCGGACAGCCCGAATGTTCTCCCCGGTCACCGCGGAAATTGTGGCCAGGGTGAGCCCGTCTTCAAGGGCCTGGGCGATCATCTCGTTGCGGGCAGCGGTCAATGTGCGGATGGCGCTCGTCGCATGGGACAGGAGTTGCCTGTGCGCCGCGAGGGCGTGCGTGAGCTTGCTGCGCTCCCCTTTGGCCACGGTTTGGGGCCGCGCTGGCGCCTTGGCCCGGTAGGTGTACCTGCCTGTGGTTGACGGACCCCGAAGGGACCCGGATTGGGCTGGCATTGGATCCCTTTCGGACTCTTCGCGAACTTCTGATCTATGAAATCTAGGCGGCGTTCGCAGAGCTGCGGAAATACCAATACCGAGTGAACCCATAAGGAAAGTGCATAGAAGATTCCCATATAGGGATGAAATTTCCCTAATTGACCACGGAGCCCCCATATGGATCAGGCGGTCATAAGGGTCTCTTATTGATCCACGCACAATAGGTCTTATCCACGGCGCCCGGCAGTGCCTAGTCTCGAAATTGGGGATTCGACACCCGAATCCTGAGTTTCACGATTCTGGAGAAGACAATGTCCGAGTACCTGCCGGCGTCGAGGGTCACACGCATCAAGTCCTCAGCGAGCGTTGCGGCCGCCGCCCGCGTCCGTGAACTACGAGCCGAAGGCATCCCGATCATCGACCTGACCGTCGGCGAGCCGGACTTCGACACACCTGACCACATCAAGGTGGCAGCTATCGAAGCGATCAACGCAGGCGAGACCAAATACACCTCCGTGACTGGAACGCCCGAGCTGCAGACCGCTATCCTCCGCCGGATCGAAGGCCACACCGGCGTGCACTACGAAGCGAACCAACTGACCATCGGCGGCGGTGCCAAGCAAGTCCTATACGTGGCGCTCATGGCATCGCTCAACGAGGGAGACGAGGTCATCGTCCCGGCACCGTACTGGGTGTCCTACCCGGACATGGTCCTCGCCAACGACGGTACGCCCGTGATCGTCGCTTGCGGCGAAGACACCGGCTTCAAGCTCACGCCGGCCGCTCTCCGCGAAGCCATCACGCGCAAGACCAAGTGGCTCATCCTCAATGCACCGTCCAACCCCACAGGCGCCGTGTACTCACGCGAAGAACTGCAGGCGCTGGGTGCCGTGCTTGAGGAATTCCCGCACGTCTACATCCTCACCGACGAGATCTACGACGAAATCCACTTCGGGGACGGCCGGGTGACCAGCCTCGTCACTGCCGTTCCTTCCCTGCGTGGCCGCATCCTGCTGGTCAACGGAGTCTCCAAGGCCTATGCAATGACCGGTTGGCGGCTTGGCTACGGCGTGGGTCCGGCGCCTTTGATCGCGGCGATGAACAAGCTGCAGTCGCAGACGTCCTCATGCCCGTCGTCGGTCAGCCAGGCAGCCGCGGCAGCTGCGCTGAACGGCGACCAGTCGTTCGTCCGGGACAGCGTGGAGGTGTACCGCAAACGCCGGGACGTCGCCGTCGAAGGGCTCAACGCCATTGACGGACTGTCCGTCGCGCCGGCCGAGGGTGCCTTTTACGCCTACGTGAACTGCAGCGGGGTCATCGGCAAGACCGCGCCCGACGGCACTGTCATCGAGAACGACCAGGATTTCACGCTGTACCTCCTCAACGCGGCCGCGGTCGCTGTCATCCAGGGTTCCGCCTACGGTCTTGGCCCCTACTTCCGGATCTCCTTCGCCACATCGCTGGAGACCATCAACGCCGGCGTGGACTCGATCCGCAAGGCAGTTAGCGCCCTCAACTAAGCCCTACGGGCACTCCAGAAGCCAGCCAAGAGAAAGATTCAGGAAATGATCCACGTAAAGACCAAATTCCAGAGGCCGGACGCCGACGTCGTCAGTCGCCTCGCGGCGTTTTCCTCCGCGACCATCCACGAGGCCCAGGGCCGCAGGGGCGCCCTGAGCTCCAAAATCAAGCCGATCGACCGCTCCATGTCGTTCTGTGGCCCCGCCGTGACAGTGGCCTGCGCCCCGCAGGACAACCTCATGCTTCAGGTCGCCATCCACTACGCCCAGGCCGGCGATGTGGTCTTGGTCGGTGCCCAGGAATTTTCCGACGCCGGCACCTTCGGCGACGTCTTGGGCAATGCGATGAAGGCCAAAGGCATTGCGGCCATGGTGACGGATTCCGGCGTGCGGGACACCCAGGACCTCATCGAACTGGGCCTCCCGGTGTTCTCGGGCAGCGTCTGCATCAAGGGCACGGTCAAGGAAACCCTTGGGCCGATCAACCACCCACTCGTCTTCGGCGATGAAATCATCTACCCGGGAGACATCCTCCGCGGTGACGCTGACGGCGTCGTGGTCGTCCGCCGCGAGGAAGCTGAGGAGGTCATCGCGCTCTCCCAGGCCCGGGACGACGCCGAACGCGAGCTCATCAAGGCCTACCACGCCGGAGGCACCACCATCGAGTTGTGCGGACTGACGGAAAAGCTGAAGGCCAAGGGACTCCTGGTCGAAGACTGATTGTCTCGCCGGGGCCGGTCACCGAATACGGTGGCCGGCCTTTTGCGCGCCCTTAGAGGCTTTTGCGCGCGCGTTTCCGGGCACGAATAAGGCGCCTTGCCGGGGGCAAGGCGCCTTCGTGGTGCAGTGGGTTTGAGGGCAGAGTCAGTCCAGTCCGAGGCGTCCAGGCCGGGCGTCGACCAGGTACCACTCGATGCTGTGTCCGGCGTGGGCGGGCATGAGGCTTCCTTCGAAGACGAAGAGAGGTTCGCCCAGGCCGCCCAAAGGACGCCAGAAACCATTCCTTGGGCAGTGGAATCCGGTCCGTGCACTGATCGTTCCGACGGTTGGATTCGAAACCCACCGGGTCTGGCTGATCTTTTTCACCGCTGTTCCTTTGATTGGGATCACGGAATCCGCGAGCCGCTTTCGAATTACTTGGTAATTCGATAATAGGAAATAAAAACGCCCGTGAATAAGACCAAAGATGTCTGTCCGGATAAGGCAATGTTATGGATGGATCAAGCCTCGGATGGATCGGCCGCGTACTTGCTGATCAACTGTTGCTGCAGCATCTCCTTGACCAGGATGAGCACGGCAGAGGCGGCCTCTGACAGTGGCTCGTGGTCAGGGGTGCACAGGGCAATCTTGCTCTGCAGGGCCGGTTCGACGATCCGCAGGACCTTGAAGTTCTCCTCAGGGAAGAGCGCATCGGCTGCGGATTTGGGAAGGACGGTGGCCCCGAGGTTTGCGCGAATGAGCCTGACAAGCGAGGGAACCGATTCCACTTCCCCAACGAGCCGCAGGGGCAACCCTTGCTCGGCCAGGCCCTTCTCGATGATCTGGCGCAGGGTGTGGTTCTTTTCGGGGAGGAATAGTCCCAGGCCGCTGGCCTCTTCGAGGGTGACCGTTGTCCGCCCCTGGGCCACATCGACGTCTTCGTGGGTCACCAGGTGCAGGTCTTCCACAATCATGGTGGTGAACTGCACTCCGCGGATCTTTCCCGGCTCGTAGATCAGGGCCATGTCGAGGCGGCCGTTCTTGATTGCCTCGCTCAGCACGCCGCCGAAGATCTCCGTCAGGTGCACCACAATGTCCGGGTATCGCCGGCCAACCTCGCGGATGATCTGCGGCGTCAGGCTGGAGGCCATGCTGTACGGTGCGATGGCGATGGACACCCTGCCCGACGGCGCGGCCCCGGATGTTGCTACGTCCTGCCGTGCTTGTTCCACGAGCCGCAGGATGGTCTGGGCGTGGCGATAGAGGGTGTGTCCCGCGGCAGTCGGCTCGACTCCTTGCTTGCTGCGGATCAGCAAGCGTTGCTTAAGATCACTTTCCAGCGCGGACACCTGCTGGCTAAGTGCGGGTTGGGCGACGTGGAGCGCTGCGGCGGCCTTCGTGATGCTCCCCGAATCGACGATCTTTACAAAATATGAGAGCTTCCGCGTGTCCATGGGTCTGCCTTCCTCCAAGCCCTCATTGGGGCCTGGATGCCATAAGGAAATTCTATGTAGGGACACACAATCCGTCTTTGTGTGACCTGTCTCTCAGCGACTAATTTGAGATCCACATCCCCATGGTGGCGTTTCCCAACCATTACCGGCAGTTCGTTGACTCCCCATCAACCAATTGTCCTGTTACCCAAATATAGACGCACTTGGCACGCTGCCTCGCAAATCGATCGTCACGTAAAGAGCACCCCATGAGACTTTCGGGCACACTGCCCTCCTGTCGCTGCTGCAGGGCCACCGCGCCCGCTGCCGCTCGGCGTCGTCGACCTTCAACAAGGACGACGACGGCGATCGGCCGCGTGCGGTCCTGCCGGCAGTACGTGTGCCGTAGGTCATAACCGGGAGCTATCCCGTGATAGCGAATAGGTCTTTGTGCCCGAAGTTCGTGGGTGCGAGACTTCTATCACCAAAGAATTACCGGCAGCGCCTCTGATTGAAGAAGTTTAGCTAAACATTTTCAATCGAAAAGGCAACTGAGTTCACCGGATATTCCAGCCATTCGAATGGAATTACCGGACCCCAATGCAGAACCACGGAAAGAGAACCACGTGAACCCGACAATTGATCTTGTAGCGGATCTTGGAGAGGGATTCGGTGCCTACACCATAGGCAGCGACACCGATCTTCTGGAGATCGTCTCAAGCGCCAATATCGCTTGCGGGTTCCACGCGGGCGATCCCGACATCATGGACGCCACCGTTGCTGAATGCGTTCGCCGCGGTGTGGGTATTGGAGCCCATCCGAGCTTCCCTGACTTGCGTGGTTTCGGCCGCAGGGACATGGGCCTGACTGCCAACGAGGTGCGCGCGGATGTCCTGTACCAGCTGGGGGCCCTTAACGGCTTCGCCGCCTTCCACGGAACCAAAGTGACCCACGTTGCGCCGCATGGCCGGCTCGGAAATCTCGTAGCTGTCCGTCCGGACTACGCTGAGGCCGTAGCTGAAGCGGCCGCCCGTGTGGACAACGAACTCATCGTGGTCGCGCAGGAGGGCGAGTTGGCCAAGGCGGCACGTTCCGCCGGCCTGGATGTGGCCATTGTGGGCATCGTTGATCGCGCTTACCAGGAAGACGGCACGCTGGTTCCGCGCAGCCAGCCCGGCGCCGTACTGCACGATTCCTCGGCCATTGTCGAGCGAACCGTCCGTATGGTGTGCGAAGGCAAGATCCGTTGCGCCAATGGCACTGACATCGACATCTCCGTGGACACCGTCCTTCTTCACGGAGACAACCCCGGAGCCGTCGAACTTGCCCGCCTCATTCGTTCGGAGCTCATCTCGGCCGGCGTCCGTATCGCCCCGTTGACCGAAGTCATGGACGCCAAGAGGAAGGCGGCCTGACATGTCCTCTCTGACCGCGGCTCCCACCGAGATCTACGAATCCGGAGACTCCGCATTGCGCGTCGTCGCCCTTGCTGAAGCAAGCGAGGACAACTGGCTCACGGTCCACCGTCTTGCTGACTGGCTGGAGAGCTGTGGCGCCGAGGGCCTTCACGGCGCAGTACCTACCTACGATTCCGTGCTGGTGGAATTCGACCCCGTCCTGGTGTCGGCCCGCCAAGTGCGCGCGTTCGTAAAGCTGGGACTCCTTGAAATGGGCCGGTCCGCCGGCACCGAAGCAACACCTCGTGAATTTGACGTTCCGGTGGTGTACGGAGGCGACTATGGTCCCGACCTGGAGAAGGTAGCCGAGTACCAAGGCATCTCCACCGAGGAAGTCATCCGCTTCCACACCGAAAAGACCTACACCGTCCGCTGCCTGGGTGCTCCTGCCGGTTCGCCCATGATGGACGGTCCCGCGTTCCCCAAGCCCGTGCCGCGCCTCAAGGATCCGCGGCTCAGCGTCCCGGCGGGGGCAGTGGCAGTTGCCGGACGCCAAGCCGTCATCGCTCCCGCGTCCGCGCCGGGTGGTTGGTGCGTCATCGGTCAAACCCCGTTGACCGTCCTGAACATCCGCCGTGAACCACTGGTTCCCTACAAGCCAGGAGACATTCTCCGTTTCCGTCGTATCGAGGCCGGAGAGTTCGATTCATACGTCGGCAAGGAACTGGAACCAAGGCCATGAGTGGGCACATTCTCATCCAGCAACCCGGCAACGCCGTGGTCACAGACCTTGGCCGGTTCCGTGGACCTCGCTTTGGATTGCCCGTCAATGGCGCCTTGGACCAGTATTCGGCCCGGGCCGCCAACATCCTGGCCGGCAACCTGGACAACGATCCCCTGGTGGAGATCACGGCCCTCGACTTCAGGATGAAGGCGCACTCCGACATCCTGATCGCAGTCACGGGGGCTCCGCTGACGCTCACCGTCGGCGGGCGTCCGTGCAGCCAATGGGAACCGGTTTCGGTCCGAGCGGGCGAGACGGTGGCCATCCGGGGAATCAACCGGGGCCTCCGTGCCTACCTGGCCGTCCACGGCTCCGTGGAGGCACCGACGCTGCTGGGTAGTTGTGCTCCGGACACCGTTGTGGGCTTCGGCCTGCAGCTCAAGGAAGGAACCACGCTCCTGACCCGCCGCAGCGTGGGCCCGGTTCGCCAACCGTACTTCGACCTTCCGCTCTTCCGGCTTGGTCTTGAACGGCCGAACATGGGGCAGGAGCTGATGGTCGATGTGACCGATGGTCCGGATGTCGCCGAGTTTGGCGATTCCGCCGAGCTGCTCTTCACGTCGGAATACGCCGTGAGTGGCCGGAGCAACCACATCGGCCTGAGGCTTGGCGGCGAACTTCCGGAAAGAACCTCAAATGGTGAAGTGCTATCACGCGGGGTCCCAGTGGGCGCCGTCGAGGTTCCTTCCCGGGAAGAGTTGCTGGTACTGCATCGGGGACGCGGCGTCACCGCCGGCTATCCCGTCCTCGCAGTGGTCACCAGTAATGGCCTGGACGTCCTTGCCCAAGCCCGCCCGGGCGACAAGGTCCACTTCAGGAAAACAACAGTGGCGGAGGCAACTTCCGCCCACCGGCGCTCGCGGGCGCAGCTTGAGACCCTCCGCGAATCCGTCAACACAGTCTTCGGACTACTTGGCATTGGATGCCGACCCCAGTGGCAGGACCTCCCGGTTGCGGCATGCAGCTAAAAACCTGTCGTCAAAACCAATAGGCGTTGCTACGCTCAACATCAAGAAGGAAATGTCATGACCGCTAACACCAACGCTGCGCAAGTGCAGCATGAACGGCTCACAGGCCGTCAAACGCGCAAGGTTGTCACCGCAGGCTGCGTTGGCATCTTCGTGGAACTTTATGACAACGGCATCTTCGCGTTTATGGCCGGAACACTTGCCTTGGTGTTCCTCGCCCCCGGCAACCCGGACAACGCCTTGTTGTTCGTCTTCGCCGGCTACGCAGTCTCGTTCTTCGTCCGGCCCCTCGGCGCAGTTGTTTGTGGCTATTTGGGCGACCGGATCGGCAGGCAAAAACTACTGGTCTTCGTCATTCTGCTGATCAGCGTGGCCACCGCCGGTATCGGAATCCTGCCCACGTACGCGGCTATCGGCATCGCGGCTCCCATCCTGCTCGTTCTCCTGCGGCTCCTGCAGGGCTTCTCTGTTGGTGGCGAAGCCGCCGGCGCCATGACCTTCCTCGCTGAACACGCCCCCGAGGGCAAGCGCGGCATCATCACCTCCTACGCGCAGATCGCTTCGTTCGCAGCACTGCTCACCGGCACCCTTGTAGCGTTCTCCATGTCTCCGTGGCTCACCCAGTCCGCGATCGACGGCGGTGGCTTCGGCGCCTTCGCATGGCGCATTCCTTTCCTGGTCGCCATTCCCATGGGCGTCATTGGCTGGTACATCCGCAAGGCCATCGCGGACACGCCCAACTTCACGAAGCTCAAGGAAGAGGGCGGCCTCTCCAAGAACCCGCTCAAGGAAGCCTTCCAGTCCGCTGAGCACCGCCGGGCCATGGTTCTGGCCCTCTTCATCCCGCTCATGAACGGCTCCGGCTACTACGTCCTGTTCTCCTACATGCCCACGTTCCTCAAGGGCAAGCAGCTCAACTTCACCATCGGCGAGGCTTTGTTCATCACCGCCTGCAGCCTGGTTGTCATCTGCATCGCCATTCCTTTCATGGGCGCCCTGTCCGACCGCATCGGCCGCAAGAAGGTCATCGCCGGCTCCGCCATCGCCATGACCATCCTGGGCATCCCGTCCTACGCCCTCATCGCAACAGGAAACATGGGCCTGGCTATCCTCGGTGCCTCCATCATGGCCATCGTCTTCGCCGGCCACACGGCCGTCATCCACATCCTGATCGTTGAGTTGTTCCCCACCCGTGTTCGGTATTCCGCCTACGGCCTCGGCTACAACATCTCCTCCGCGCTCTTCGGCGGAACTGCTCCGTTGCTGATGACCTGGCTCATCAGCAGCACCGGCAACATCTACATGCCGGCCTTCTACGCAGTCGTCACGGCGCTCGGCACGCTCGCAGCCGTGAGCACGGTCAAGGACCGGGCACACGAACCCCTGCGCGACGCTTAGGCGCCGCTGACCTCCAGGCACAGTTCGTGCCTTCCATTTCCACTCTTTGGAGAACCGATGTCTTTTTCCGACTACAACACCGCCCTCGTCACCGGAGCGTCAACCGGTATGGGTGCCGCGATCACGGAGCGCCTGGCCAAAAGGGGCCTGACCGTTCATGCCGTGGCCCGCAACGAGGAACGCCTCAGCGAACTGGCCGATCGTACGGGTGCTATCCCGCACGTAGTCGACCTGACCGACACGGCGGCCCTGACCGCCGTCGTGAGCGAGCTGAAGGTCGACGTCCTGGTCAACTGCGCCGGAGTTTCCCGGCCCGGGAACCTCTTGGACTCGTCCGAGCAGGACATCGACGAGCTCATCGACGTCAACCTTCGCGGCCTGCTTCAGCTCACGCGGCTGGTCCTGCCGGGCATGGTGGAGCGCGACCTTGGCCACATCATCAACATCAGCTCGATCGCCGGGGTCTACAACTTCTATGGGCACACGGTGTACCACGCCACGAAGGCAGCCGTGCACCAGATCTCCCGCCAGCTCAGGAACGACACGGTCGGCAAGCGCATCCGCGTGACCGAGATCTGCCCGGGGCGTGTGGAAACCGAGATCTTCGGCCGGAACATGGGCGGCACGCCTGAAGCCATGGAAGAAGCGTGGAAGACGTACTACGAAGGCTACGAGTCGCTGACCACTGACGACATCGTCAACGCCCTCGACTACGCCATCGAAACCCCGCGCCACGTCAATGTGGGCATGCTGGAACTCATGCCGACGTTCCAGGTCCCCGGCGGTCTCACCTTCGACAGGCGCTGACCCCCGCCTCCCTTGAGGCGCCGCGCCCGTCCTGGGCGCCCCAAAGTTCCAGTGACATCACTCCCGTTGCTGGAAATACAAGCTGGCGGCCGCGAATTTCGCGGCCGCCAGCACCCGTTTCCGGGGAAAAAGCCTTTTAGTCGGGCCTGCCTCTTTGGGCGGGCCCGACGCTTAGGAAGGGCCCGACGCTTAGGAAGGGCCCGACGCTTAGGAAGGGCCCGACGTCGGGCGCTCAGTCCTCGTGGAGGGCTTGCGTCAGGTGGTGCGTGGGGATGCGGTCGCGGTCATACGTGATTTCCGTGTAGCCGTGCGGTTCCGGCCGGCCGTCGTGCCCGAGGTTGACGAACACGATTTCCTCGATGGTCAGGATGCTGTCGCGGGTGATCATGTTGCGCACCTCCGCACGCATGGTCAGTGACGTCCGGCCGAAACGGACCGCCGTCAGGCCCATCTCCACCAGGTCGCCCTGGACGGCCGAGCTGACGAAGTTGATTTCGGAGATGTACTTGGTGACGGCGCGGCCGTTTCCAAGTTGGAGGATTGCGTAGATTGCCGCTTCCTCGTCGATCCATTTCAGCAGGCTTCCACCGAACAGCGTGCCGTTGGCGTTGAGGTCCTCCGGACGTATCCACTTGCGGGTCCGGAACGTGATGTCAGCCTTTTCCATAATGCGAGATTAGCCGAGCCTGGACGCCCGCGTCTCCTGCGGCGTGCCATGCTTGGCGCGACTCCGTAACATGGATACGGTGCACCCGGTTCAGGGCACAACACGACACGCCGATTCGCGCACCACGCGGCACACCGGGAACGCGCTGGAGGAACACCATGAAGATCGACAAAACCCACCGTAGCGCTGGGCTGGGCGCCCGGCCTTCCGGCTTGGACTTCTGACCATGCCACCGTTGGACGCCGTGCTGGGCGCCTGGTCCATGAACTGGCCTGCCCTGGTCATTCTTATCGCCGCAGTCGCCCTGTATTCAAAGGGGCTGATTGCTGCCAAGCGCCGGGACATCCGCTGGCCCTTGTGGAACTCGTTTGCCTTCTTCGCCCTTGGCCTGGGTAGTTTCGCGGCACTGAGCTTCGGATTCCCGGGAACCTACAGCCACGATCTGCGGTGGGCATTCACCCTCAAAGTGACGTCCTACCTGTTTGTGGTCCCGCTCTTGATTGGCCTCGGCAAGCCGCTGACACTCGCAAGGCAGACCCTTGGCCCCGTCGGCGCGGCGAGGGTCGAAGCGGTCCTCGGGCACCGGCTCGTTCGCATGCTCAGCAACACGCTCGTGGCGGCACTTCTGGGGCTCGCCATGTTCACAGTGTTCCTGACGCCGTTCTTCTACGTGCTTCGGACCAACCCCGCCGCCGACATGATCCTGACTTTGCTGGTGCCCGTCATGGGACTCCTCATGACCGTACCGATCATGGAAGACGGCGCAGGACGCACCTCATCGCTCATTGTGGTCGAGTTCATCTTTGTATTTATTGAGCTGCTCGCCGACGCGGTGCCTGGGGTCCTGATGCGGCTCAGTCCGGGAATTCTTGACGGCGCCACGTCAATTTTGGGCAATCAGCCAGGTTGGTTTCCCTCACCGTTGCGTGACCAGCAACTCGCGGGAGACTTGATGTGGTTCCTCGCGGAGATCGTGGATCTTCCCCTCATCATCCTGATGTTCGTCCGGTTCTCCCGGAGCGACAAGCACGAGGCCAAGAGCTTCGACGACTTGAGTGATGAAGAAATCGAAGCCTTGAATCGGGCACACCTGGGGCAGGGCGGACGCAGCCTGGATTGATGGTGCGAGCCGGCCGGGCTGACGGTGCGGGGGCGGGCGTTGCCCGGGCTGGCGCTGGCCGGTCCCTAGGCCATCGCCGTGTGTGAGGCGCTGTGCGAATCGATCGGCTTCGCGTAGCACTGTGAGTGGCTGACGCCGATGTACGGACCGAAGTTGGGCACTGGGGCGAAGCCAGCGCTTTCGTAGAAGCTGCGGCCGTCCGATTGGGCAGATCCCGCTTCGGCCGTGATCACGCTGAAACCGTGGGCATGTGCCTGCGCCTCCAGCGCGGCAAGGATCGAACTCGCAACTCCTGAGCCCCTCGCGTACGGGACGACGTACAGCCGTTTGATTTCGGCGGTTTGAGCATCCAGAATCCTTAGCCCTCCGCAACCCAGAGGCTGGCCGGAGCACTTTTCGTAGGCAACGACGAAAACGGCAGTATCAGATTCCGATGGCGCGGGTCCGGGCTCGTGGTCTGAGTTACCGAAGCGTGCGTCCAGTTCGGCTTGCTGCGCCGCGCGGAGGTCTGCACCCACCGGATTTGCCCAGGTGACCTGCCTGATGTTGAGCCGCGGATTGGTCTGCATCGGAACCTCTTTCGCCGGAGGGGGTTATGCCTATCAAGCCTAGGAAGCGGGGGTTACCGCGGTGTTTCCTCTGCGTAAGCGTCCGGAGAATTACGGGGCGTTGGGATTGACCCCGAGCAACCGTTATTCGACGGCGTCGCCGGTGGGATCCTCGACGGTCCGGTCGGCCAAGGCAAGTCCGCCTACGGGGCTTTGGTCCCAGTGCAGCAGCCGCCAGCCGATCTCCGGGTCGCCTTCGAGGACCACGATTCCGGTGTTCTGCAACTGGTGGGTGGCGGCGAACTCGCGGCCGACATCCACGGCACGGCGACCGGCCCAGCAGCGGATCGCGGCACCATGGCTGACCACGACGGCGGTTTCGTCGCCTGCCGCTGCCACTTTGGCAATGGCAGCGTCGTAGCGGGCGAAGAACTCGTGGCCGTTGCCCGCTCCCGGCATGCGGATGTCGAGTTCACCGTCGGTCCAAGCGAAAACGGTGCTCATGTACCGGTGGTGCGATTCGTGGTCGGTGAGCTTCTCCAAGGCCCCGGCCTCAATCTCCTGCAGGCCGTCCAATACGGTGGCCTCAAGCCCGAGGGCTTTTGCAAGCGGGGCCGCCGTCAGCTGGGTGCGGATCAGCGTGGATGCATAGATTGCCGTGATGTCCTCGTTGGCAAGAGACTCCGAGAGCGCAGCGGCCTGACGTTCGCCGAGTTCAGTTAGTCCCGGACCGGGAAACGCCGTGTCCAATTGCCCCAAGACGTTTCCCGGGGTTTGCCCGTGGCGGATAAGCAAGAGCCTCATGCTGACACAATTCCTTACATCGATTCGGGAAACGCCGGGTCCATGTGGCCTTTACTTCAGGTGGTCCACCAACTGGTCCGCGATACCCGTGTACTTGCCCGGAGTAAGTGCCAGGAGGCGTGCCTCGGCTTCGGGGGACAAGCCAAGGCTCGAGACGAACTCCTGCATGCGGACGGCATCGACGCGCTGCCCGCGGGTGAGATCCTTGAGTCGCTCGTACGGGTTCTCCATGCCCTCAACGCCGGCGATGGCCTCGGCGCGCATGACCATCTGGATCGCCTCGCCCAGGACTTCCCAGTTGGTGTCGAGGTCGGCTGCCAGCACATCCTCGGCGACGTCCAGGGCCTTGAGTCCCTTGGCAACATTCGAGATCGCAAGGAGCGAGTGCCCGAACGCGACGCCGATGTTGCGTTGCGAGGAAGAGTCGGTGAGGTCTCGCTGCCAGCGGGAGGTAACCAGCGTGGCCCCCAAGGTGTCCAACAGTCCGTTGGAGATCTCGAGGTTTGCCTCGGCGTTTTCGAAGCGGATCGGGTTGACCTTGTGCGGCATGGTGGAGGAGCCGGTGGCGCCGGCAACCGGGATCTGGCGGAAGTAGCCAATCGAGATGTAGCTCCAGATGTCCGTGCAGACGTTGTGCAGGATGCGGTTGAAGCGGGCTACGTCGGCATACAGTTCGGCCTGCCAGTCGTGGCTTTCGATCTGGGTGGTCAGCGGGTTCCACGTCAGTCCCAGGCCCTCAACGAAGGACTGGGCTACGGCCTGCCAATCGGCGCCGGGAACGGAAGCGACATGCGCTGCATAGGTGCCGGTAGCGCCGTTGATCTTGCCGAGGTACTGGGTCTTGGAAACGCGGTCCAGCTGGCGGCTCAGGCGGTGCGTGATGACTGCCAGTTCCTTGCCAAGAGTGGTGGGCGTAGCCGGCTGGCCGTGCGTGCGGGAGAGCATCGGGACGGCACGGTTCTCCTCGGCCATCTCTTCGATCTGCTTCACCAAGGCGGTGGCAGCAGGAAGCCAGACATCTTCCACGGCACCCTTGACGCCCAAGGCGTAGGAGAGGTTGTTGATGTCTTCCGACGTGCAGCCGAAGTGCACCATTGCGGTCAGGTTCTCGATACCGATCGCGGGGAGGCGGCGGCCGATGTAGTACTCAACGGCCTTGACGTCGTGGACCGTGACGGCTTCGATTTCAGCGAGTTCCGTGACCGAAGCGGCGTCAAACTCAGTGACGATGGCGCGCAGCTTCTCCTGTTGTTCCGCGGTCAGGGGGCCGGCGCCCGGAAGCACGTTGTTGCTGGTCAGGTGGATGAGCCACTCGACCTCGACGGCCACGCGGTCGCGGTTGAGAGCGGCCTCGGACAAATAGTCGACCAAGGGAGCCACGGCGGACTGGTACCGGCCGTCCAGCGGGCCCAAGGCGATCGGCTCCGGCGACGCGGCGAGAGCCAGGCGTCCAGAGGGCGTACGGGTAACAGCGGCGGCGACGGTTTCAGGCATGAGGCAATTCTTTCATGAACTCGGCTCGCGCCATTAAGCCGGACTTCTCTATGTGCATAACATCGCAGTTTCCCCGCCCCGGCTGTGTTTCGGGCAGTTATCCACATAGCCGATCACGGCGGTTCCGCGCCCCCGGAGCACAACGTAGCGTCGGTGCCAGAACATCAATGGACACAGAGGAGGGCAACGTCTTGAGCGGCATTCTTATGGCGGCCGGAGGAACGGATCTGGATTCGCCGCAATGTATTACACGAGATGTGGAGATCCAGAAGCTCGGATGGCGGATGAGCGTCTGCGCCGACCAAGCCGATGCCGTCCTTGCCAAGCTGGCGCAGTTGCAACTCGAGGAATGGGAGTCGCCGGCCGGCCGTGCCTACCGGACCACGCTGGCTTTGCAGGCCGCCGCCCTTCGAAGGGGGCGTGATGCCTTGCGCGAGGCCGCCTCAGTGACTCTCCGCCATGCCCAAAATGTGGCAGCGAAACTCCCGCCTGGCTTCTGATGGCCGAGGTCGCTCCTGTCGGCGCGGGCGGAAGTCCCCACCCTCGAACACCCGAGCCGGATGGCACATTGCGGATACGCGGCGGAGTCGGCGGAATCCGTTTCCAATTCGAAGAGCTGCTTGCTGGCGCTGCCGCGCTGGACGGACTGGTGCTCCAACTGCGGGCCATTGAAGTGGAAGCCGAAGCGGTGAGGGTGGCTCTCTTCCCGTACCAGGGCTCGTCCTACACGAGTGGAAGCAACGCCATCATTGCTGTCGGTGAGAGCGGACGGGACGTTGGACGGGTCCGCGAACAGCTTCAGCGGATCGGCAACGATGTCAGGGCAAGCCACCGTGAATACGAGTTTGCGGAATCACATGCGGCGATCAGGTTGCGGATGGGCATGGGAATGCCTGTCCTCGCGACTGGCCCGAATCCCCTGGACCTCGGCCTGAGGGGAGTCACAGAAGGAGCCGTCCGGGATCTGACCCGCATATTGGAACTGATGATGGGGCTACCCCCTGCAGCGGCAAACCTTGCGGGGGCGATCGTCGGGCCCACTGATGTCGGCGTTGTCCTGAGAGCCATCGTGGCGGCCCCTGCATTGTCTTTCCTCAGGCCGCGTCCCATTGCGGTCGGCCGGGGCGAGACCGCCACGAAGAGCATGGACCTGTCGGCGGCAGGAATGCTCAGGGAGCTGGATCACCTCGGTGCCACTTCAGAGGGCGAGATAGAAGTTGTGCAGGTGGACAGGGACGGAGAGAAGGCTTGGGTGGTGTTGATTCCGGGTACCCAGCCGGGCAATCCGCCCGGAGGCAGCAATCCATTGGACGAAGCCGGGATTGCCGAAGCGCTGGGCTACAACTCGACGGAGACCAGCAAGGCCATCCGTCAGGCATTGCTTGAGGCAGGCGCCGCAGCCGGCGAAACGGTGGTGGCAGTCGGCCATAGCCAGGGCGGAATCCATGCCATGAACTTGAGCCAGGACAAAGCGTTCCTCGCCGATTATGACCTCAAGTTTGTGGTGACAGCTGGATCGCCCGTCGGCGGGATGACCCCGCAAGCCGGCATCGGGAGCTTGCATTTGGAGCACGAACAGGATTGGGTTCCCGGGGCGGACGGCAAAGCGAATCAGGATACCAAGGACAGGGTCACGGTGACCATGACCAATCCGGTGAGCCTGGCACCCGGCGAAGAGCCAGGCATCGGACCGGCGCACAAGCTCTCACGCTACGAGGAAGGGGCAAAGCTCGTGCAGCTCAGTTCCGATCCTTCACTGGCCGCTTCCACAGCCGCTCTTGGCGGAATACTGGGCGTTGGCGGAGCGGCCAAAGTGACGCGGTTCAAACTGACCCGCGAAACACCCCCGGCCCCGCGGGCAGGACGATGAAGAAAGCCGAGGAACATGCTGGCGTAAGGCTTCTTATCGCCTGCTACCGCCTGCCACCGCCCGGAATCCAGCTGGCCACCATGGAAATCAGGCTGATGATGATCGCAGCGAGAACCGCGGTCCAGAAGAAACGGTCGATGGTGAGGTGCACAGGTGTGTAGCTACTAAGCCAGGCCGTCAGGGACAACATAGCCGCGTTGATGACAATCGTGAACAGGCCGAGGGTGAGGATCGTGATCGGAAGGGAGAGCAGCTTGACCAAAGGCCGCACAAAGGCATTGACGATGCCAAAAATGAGCCCTATGAAGAGATAGGCAAGAACCACGCCCAAGGTGTCACTGCCTTGAGTGACCCCCGCGTTGCTTACTGCGTTGGTGGTTGCCGAAGTGGAAATATCCATTCCGGGCAGAATCCAGCTGGCAACCCAGAGGGCCAGCCCGTTGATCAGGACACGCACGATGAATGAACCCATACGCCCATGCTTTCACATGCGCCGGTTTTCACATGCGCCGGTTTTCGCCCACGCTGGCCGGAGGGCTTGCCAGCGAGGGCCGAAGCCCTGCAAGTAGGCTGGTGCCATGAATTCTTCTGACAACGCACCGGAGGGCGTGCGTCCCCGCCCGGTTGTGGACAGGCTCCCCAAATATGCTGCAGGCAAGCCTCCCGCAGCAATAGAGGGCCTGACCAGCTACAAACTGTCGTCCAATGAAAACCCGCTGCCCCCGATTCCCGCTGTGCTCGAGGCAATCGCTGATCAGTCGGACATCAACCGGTATCCCGACCCCTTGTCCACCAAGCTGCGCACGGCGCTCGCTGACTTCCTTGGAATCCCTGCTGACGACGTCGTCACTGGAGCCGGAAGCCTCGGAGCCCTGAACCAGATCCTTTCCACGTTTGCAGGGCAGAACCACGACGGCAAGGCTGATGAGGTTATCTACGCCTGGCGCTCCTTTGAGGCCTACCCCATCTCCGTAGGACTGGCCGGTGCCGAGAGTGTCCAGATCCCGTTGCTTTCCGATGGACGCCACGATCTCGAGGCCATGGCGGCCGCTGTCACCGTCCGCACCAAGGTGATTTTGCTCTGCACGCCGAACAACCCCACGGGTCCCATCATCACCGCCGAGGAAACCGAACGGTTCATCCAGTCAGTGCCGGCGGGCGTCGTTGTTGTTATCGATGAGGCCTACCAGGAGTTCGTCAGGGACGAGAACGCCGTGGACGGCATCAAGCTGTACCGCAAGTACCCTAACGTCGTGGTCCTCCGTACCTTCTCCAAGGCTCACGGGCTAGCGGGGCTGCGTGTTGGATACAGCGTTTCCGGTCCGGATCTCACTCAGCATTTGCGCGTCGCTGCCACGCCTTTTGCCGTCTCGCAGATTGCCGAACGTGCCGCCATTACCTCCTTGGAGAATTTCGACCAGGTTGTTGAAAGGGTACAAAGCCTGGTCGATGAGCGGGACCGGGTTACCGCAGGACTCCGGGAGCTCGGATGGTTCTTGCCCGAGGCCCAAGGCAACTTCGTCTGGCTGAATCTTGGTGAGCATAGCGCCGAATTTGCCGGACTTGCAGGCGAGCGTGCGTTGTCCGTGCGGGCCTTCGGCAACGAAGGCGTCCGGGTCAGCATTGGAGAGGTCGAGGCCAATACTCGATTCCTCGAACTCTGTGCGTCCTATACAAAAGCGCCGCAGGCTTCCTAGCGGTTAACAAATGCCCCTGCGTCCCTTACTGCGGATAAAGTAAGGGACGAAAGCCAAGATATGCCGATTCCGGAATGCATTCCGGAATCGGCATATATCAGCGAATATTGCTCAGCATCGGGCTGCGGCAGGCAAGGAGACGGAATGGGCGCAACTCAATTGCCCACCCCCGGGATCAACGGAACGGGACTGGATCAGCAGTCTCCTGCGGGAGGCGCTTCGAGCGATCCCGCGGCCGACATGATCCAGCTGCTGGGGCCGGACGGCAAGCTAGGGACAGATCCCGTCTTCTCGGACTACGCCAAGCGCCTTGAGCCTGAGCAGCTCCGCGGCTTCTATGCCGACATGGCCAAGGTCCGCCGCTTCGACCAGGAGGCCACGGCCCTTCAGCGCCAAGGAGAGCTGGCACTGTGGGTTCCCCTGACCGGCCAGGAGGCCGCCCAGATCGGTTCCGGGCGCGCTACCCAACGTCAGGACTACATCTTCCCCACATACCGGGAACACGGCGTTGCGCTGACCCGCGATGTGGATCTGGCGGAACTCCTGAAGCTGTTCCGCGGAATTTCGAATGGTGGCTGGGATCCCACCGAGAACAACTTCCATCTCTATACCCTCGTGCTTGCGGCCCAGACGCTGCATTCCGTTGGGTACGCCATGGGAATCCAGCGCGACCAAAAGCTCGCGGAAGCCAATGGTTCCAACGATCCGAAGGCTGCTGTTGTGGCCTACTTCGGCGACGGTGCCAGCTCCGAAGGCGACGTCCACGAATCCATGGTCTTCGCGGCGTCCTATAACGCTCCCGTGGTGTTCTTCTGCCAGAACAACCACTGGGCCATCTCCGTCCCCACCGAGGTCCAGACCAAGGTTCCGCTGTTCAACCGAGCCAAGGGATACGGCTTCCCGGGCATCAGGGTGGACGGCAACGACGTCATCGCAGTCCATGCGGTCACCGAGTGGGCGCTTGAGCACGCGCGTGAAGGCCGTGGTCCCGTGCTCATTGAGGCATATACGTATCGCGTTGGTGCCCACACGACGGCGGACGACCCCACCAAGTACCGCGAATCTGCCGAGGAAACCGCCTGGCGGGGCAAGGATCCCTTGGATCGCCTGGAGAAGTACCTCCGCAGCGAGGGCTTGGCCGATGAAGCTTTCTTCGAGCAAGTCAGGGTTGACGGTGACAAGCTCGCCGCCCACGTCCGCAGCACCACGCAAGGTCTGCAGGGCCCCAACTTCCGCGAGTCATTCGCCGGTGTCTATGCCGAGCCGCACCCGCTGGTGGCCGAGGAACTTGCTTGGTTCGAGGAATACTCCGCCGGATTCGAAGGCGACGAGGAAGAGGGGACAGGCAACTGATGACCACTATGACCATTGCCAAGGCCATCAACGAAGGCCTGCGTGCCTCGCTCACCAACAACCCGAAGTCCTTGCTTATGGGCGAAGACATCGGCCCGCTGGGCGGCGTCTATCGCGTGACCGACGGACTCATCCGGGAGTTCGGCGCAGACCGCGTAGTGGATACCCCACTGGCTGAGTCCGGCATCGTCGGCACGGCCATAGGCCTGGCCTTGCGCGGCTACCGTCCCATCTGCGAAATCCAGTTCGACGGCTTTGTGTTCCCCGGCTTCAACCAGATCACCACACAACTGGCCAAGATGCACTCGCGCAGCGGCGGCAAGTTGACTGTCCCCGTGGTCATCCGCATTCCTTACGGTGGCGGCATCGGCTCGATCGAACATCACTCGGAATCGCCCGAAGCGCTGTTCGCCCACACGGCCGGCTTGCGCATCATCACTCCGTCCAATGCCCACGACGCCTACTGGATGATCCAGCAGGCTGTCGACTGCACGGACCCGGTCATCTTCTTCGAACCCAAGCGCCGCTACTGGCTCAAAGGCGAGGTGGACACCGAGAACCCAGGACCGGCGTCGGATCCGTTCCAAGCGCACGTCCTGCGCGAAGGCTCGGACGCCACCATCGTGGCTTACGGGCCGCTGGTCCCAGTCGCGCTGGCCGCCGCAGCGGCGGCGGAAGAAGACGGGCACAGCATCGAGGTGATCGACCTGCGTTCGATTTCCCCCATCGACTTCGACACTGTCACTACTTCCGTCAAAAAGACCGGCCGATTGATCGTTGCGCACGAAGCACCGACGTTCGGGGGGATCGGTGGAGAGATCGCCGCGCGGATCAGTGAGCGTGCTTTCCTGCACTTGGAGGCTCCGGTCATCCGCGTGGGCGGTTTCCACATGCCATATCCCGTGGCGAAGGTCGAAGAGGACTACTTGCCGGACATCGACAAGATCCTCGAAGCCCTGGACCGTTCCCTGGCCTACTAGCCGCCCCTGATTGCACCCTCCGCCACGCGGACGGGCCAGCAGAGATCGAGGACCTAAGTGACTGTTAAGAGATTCAACCTGCCGGATGTCGGCGAAGGCCTGACCGAGGCGGAAATCGTCTCCTGGAAGGTCAAGCCGGGCGACACCGTGGCCATCAACGATGTCATCTGCGAGATCGAGACCGCCAAGTCCCTCGTGGAATTGCCGTCCCCGTATGCCGGCACCGTGGCAGAATTGCTCGTTGCCGAAGGCATCACGGTTGAAGTAGGGACCGCGATTATCGGCATTTCGGACAATGCGCCGGGTGAGACCGCGCCCGCGTCAGCACCCGCTGCGCCGCTCGCCGCGCAGCCTGCGGCTCCGACGGCTGCCGCACCGTCCCCCACCCCACCTGCCGCGCCTGCGGCCGAACAGGTCTTCGAAGCCTCGATGTACGGCAAGTTGCCCGTCGACGCCGGAACGTCCGACGGCGGTCCCGCCGGCGGCCCGCTGGTTGGCTCCGGTCCGAAGGCCGACGCCGTCAAGCGCCGCCCGCGCAAGCGCCCGGAAGGTGCTACTTCGGTGCCCGCCGCCGCGCCGAGCACGGCACCCGCCGCCGTCGAGCCCGCCGTTGAGCGAGTGGCAGAACCCGCTGCTCCGGCACTCCCGCCCGTTGCCGCACAGCAGCCCGCAGCCGCAAGCCAGACATCCGCAAACCAGGCACCGGGTCTCACCGGCATCGGTGCAACGGTCAGTGGCCTCGTCAACCGGGTGCTGGCCAAGCCGCCCGTGCGCAAGATCGCCCGTGAACTTGGGATTGACCTGGCCGACGTCGTTGCCACGGGAGCCCGCGGCGAAGTGACCCGCGAGGACTTGGTCAGCTACCAGTCGCAGCGCGATGCCGAGGTGGATCAAGCAGACACGTTCTGGGGTGCGTCCAAGAAGCCGCAGGATCAGCGGGTGGAACGGATTCCCGTCAAGGGCGTCCGCAAGGCTACTGCCAAGGCCATGGTGGAATCGGCGTTCACGGCACCCCACGTGAGTATCTTCGTTGACGTGGATGCCAGCCGCACCATGGAATTCGTCAAGCGGCTCAAGGCCTCCAGGGACTTTGAGGGCATCAAGGTATCGCCGCTACTGATTCTCTCCAAGGCCGTGATTTGGGCCGCCGCACGCAACCCGAGCGTTAACGCGACCTGGGTAGAGAACGCCGATGGCAAGGGCGGCGCGGAGATCCACGTCAAGCACTACATGAACCTCGGTATTGCCGCAGCTACGCCGCGAGGGCTCATGGTCCCGAACATCAAGGATGCCCAGGACCTTTCGCTCAAGGAACTTGCCCTTGCCCTCAACGAGCTAGCGAGTACGGCACGTGCGGGCAAGACCCAGCCTTCGCAGATGCAGGGCGGCTCGCTGACCATTACGAACATCGGCGCCCTCGGCATCGACACCGGAACGCCCATCATCAACCCCGGCGAGGTGGCAATCGTCGCGTTCGGCACCATCAAGCAAAAGCCTTGGGTGCTCGACGGCGAGGTCATCCCCCGCTGGATCACGACGCTTGGCGGTTCGTTCGACCACCGCGTGGTGGACGGGGACCTCTCGGCCCGCTTCATGGCCGACGTCGCATCCATTCTCGAAGAACCGGCCCTCCTGCTTGACTGAGGTTGCTTGACTGAGCAGCGCGGCACCGGGGGCCGCGGGAGCAGTGCCCAGCCAGCAGCTGGACGGGCCTCCTCGGCCCGGCACCGTGTTGCCCGGATCCTGACGGAAGTCTTCCAGCCGCCCGCCGTCGTGTCCGTCTTGCTGCTCATCAGCCCTGCGGTGGAACCGGGTTTCCCGGGGACGATATGGTTCGGGGTTCTAGCGGCGCTCTTTGTGTGTGTGCTGCCGCTGGCCTATGTCCTGCTCATGGTGAGGCTCGGCAAACTCAGCGACCACCACGTCAGTGATCGCAAGGAGCGTGCGCCTTTGCTGATGCTTGCGCTCGTGTCCGTGGTACTGGGGCTGGTTGTCCTCAACCTCATCCATGCCCCGATGAGCGTCTCAGCGATGATCCTTGCACTGATTGGCGGCATCACGGTGTTGGCCGCAGTCAGCCTTGTGTGGAAAATCAGCGGTCATGCCTCGGCAATTTCCGCGGCCGTAGTCATTGTGGCCCTCATGTTCGGGCCGGCGTGGTTGCCGTTGCTGCTTCTGGTTCCGGCCGTCGGTTGGTCCCGCGTCGTCCTGCGGGACCATACCCGCGGCCAGGTCATTGCCGGCTCGCTGTTCGGCGGGATGGTCATCGCGGGACTTTGGTGGGTCCTGCGCGGTTGGCTGGGCTAGTAGGACGTATAGCTGAGCGCGAGGTCGCGCAGTTGCTGGTCGCTCATGCTGCCGATCATTCCAAATGACAGCACCATGGCCAGGGCTCCGACGGCGAGCATCGCGGAAGCAACCACAAGCAACAATTTCCAGTCGGAGCGAAGGATGCTGCGGAACGTCTCCGGCATCTGGAGCAACGGGGAGATCATGTTCGGAGCGCTGTCTACCGAGCCGTCGTCGAGAAGTGCCACGATGCGGTCATTTGCCCGGTCGAAGCGCATGGAGCTGATGTGATTGCCGTGGCGGGCGAGCAGAATGTCGTGGCCGACGCGTTGGCGCGGCTGGAGAGTGAGCAAAAGAGATCCCCTACGGGTTGTTGTGATGGACGGCTCGCGCCCTTGGGGGCCACTTCAATTTTATCGGCGGCATCCTAGCCGCACGGCCAAAATCGGGGTGAGACCGCCCACCACAACACGTGATCCCCGTCAAAGTCCCGGGGTCGGGGCGTTCCCTAAGGCTCGTCTGTCTTGGCAATGTAGACGTCGCACGGCGCGTTGTGCGCCACCGTGTTGGCAACACTGCCGAGAACCCTGGCCAGTCCCTGCATACGGCGGTTGCCGACCACGATCACTTGGGCGCCCACTCGTTCGGCTTCCTTGACCAGGGCCTCTCCGGCTTTGCCGAAGACCGCTCCATAGCTGGTGGTCAACTGATTGGAAGCGAGCTCAGCGGCCACTTTGCTGGCTACCTTCTCGGCGGCGTCGGCATCGGAGAGAATCCACTTGTCGCCTCCGCTTTCGACAACCTCCACGTGGGCGCCTTCAAAAGCGGTGATGACGCGCAGTTCCGCGCCCAATGCGGTCGCCAAATTCTTTGCCGAATCGGCGGCCCGCCTTGCCGTTACGCTGCCGTCGACTCCGACGAGGACTATTCCGCTCATATATCTGCTCCTTTGCTGATGACATCAATGGCTTCTTGCAAAACCGGCGCCAATCGGCGGACGCCTTCGGCGATGGACTCCGGTGGCACTGCGCTGAAAGCCAACCTTAGTTTGTTGGATGGTTCGGCCGAGTGCGTGAACGCCGCGCCGGGGATGAACACGACCCCCGCCGCGATCGCCCTCTTGAGCAGTGGATATGTGTCCACACCGTCGGGCAAGGTGACCCAGACGAAGAAGCCGCCTTCGGGCCTGGTCCAGCTGAGGCCGGGAGGCATGTGCTCTTCCAACGCCACCAGCAGGGCATTGCAGCGTTCCTCGTACAGGGCCCGGTAGGTGTCAATCTGCCCGCGCCAGTCGTAGTCCCGAAGATATGCCGAGATGATCATCTGGTTCAGGGTGGGAGGGCACAGGGTCACGGCTTCCGAAGCCAGGTAGAAGCGCCGCTGCAAGTGCTCGGGTACCAGGGCCCACCCGATGCGCAGTCCTGGGGCAAAGATCTTGGAGAACGAACCCATGTAGATGACGTCGTGCTCATTCGCGGCCCGCATTGGTTCCAACGGCTTGCCGTCGAAGCGCAAGAGACCGTAAGGGTTGTCCTCCAACACCAGGATATTCGCATTGCGGCATATATCGACGATGCGCTGCCGCCTCGCCGGCGCAAGCGTGATGCCGGAGGGGTTGTTGAAGTTGGGGATCGTGTAGAGGAACTTGATGGTCTTGCCCTCGGCCTGAAGCGCGGCGATCTTGGCTTCGAGGAGCTCCGGGACCAGTCCGTCGTCGTCCATGTCCACGGTCTCAACCTGGACCTGGTATGCCTCGAAGGTGTTCAGTGCGCCCACGTAGGTGGGGTTTTCCACGAGGACGACGTCGCCAGGATTGCAGAAGACCTTCGTGGCCACGTCCTGCGCCGACTGGGAACCGGCGGTGATCACCACGTTCTCCGGGCGGGCGTCCAAGATGCCCTCCGCGGCCATGATCTCGCAGATCTGGGTACGCAGTTCCTCGGTGCCTTGGCCGCCGCCGTACTGCAGCGCCGTCATGCCTTCTTCCGCGATGATGCGGGCAGCGGTTTGGCCGAGCTTCTCTAGGGGCAGGGACTGCAGGTAGGGGTTTCCGCCCGCGAGGGACACGAGTCCCGGCCGCATTGAGATGTCGAAGACGTCACGCACAGCGGACTGCTTGATGTTGGCGGCGCGCTCCGAGAAAAGTTCCTCGTGGCGGTGGGCGGCAGTTGCTGCTCGCTCTATTGCGTCGATTGCTTCCGCGGGCAACTCGGGCCCGGCATCCAATGTTTCGTGGGTCACAGTGAAAGGATACTCCCCAGAGTTGCCAATTGAGCAACGGATGTTTCATCCCATTTTTTGGATTCACGGTGCGAAGCGCTTTACGTCCGGACACAGGAAGGCTGGAATAGAGCCATGACGACGCATCCCGAACTCGAATCCAAAGCTCTCCGCTTCCACGAGCTCCATGCCTTGCCGCATGCGCCGTTGGTGCTGGTTAATGCGTGGGATGCGGCATCTGCGCGCATGGTCGAGGAAGCGGGCGCGACGGCGGTGGCCACCTCCAGCTCGGCTGTCTCCTGGAGCCTGGGGTACCAGGACGGGGACCACCTTCCGCGGCACCTCGCGATGGAAGCGCTGGCACGGATAGCAAAGGCCACCCGCTTGCCCGTGACCGCGGATATCGAGACTGGCTACGGGCGTTCTGACGAAGAACTCCAGGCCACGGTTCGAGCGGTGCTGGACGCGGGCGCAGTCGGGATCAATATTGAGGACTCGGCGGACCAGCCGTTGAGCGACATCGCCGAACAATCCAAGCGCATAGCGCTGATCAGGCAGACTGCCGAGGACGCGGGCGTCAGGCTGTTCATCAATGCCCGTACCGACACTTACTGGTCTGGAAAGTTTCCGGATACGGCATATGAGGAAACGCTGCGCCGCGCGGACGCCTATCAGCGGGCCGGGGCGGACGGAATATTCGTACCCGGGTTGGCCGATCTCCATGTCCTGCACGAACTTTCCCGGCGGATCAGCGTACCGCTCAATGCGCTGGCCGGCTTGGGTTCGCCGTCGCCGGGAGAATTACACGAAGTCGGAGTGCGGCGAATCAGCATCGGGGGCAGCACTGCCAGGGCCGCCTACGCGAAGGTCTCGAGGCTGGCAATGGAAGTTCTTGGCGATGGAAACTGGTCGGGCCTGGCCGGAAGCCGGAGCTACGCAGACATGGACGCGCTATTCGAGTGACTGGCCAGCTGAGCGCAAACTGAGTACGTCCGCCAGGGTTTTTCCGTCGATGTAGATCGCTGCCTGGGATGCTCCCGTAGCCGCCACCGCGGTTTGCGCCAACTGGGTTTCGATCCGAGGGTTGTCGCACACGCCTCCAGGGCGAAGTGAACCGCTCAGGTTCACGACAGCAATGGTGCCGTCGAGGTAGCCCGAAACGTAACGCAGCGCGGAGCCCGAGAGTGCGTTGTACAAGCCTGCCCGGGATGCGGTCCCGTCGGACGCCAGCAGCTGCGCCATCGCCGCGGCCAGCGGGTCGCTGCCCGGAGGTGCGGTGATGTAGACAGGCACGAGGCTGTCGTCACAACCGAACCGCACACCGCGGCTGCCGCCGTCGCCGATTGCCACGAAATACACGGCAGTCCCAGTCAATTCGCCGGCGGTTGGGAGAGGAAGGGGTGCCTGCGGGCTCGCGACGGTTGGGTGGGGTGCGGGAGCTGGCCCGGCTACGGGTGCGTGCGGGCTCGCAGTGGTTGGCAGCGATGCCGTGGGCGGCGGGTTGATATACGGGGGAGGCGCGGGGAGAGGCATGGGAACCGGCCCGGCTACCGGCTCCTGCGTCACTCGGACGGAGCCAGCTGAGGCTGGTTGCGCGGAGGGTGATCCGCCCGGATCGCCGCCGGCGGGGGAAGCGCAGCCGGCCAGGCAGAGCGCGAGGGATAGGCACAGCACGGCGATCGCCGTCGTCGTGCATTCCACGCCGCGCCCGAGCCGCATGACAGCCCCCGCTCCTGCCCTGATCACCTTTGGTGCCTGTAACTCAACGTTACGGCTGGCCGTCCTGGTGTGGGCCGCTCCGTCCATGACGGTTCGGCCTCAGCTCAGTCACGGAATGGTAGCGGTGCGGTGACGCATTCCTTCTGTTTCGAAGGGCGTTCCGGCTAGTCCGTTCCCTTGATCTTCCGCCAACCGCCTGCACGGTTGTTTGCCGCGATCTGCCGCAGCATGGTGATAAGCGGTTCACTCGGGATCACGTCGTGCTGATGGAAAGTGATCATGCGGGCGGTTTTGTTGTCGTGCCCCGAGGTGATGATGTTGTCCGGGTCGGGGACAATCGCGCCGTCGTAAAGGAACAGGTTGACGTGGTCCTTGGCTGCGAGCAGAGCGCAGACGTTGCCGTCGAGGACGAAGTAGGGCCGGGTGCGGCGCTTGATCGTTTCGACGACTTCGGGCTCGGCTTCGTGGATGAGGTCGCGTAGTTGCCCGCCGATGGCGCGTTGCCAGTCCGGCAGGGCCTCAAGGTAGGCGTCGACGTCGGGATGGCGGTTGTAGTCGGCCATGCCGCCATCGTATCGACAAAGAGTGCCCCCGCCCACGCCTCAACGGCGGGACAGGGGCACTCTCGGGGCCAACTGGGAACTAGGCTGCGACTTCTTCCTGGACGGCAGTCAGCGGCTCGAAGATGCCCTTGATCTGCTCAACAACTTCGGCGTCGTCCTTCGGGTGCAGTTCAGCGAAGCGGATCATGGAACCCGGGACGGCAAGCTTGACGTCCTCGAGGACCTTGGCGCCGGCGATGCCGGCTGCCTTGCGGGCCTCGTCCTGCGCCCAGACGCCACCGAACTGGCCAAAAGCGGTACCGACGACGGCGGTGGGCTTGCCTGCCAGGGCACCGGCGCCGAACGGGCGGGACAGCCAGTCGATGGCGTTCTTGAGCGACGCCGGCATGGTGCCGTTGTGTTCCGGCGTGACGAGCAGGATTGCGTCCGCTTCGGCGGCGGCAGCGCGGAGAGCTGCGGCTTCGGCCGGAACCTGGCCTTCGACGTCGATGTCTTCGTTGTAGAACGGGATGTTGCCGAGGGAGCCGTGGATCTGTACTTCGACGTTTTCCGGGGCGTTGAGCTGGATGGCTTCGGCGAGCTTGCGGTTGTGGGAATCGGCGCGGAGGCTGCCAACAAGGGCGAGAACGGTGTTCTTGGACATGGGAACTCCTTGGGTCTGGCCGCGGACGGTGCCGCAGGCGCTCGGTTTTGGAGGCTTTTGCTGCCTTCGTAGATTCTAAACGGACTGCGGTCCGCTTATTATTCCCGAGGCTAGAATGTTTTTGTGAGCCTCATCCCCATCCGGCCCGGTTCGCCTTTCGGGACGCAGCCGGAGCGCAGCGACGCCGCGCGTAACCGCGAACGGCTCCTTCAGGCTGCCAGGGATCTCGTGGCTGAACACGGAGTGGACGCCGTCACGATGGACATGCTCGCGTGCAGGGCAGACGTCGGGAAGGGAACCGTATTTCGCCGTTTCGGCAGTCGGGCAGGACTCATGATGACCCTCCTGAGCGACGCCGAAGCGGAATTCCAGCGCGAGTTCATCTTCGGTCCGCCGCCGCTAGGCCCCGGAGCGCCCCCACTTGAACGGCTCATTGCCTTCGGCGAAGCGCGCATCAAATATGTCGAAGAATACGGCGAGCTGGCCCGTGCCGCGGCGGAGCATTCCCCGCAAAACCGGCACGACGCCCCGCCGGTCGTGTTGTGGCACCGGCACATCGAGATGCTGCTGCGGGAAGCGGGCCTGGACCGCGATCCATGGCTGCTAGCTCTTTCCCTCGGCGCCACGCTGGATCCCGAGCGCATGCTCCATTCCCTCCGCGCCCATGGAGTCGCCCCGGAGCGCCTGGCTGCGTCGTGGCGAGAGCTCGTTACGCGCCTGCTGAAAGACTGCTGACATAACCTTCGCCGGGCCACCTTCGCCCGGTAGCGTAGCGGCATGACCCACACACCGATCCGCACCGCCGTCGTCGGCTATGGCCTTTCCGGCAGCGTCTTCCACGCGCCGTTCATCGCAGCCAATCGGGCGTATTCCCTCGACGTCATCGTTACTTCGGACCCGGGCCGTAAGGCCAAAGCCGAAGAACGGTATCCCGGCACGAGGATCGTGGACAGTCCGGATGACGTCCTGGCGCTAGCCGGTGAGCTGGACCTCGTAGTGCTCGGCACGCCGCCAGCGACCCATCACCCGCTCGCGAAGGCCGCGCTGGAAGCCGGGCTCGACGTCGTCGTGGACAAGCCGTTCGCGGTGACCAGCGCGCAGGGACAGGAGCTGATCGGTCTGGCCGCGAGGCTGGGCCGCGTGCTTACCGTCTATCAAAACCGCCGCTGGGACGGCGACGCCCTCACGGTGAAGAAGCTGCTCGACGCCGGGACGTTGGGCGAGGTCATGCGCTGCGAAGCGTCAATGGAGCGGTGGGCGCCAGAAATAAGCAAAGCGTGGAAGGCTGGTGCCACGGCCGACGACGGCGGCGGGCTGCTCTTCGACCTGGGAACCCACCTGCTGGACCTGGCGATCCAGATGTTCGGTCCCGCCGAAGTCAGCCATGCCGAAATCCTGGCGCGACGGCCCCAGGAAAAAGCTGACGACGACGTCTTCCTGGCCCTAAGGCACGCTTCGGGAGTGCTCAGCCACGTCGCCATGAACGTCAACAGCCAGCTTCACGCGCCACGCTTCCGCATCCTGGGGAGCAAGGGTGGATTCGTGAAGTTCGGAATCGACCCTCAGGAACCATTCATCGTGGCGGGCGGTCGGCCCACGGATGGCGCCTACGGCGTCGACGATCCGCACCACTACGGCACCCTGGAAATCGACGGCGTGCGGACCACGGTACCCACCGAGCGTGGCGCCTACCAGGAGTTCTACCGGATCCTTGCGGAGAAGATCGCCGACGGCGGTGCCGCCTCCGCTTTGCCGCTCCCCGTGGATCCGGCCGGCCCAGTTGAGGTGCTCAAGCTGATTGAGCAAGCCAGGACGCTCGCCTGACCGGAGCGAACTGGCATCAAATGACCCCAAAACGCTTGGGAAGGGTCACCTACTGCCAGTTCGCTGAAAGTTTTTTTGGATCGGGCGTAACTTCGCCGGGACCGTCAGCGATGTAGGGGGAGTGTGGGCAACGTCCGCACTCATCATCCGGTAGCGACAAAGCCGCTGCCGGAGCAGTCCCAAAACGTTTGTCGGAGGGTTTCATGTCCTTGTTCACTGTCCTTGCCACCAGCAAAATCGCCGCCGGCGTCCTTGCCGCCGGAGCTGTAGCGGTTGGCGGAACCGGCGTCGCAGCCTTCAACGGAGCGCTTCCCAACGATTTGCAGAAGAGCGCCCACGAGTTGCTTGGAGCCCCGGCTCCGGCCGCGTCCAAAGCAGCCGAGTCCGCAGAGTCCAAGGCGGCCGACGCGTCCCAGGCCGCAACGTCGAAGGCGACTGACGCCGCTGCCGACGCTAAGTCCAAGGCCACGGACGCCGTCGACGACGCAAAGTCCAAGGCCGCGGCCGCTTCGGCCAAGGCCACCTCACCTGAGGCGTTCGGCCTCTGCACCGCCCTCCTCAACGGCGGCCTGAAGGCTGACACCAAGGTGCCCGGCTACTCGTCACTGGTAGTTGCCGCTGGCGGCGAAGCCAACGTCAGCGCACACTGCGCCACCGTCGTGAGCGAAGGCAAGGCTGCCGGCTTGAAGGCTGACGGATCTGCTTCCGCCAGCGCCGACGCCGATGGAAACGCCGCATTGCCTGCCGTACCGGCTGTTCCCGCAGTGCCGTCCGCTCCGGCCGTCCCCGCTGTACCGGCAGTCCCGGCCGTGCCGTCCCACGTGCCGACCGCACCTGTGCACGTTCCGTCCGATTCTGTCAGCCCGTAACACTGCGGCTACGCTTGAACGGCGGGGCTCCTTGGCTAAATGACAAGGAGCCCCGCGACGCAACAGACTGCGGCGGTGGTCATTTCCCAGGCCAGGGACGATGACCGCGCTGCGTGGGATGGAGGGGTCGCGGGTGCTTGACCCTTTGGCTGACGAATATTTGCAGGCGGACGAGGAAGATCCCGCACTGCTCTTCACGGCTGCCTACAACGAGTTTTCCGGACCGGTGTTTGGATACCTGCGCGCCCGCGGCGTAGATGATCCGGAAGCAGTTACCCAGGACGTGTTCCTGGCTCTCTATCCCAAACTGGATTCCCTCCGAGGAGGTCTCCAAGGGGCCAAAACCCTGCTCTTCTCCATAGCGCACGCGCGAATGGTGGATCACTATCGCAAGCGGGAACGCACCCCTGATTCCGCGCCCTATGAATCTGATTTGGATTCGCGGAGCGCGCCCTCGGCCGAGGACCAGGCATTCGGACATGGCGAAGGCTTGGGCGTAACCGAGCTACTGGCCGACCTCAGCCCCGATTACCGGGAGGTCCTGGCGCTACGGGTCGTGGCGGACCTGTCGTTGGAAGAAACAGCGGACATCATGGGCAAGTCCCAAGGAGCCGTGAAGCAGTTGCAGCGCAGGGCATTGAGTGCACTGAGAGAACGTGCACTACTAAGGAATGGCACATCATGAGCGAAAAATCCGCATCCTTCGGCGAGCAAGGCGTTGACCGCCTGCTTGCTGAAGCCGGACTCGACGAAGCGTACGAGATCCGGACAGAGCTGCTGGAACTGCAAGCCCTTGCGAGCACCCGGCCGCAGCCATCGGCGGCTGTGCAGGCTTTGATGGCACCTGCGAGCGTTGCGGCTGCACCTGTCGCGGCCACAACCCCGCTAGCCCGCACCGCGGTTGCGCCGATCGACGAACTGGCCGCGCGCCGTCGTCGTAAGCGCCGTGCCGGCATTGCGGCTCTTGCCGTTGCGGCTTCCCTTGCCGCCGGAGCTACCGCCGCGGCTGCGTCCGACGGCGGCATCCCGGGAACGATCGAACACTTGGGCGCCGTAGTGGGATCGGTTGTTTCCCAGCTCACCCCCGGCTCGGGCGGCACAGGACCGCAACAGCAGGGAACCCGCCCGGAGCCGGTTCCGATGCCCACCCGGGGAACAAGCATTCCCGCGTCGCCTTCTCCGGAGTCCTCAAGCCTCGACGCCCAAAACAACAACACGCATCCATCGCCGCACGCCACTCCCGGCACTACTGCGCCGGGGTCCGAGTCGGATCCGCGCAATGGATTGCACGATATCGCCAAGGGCCGCCCGGGACAGATCACGATCCCGACGCCGGAGGTCCCAACCCCCACGCTCCCGTTGCCCCAGCCCGTTCCTTCCGAGATCCTTCCGGGCAACCCGGTGAAGCCGTAACTTGGGGCGTGTTCGGCTGAGCTGACCTGGCGGCCCGTAGTTCGGTGACGCGGGCGGAACGCCACCAAGCCGCCACGGACATCAGGGCCGAAGCGGCGGGTCCCGGCGATCAGCTGCGTAATCGAGTCTTGCCTCGCGATCGCATCGTCCAGGTCAGTCGAATCCACCGCCCGCCGGCGCTTTCTCTTCAGGACGAAAGAGGTCCTCCATCACGGAATCCGGGCAGAGGCGTCCCCGATGCTTGGCTTAACCAACACCCACATGAGTCCAGTCGACGGGCCCGGCCCGTGACTAATTCAGTAATCTCCTAGGGACCTTAGGCGGCTTCTAGTTCAGTGACGCGGGCGTATTTGAGCGCTTTGGCTTGATGTCGGAGCGCGCGTCGGTGGCGCCTGGAATACGGTCCCGCGATATCGGGCGGGTCGGTTCCTAGTGGATTGCTGCCTGGCAGGGGCGGGGCTGTTGACCGGTGGTGGTGTCCGGTGGGGGTGCGGATTTCCAGGACATGCCGTGTCCCGGGACTGGTTTGTGCTGTCCAGCCGGGGAGTTCCTTGGTGTGGTTGCAGGCTTCGCACAGGCCCGCGCCGTTGGCCAGGCTGGTGGGTCCTCCGTCGTGCCAGGGGATGATGTGGTCTAAGTGCCTGATCGGTGCGTCGCAGTAGGGGGTCCGGCAGGTCTCGTCGCGGGCCTGGATGAAGCGCCGCATGCCCGCCGGGAAAAGCCGCGCCCGCGAATCGACGGCGACAAGGTCCCCGGTTCCGGGGGCTGTGTAGAGGCGCCGCAGCCAGACCTTGAAGGTCCGGTCCGCGGGTTGGCCGGGACCGGCCTGGCCGTGGTTCCCGGTGAGGAGTTCCCTCGCCCAGCCGGCGGGGACGATGCCGTAGCCGGGGAGCCTGGCCGGTTCGCTGTCGCCCTGGAAGAGGGTGCGGTCGGTCATGACGAGCTGGACTTCAACCCCGCAAATACCGCCCGGGGTGCCGGTGGTGCGTTCGACGAGGGCATCGGCCATGATCTGGCCCCGGGTGCGGGTGTCCCCTGTATTGCGGAGGGTGTCGGCGTGCCGGGTCAGGGCCGCGTGCACGGCCACGCCCTGGGCGACGGGAAGCAGTGCGGTCAGGTAGGTCATGGTGTCAGGCGCGGGCCGCAGGCTCACGTGGCGTTCGGTGGCGGCGTGGCTGGCGCGCTGGGTCACGGAACGGGGGTCCCGCCGGTAAGCCGCGGCCCGGGCCGCCGCGATGATGGCCTTGTCCCCCACCCCGTCGAAGGTTCCGGTGTCGGCGGCCAGTTCCTCGTCCACCGCGCAGCGGTCCTCGGCGGACAGGCAGGCTGTTTCCTTCACCAGCAGGGTCGCCCGCCATTCGGTGAACTGGCCGGTGTCCAGGGCGGCGAGGGTGTGCGGCATTTCGGTCACCAGCGCCTTCGCCAAGCCGAACAGCCGTGATCCGCGGGCCGGGGATTCCCGCCGGGCCAACGCAATTTGAGCTCCGACCCCGCGGCCGTGTTCCTCGGCCGGCACACCTGCCGCCGCGTCGGCGCTGCGCTGGGCGGCATCGAACGCGACGGCGATCCGGGCCTGCGCAGCAGCGGCCGCGGACTTCAAATCCTCCAGGGCACGCAACTGGTTTATCAGTTCGGTGCTGTCGGGGCCTGGCCGGAGCGATCGCACGGCGTCGATCAGATCCTGCACCCGCAAGCCCGGCCCAGCGACACCGGGGATAGCCTCCGGGACCGTGCCGCCGGATGGCGCGTCTGGTCCGATCAGCTGTGTTCCCCGGTTCCCGGCCATAACCACAGCATCGCAGAGGGGTCTGACATTAACAGGTCGATGGAGCCCGTCCAATCGAAAAACGATGAAGATCGGAACGACTCTCAGTGATGGCGTCGACGCTGTTGCCGTGCCGCGCGGGTCGTGGCGTTGAGCAGGAGGATCGATTTCGTCGCGATCGATACGACGAGGAGCGTAACGGCGGCGAGCAATCCAACGGTGATGGCCTGCCAGGCAGGCGGTTGGAGGAGGTGCAACCAGGTAATGGCGAGTGCAGCGACACTCGCCACGGGGAAGGTGAATGACCAGAACCCCAGCGAGAACGGCAGCGCGCCGTAGCGCGGCAAGAGCGTCGCCTGGATCAGCACCATCAGAACCGTGATCGCCGTCAACCCCTCGAACACAAGATCGGGCCGACCGCCTGAGATCGTGAGCCACGCCGCTGACGCAACGGCCGGGGGAGCCATCATGATCGCAAGTGTCGGGAGCAGTGGTGCCGGCATCGTTGGACGGCGCGCGAGGCGGAGGAAGAAGAACACGGAGATCACCAGCCAAAAGACGATGCCAACGGCGAAGCTCCCTATGGCGAGCCAGTCAAGCCCCGCCTGTGCCGCGGCGAGTGCACCGACTAAACCGGCTGCGCTGATGGGCAGGAAGTAGCCGCCATGAACGGATTCAAGCGGCAACTGCCCACGCATCCAGAAGCCCAGAATCCATGCGGCGAACGCGGCTGCGGCGGTCATGGAGATCAACGTCAGTACAGTTCCGGCCAGCGGAATCGTGTGGTGAAGGTTCGCTCCGAGTAGCATCGCGGCGATGGGAAGGATTGCCGCCAGCGGACCCTGGGCGAAGTGCGTGAGCTGATGAGAGAGCGGTTGGTCGGTGCGCTTGCCGCGATGCGTGTGTACTGCGAGGGTCCAGATCCAGGAGATCCCGGCAACTAGCCAGAACGCTTGCCCGAGCTCGAACGGGAGCCCGAGCGCGGAAGCCGCCACGGACCAGACCTGGGCGAGGCCGGCCAGGCCCAGTGGGATGGCGAGCGTGTTCAGCGGGACGCGCGTGTGCAGGCCTGTTGCCGGGGTGGCGTGTGCCAGGGACTTTTGAATGGACAAGGAGTGCCTTCCTGAAAGGACAGCTGGATCCAGATGTGGCCGCAAAATTGGTTTTTGACCTTGAAGTACAATATCATGCGGGTTACTCTTTTTCCATGGGTAGACCGATGCAGTTCGAGGCCGCTGAGGCGGTCGATAGGGCGATGGATCTGTTCTGGCGTCAGGGGTACGCCGGAACGACGCCGCAGGAACTGGCCAGTGAACTGGGCATTGGCAAAGGCAGTCTCTACAACACGTTTGAGAGCAAGCACGCACTGTTCCTGCGTGCCCTCCGGCGCTATAGCCTGAAACGACTCGAGTACCTGGCCGAGCTGTTCTCAACGCCCGGGCCGGTCCGGCCCCGTCTCAAAGGGGCCATGACTGTCCTTGCCGGCGTGGGCGAGCATCAGCGGGGGTGTGTCATGGTCAATGCTGCAGCGGAGCTCGGCCCCGCGGACGTCGACGTGAATCGCATCGCGGACGAGCTCTTCACGCAGATCGAAGCCGTGTTTCGGCAAGCAATCGCGCAAGGACAAGAGTCCGGAGAGCTCGGTGCGGATCGGGATGCCGGCACTGCCGCTAGCCAACTGCTTGCCTCCGTGATCGGGCTCAGTGTGCTCGTCAAGACAGGCATGGCGTCGGAGAGATTCCGCGCCGTCGTCGACGGCATCGTCGACGGATTGTGACATCGCAAGGAATCCACGATCAGACGTGAGCAGGCGCGTGCCGGTTATACGGATGTTGTGAAAAGTTCGATGCCGGATGCGACTGCGACTTCTCGGTACGCGTTTGCCAGGTCATCCAGGGTCGCGTGTCTGTTTAGGCCGCTCGGGTTCGGGACCACCCAGACGGGGATGCCGCCGAGATGGTCCAGCTGACGTCCGACCGTTGCCTGGGGCCGGGCGAAGGCAACCCGGTAGGCGGTGATTCCCAATACCGCCACCACTGCCGGAGCGATGCGTTCGACGCGCTCTGAGAGTGCTTCGGCTCCAGCGACGAGCTGCTCTGCGGTGAGTTCGTCCGCGCGCGCCGACGCTCCCGCGACCAGAGACGTGATGCCGAGGCCACGCTCACGCAGATGCGCGAGGTCTTCGGGGCGGAAGCCCGCCGAAGCATCTATCCGCCGATCGACGATGCCCGCCCGGTAGAGAGCAGGATAGAAGCGGTTGCTCCCGCCGCCGAAATGCGCCTGCACCGCGACGGCGCGCAAGCCGGGATTTATGCCGACGAACAAAAGCCGTGTGTGGTCCCCAAGTAGGTCCGGCAGGCTCCCGTCTCGGAACGAATCAAGGACAGACCGACTAAATCCCATCACTCCACCTTCGGGCTTCCGGAAGCGGAGGGCTACCGGTGTTTCACAATGCGAGTCCGGGGCTGTTTTCACCAAAAACCCCGACGGCGGGGTGCCGCTTCCCATGGAAGCCGCACCCCGCCGTCGGGATCGTTTAGTCGCGCCCGTTAGGGGCGGAGAGAAGCTAAGCCGAGACCAGGTTGTGCCAGTCGGCCACGAGGGGCAGGTTGTGCGCCTCGGAAACCGAGCGGTGCGTGACCTTGCCGGCAGCGATGTTGAGGCCGGCGGCGAGGGCGGGGTCGCGGTCGAATGCGGCCTTGACGCCCAGGTTGGCCAGTGCCACCGCGTAGCGCAGGGTGACGTTGGTCAGTGCGTAGGTGGAGGTGTTCGGAACGGCGCCCGGCATGTTGGCGACGCAGTAGAAGATCGTGTTGTGGACCTTGTACGTGGGTTCCTGGTGCGTGGTGGGGTGGGTGTCCTCGAAGCAGCCGCCCTGGTCCACTGCGATGTCCACCAGCACGGAGCCGGGCTTCATGCGGGAAACCAGTTCATTGGTGACCAGCTTGGGGGCCTTGGCGCCCGGGATCAGCACGGAACCGATGACGAGGTCGGCGTCGACCACTGACTTCTCGATCTCGTAGGCGTTGGAAGCGACCGTCTTCAGGCGGCCCTGGTAGATGGCATCCAGCTCGCGGAGGCGGTTGATGTTGATGTCCATGATGGTGACGTCGGCACCCAGGCCCAGGGCCATGGCGGCAGCGTTGGTACCGGCAACACCGGCGCCGAGGACAACAACCTTGGCCGGGCGGACACCCGGGACGCCGCCCAGCAGCACACCCTTGCCGCCGGCCGGAGCCATGAGGGAGGAAGCGCCGACGACGACCGACAGGCGGCCGGCGACCTCGGACATCGGTGCCAAGAGGGGCAGCGCGCGGCCGTCCTGGACGGTCTCGTAGGCGATCGCCGTGACGCCGGAGTTGATGAGTTCCTGGGTCAGCTCGGGCTCGGCGGCCAAATGGAGGTAGGTGAAGAGGATCAGGCCCTTGCGGAAGCGGTGGTACTCGGCCTTGATCGGTTCCTTGACCTTCATGACCATGTCAGCGCGTGCCCAGACGTCGTCGGCTTCGGCCACGATCTCAGCGCCCGCAACCGCGTATTCCTCGTCCGTAATACCGGAGCCCAGGCCTGCGCCCCGTTCCACCAGAACGGTGTGGCCGTGGGTGCGGAACTCGTGAACGCCTGCGGCCGTGATGGCAACGCGGAATTCGTTGTTCTTGATCTCTTTGGGGACACCGATGATCATTTTGGGCTCCATGTTCGAAAGGCTCCAACGGCCTTTTTCTCTGCGGGGGACTGTGATTCCAGAATAAATCCGCTGTGAGCCAGGCGACAGGAAAGGTGATCGCAGCCGTCGCTGACTTCCCCGGAATTCCGGGGTTTTTGCGGCCCGCGACTCGACATTTGTCGATACTGAGAGCGTCAGGTGTCGCCTGATGTTCGTCGGGCAAAGTAGTGTTTTCTCCATGCAGCAGGACGTGGAGAAGATCGTCGAGGACGTCGCACTCAAATTGGGCCGCGGCCTCTCCCTGGAAGACCTCGACGGCGTGCTGCTCGCTTACAGCTCCAACCAGTCCCACGCCGACCGTGTGCGCGTGAATTTCCTCCTGAGCAAGCGTGTCCCGGTGGACGTCAGCGCGTGGCAGCTCTCGCACGGCATCGCTACCGCGGTGCGTCCCGTCGTCGTGCCCGCCAATGAGGATCTCGGGATGGTGGGACGCGTCTGCGTCCCGCTGCTGGTGCGCGGATTCCGCGTCGGGTACCTCTGGGTCCAGCAGGACCTTGACGAGCAGACCGCGACGGCGATACTCGCCGAGCTGCCGGGCGTCCGGGACGAGTTGGACCTCCTCGCGGGGTTGCTGCTCGATTCCAATACGGCCGAATCGGAGTTCCGGCGCCGCCGTGAGCAGGAATTCCTCGCTGCATGCCAGGGCGAATCCAATGCGGTGGCGGCCGTGGCGGGATGGAAGGAGATCCAAGGCAGGGGACCTTGGCAGCTGGTGACCGTGCTCGATGCTGAGGACAGTGGTGGCGTTTCCGATCCGATCGCGGCGACCCTGACGCACCGTTCCGCCGCACTGCAGGCTACTATCGGGGTCGATTCCGTGCTTTTCAGCGCCGGCACCGAGACGCACTCGGTCCTGTTGTTCCGCGAAACCGGCGGACGGGCAGAACATGCCCAGGTCCTGGTCCACTATCAGCTGGAACTCGCCAAGCGCGCCGGCCGGAAGGTTGAACGGGTCATCCTGGGCATCAGCGAGCCGTTTTCAGTCATCCGCCAACTGGGCCGGGCGTATCGGCAATCGAAGCTCGCGGCCCAGGCTGCCGCCGTCGATCCTCCACTCGGCGAACTCGTGGACAGCCGCTCGGCCGGGATCTACCAGTTGTTCGAACGGCTACAAGCGCCCGGCGGTTGGGACGATTCGGGCTCGGCACATTTCCAGGAGATCGAGGACGCCGACCGCAACGGCGAGCTGCTCCCCGTGCTCGAACTGCTCTACGACAGTGACGGCTCCGTGCAGGACGTGGCCGCGAAGCTCCACCTGCACCGCAGCAGCATCTACAACCGGCTGGCCAGGGTCCGCCAGCTCATCGGAGCAGATCCGCTGAATGGCGCCACCCGGCTCGAACTCCACGCAACGCTCAAAGCGCGGCGCTGGGCAGGGCGTCCACGGATTTGACCTCCCTGGTACCGGAAGCCGCGCTGGCTTACTTGTTGAACTGCCTCAACTGAAGGCTGCAGCGCCAGCGGTCCGGGCGGTGCTGAATCATCTGCGTCCGGGTGTTCCGGCAGCATCGTCCGTGCCACTCGACGGCAAACGTTCGATGCCCTCCCATCCTCACTGCAGTGCCTTGGTTGCTGCGTCCAGAATCGACCCAAGATCAACGCCCGGTTGGGTAGGCGGTGGCGTAGGTGTGGGGCTGGCCGGGGTCCGTGGCTTCCAAGAACCTGTAGGCCCGGGCGTCGGAGACGCTGGATCCGTCGGATCCGGTGTCGGGGTTGGGCTAGCGGGTCCGGTCGGACCCGGGCTGGGAGCCGGCGCAGGCTGGGCCGGAACGGAAGGAACAGGCACCGGGCCGAGGCTTGGGGGCAGGGCCGACGGGATTGCGCCAGGAACCTGGACGGAGATCGATGGTGCGGAGGCACCCGAGGGTCCGACTGCGGCGGGACCTTGCGGCGAATGTTGCGCCGGGTCCGCGGCGGTCTGGCCGGCCTTGGCGCTAGGGGTAGCTGCCGAAGGTGATGCTGCACCGCTGGGGGAAGTGCTTGCCGTCGTGGAGGGAGCGTCGGATTGCGTTGAGCTTTGGCTGTCCGCGCTTGTAGTGTCCTGGGTCTGTGTTTCCTGGCCAAAGAAGGGCAACTCAAGAGCCTGGCTGACGGAAGCCGCGGCCAACAAGATGCCTAGGGCGCCGGTCACTACAGCCATTCGGTTGCTCATCGTCCTGACGGCGGCGGCCTTCTTGAGGACGGCGTGTGGTTCGCGGCTGAATGACGAACCAGTAAAGGTCGCCGGACCGGCGCCGGCACGGGACGCCGCCGGGGGTGCCGTTGTGGCTGCATTCTCGGTTTCGGCGGGTTCAGCTGCCGCAGGAGCCACTGTCGCAGCCGACACTGTCGGAATGGCCGCGGTGGCGGGCTCTGCTGTCGCAGGAGCCACGGTTGGGGCAGGCACTGTTGGAATGGCCGCGGTGGCGGGCTCTGCTATCGGGGGAGCCAGTGTCGGAACGGCCACGGTCGGTATGGCCGCGGTTTCACTGGCTTGGGAAGCCCGCCTCCGTTCGGCCGCCCGGGCGGCCGCGCGCGTGGTGGGCGCCGCCGTCGTGGAGGTTGCCGCGGGGGTGGGCGCCGCCGTCGAACTCAAAGGTTCGGAAGCCGGTGCAGCGATGAACGGTCCGCTGTCATTGGCCCGACGGCGTCCGGTTGCTTTGGTGCGCTCGCGTGCCACTTGGGCACGGCGAGGCTGATCCATGGTTGGGGACATGGTGATTGCCTCTCAACGCCTTCGAGGTTAGCTGTCGGGTTCGGACGAGGCCGTCCGGCCGCGCGTGGCGGCTTCACCCCGAGGGCCTGTGGAGAAGTAGTAGGCCCGGAGACTCTGGGTCCCCCGTCTCTGCCGCGGGTCTGGCGGATTCCGGGTTGCGGCAGAGCTCGGCGTCAACCTGGAAGCGGCCCAGTTGGGGATTGGGTCGCCCCTCGACCGTACAACAGCCGGCAAGCAATGTCACATTTGAATAACGGGCGGAGCGGCCTGTTTTTGCCGGGCCTGCGCCGCGATGAGTCCGGCGACGTGGGCGGCGTCGCGGCCGACCCCGCCCACGAGGCCAGAGGTCAACCCGTATTGGAAGGGCATGCCCACAAAGAACAGTCCTGGCAGTTGTTCGACGGCGCCCCGGTAGGTGAGCGGCCAGCCGTCCTCATCCGCGGGAAGTCCTTGGATCCAGCCAAAGTCCGGTTGGTAGCCGGTAGCCCAGATTACGGTGGAGACCCGGAACGTCCTGCCGTCATCAGCTTGGGGTTGGCCCTCGCGGGCGCCCGCCAGGCGTGGCAGGCGGGTGACTCCTGCGGCGTCGAGTTCTCGCGTGGAGGTCCGGATCAGCGGCGCGCCGTGCTTGGTGAACCCGACCGCGACTTTGCGGCCGATAGGGGTGGACCTGTTCAGCACCTTGTGGATGAAGAGCCACCAAAGCCCGCCGGCGTATCGCGTCACCGGGCCCGGGATGTGGAACGGAGGGGTTCCGGCAATGTAGGTGCGGTGCGTGGGTGCGAGCTCCAAGGCGATTTCGACGCCGGAGGTGCCGGAGCCGACCACCAGGACATCTCCGGGCGGAACTGAGTCCGGGTTGGCGTATTCAGCTCCGTGCAGTTGGTGGATGCCGGGATCCAGATCCTTGGCGAAAGCCGGGATCTTTGGTTGCGTGTTCGGGCCCGTGGCAACAACAACGTTCCTGGCCAGGATCGACCCGGAGCTCGACTGTACCCGGAACCGGCCGTCCTCCCGCTCGATGCCAACGACATGGGCACCATGGCGTACCGGGAGCTCCCAGTTCCTTGCGTAGTCCTCAAGGTATTCGGCCATGGCGTCTTTGCCGGGAAAGCTGCCTCGGGCGGCGGGAAATGGCAGGCCGGGAAGGGAATCGTGCTGCGCCGGGGTGAAGAGCCGCAAGGAATCCCAGCGGTTCCGCCACGCGTCGCCAACACGCTCCTGCGAGTCCAGGATGAGGATGTCTTGCCCGTGTTTCTTCAGGTGGAATCCAGTGGCGAGCCCTGCCTGTCCGGCGCCCACAATTACGGTGTTCACTGCCTCATTGCTATCCATCGCGAAGCCTCCTGAGGTGTTCGAGATCATTAGAATAGCATTCCAGTCACTGGAATGCTATTCTTTTCCCGTGGAAATCCGGCACAATGACAGGCGAGTAGCTCAAGCCGCCGCAACCAAGGCGGCCGTTGTGGAGGCCGCCCGGCAGCTGTTTCTGAGCAGGGGATACGTGGCTACCACCATCGGGGCTGTTGCCGAGCAAGCCGGTGTGGCTATCCAGACCATCTACAACTCCGTGGGCAACAAGGCCGCGTTACTCTCGGCCGTGGTTGACGCGACGGCCGCGGGTCCGGATGCCCCACGCTCCGTCCCGGAGACCATGCGCGAGCGGACTGCCGCAGCCCCCGACGCCGGGGCGGTCCTGGCGTTGTTGGCCGACTGGTTCGCCGAGGTGCACCCGCGAAGCAGCCAATTGTTCAGCGTCATGAGGCAGGCCTCCGCCGTCGACGCCGAAGCGGCAAAAGTGGAGCGCGACCGGGCCGAACTCCGGCTGAGGAACTATGCGGAAGCGGCGGCTGCGCTCAGGCGGCGCGGGGCATTGACCTCCGGCATGAGCGACGAGCAAGCCGCTGCCGTGATTTGGTCGGTGGGTCACCCGGACACCTACCGATCACTCGTGCTGGATTTCGCTTGGGGATTGGACCGCTACCGGGATTGGGTCCACGCGGCGCTCAAGGCCGCCCTCGCGTAGCTTTCTACGTGTTGCTTTGCTCTTCTGCCGCGGCCGTCTTCTTCTGGGTTTCCAGCCACGCCATGATGTCCGCGAGCCTAATGCGGCGATGCGTGCCGCGGTATTCCACCGGGATTTCGCCACGGTCGGTCATGTTCCGCAGGTAGGTGTGCGAGATTCCCGCGAGTTCGGCCGCCCGCGACGTCGTGAGCATTTCCTCGACGCTGCTGACGGTCACCGCTTCGCCCCGGCCCAGCCTGCCGAGGAGGTCGACGACGGCGTCCCTCGCCTCATCCGGCAGCCGATGGACCGTGCCGTCCACGAAAACCGTGATGTCGTTGCTGTCCTGGAGTGAGCGCGCCAGGTTCCGGGCGTCGTCCGCGGGCAAGCCAGGCGTAACGCGGGGAGCTATCAATGCCATGGCAGAAGCCTAGCGGCGCCCAAGGCTGTGCGGTTACGTCCTCGTGTTAGATTCACGCCTATGGTCAACTACCCCGCCAATCCGGATCCAGCTCCCGCTGTGGCCGCGGCAATCGATCTACTGGTGCGGCAAGGCTACGACGCGACCTCCGTGGACGACCTCGCCGATGCCGCGGGGATCAGCCGGAGCACGTTTTTCCGCAAGTTCGGTTCCAAAGAGGACATTGTTTTCGGTGATCACGACCGGATTCTCGGGCGGGTCCAGGAGTCGCTTTCGGGAACGACGGCGGATCCGTTACGTGCCGTCGTGGACGCGGCGCTCTTGGTCTTTAGCCACCATGTGGGCAACCGGAGAACCTCCCTGGCCCGCTACGAACTTCTGCATCAAGTGCCGGCCCTTCGTGATCGTGAACTTGTGATGACACATCGCTATGAACGGGCTTTCCGGAATCATCTCCTATCTGTGCTGCCCGAAGGCGAAAGCCGGGAGGTCACGGCCGTGGCCTTTGCCGCATCGGTAGTCGCCCTGCACAACAGCGTCCTCCGCCAATGGCTGCGGGCGGTTTCTGCGGGCGAACGCGTCACGGGTGCCGGGGATGAGGCGCGTGCTTGGCGCGATGCGCGGGAAGCTGAAGCCGAAGAACTGGCCGCCAGGCTCGGGAACGAATTGGGCGCATTGGCGGACACGTTCGCCCGTGTTTCAACCGGCGAGGCGGGTAGCGACGCAGCCGGTGCCGCGTCCGCGCCAGGCGGCCGGCCCGCCGTCGTGGTTGCCGTCCTCGATCCTGCAGCGGGTACGGAACGGATCCTTCAAGCAGTCCGGGACGCCCTGGCTTAGCTCGATCCAGCAGAACCCCCCCGCTGGTACTGAGTTCCTTGACATGAAACCGAGTGTCAGCGCATGCTGGGAGTCGCAGATCGAAACCCCAGAGCGAGGATTCCCCCATGACGACGACGTCCAACAGCGCTTCCGAGGAACTGGATGCCTTGTTTCCGGCTGGGACTGTTTTCCCGGCTGGCACCATGGAGCCCGAGTATGTCCTCAACGAATCGCTGGACCCGGACCCGGCCTCCGTTTTCAAGGACATCAGCGGCGAAGACCGCGCCTACTGGGACCGTGCGCGGACCTTTGTCCAGGACGAGGTGCTCCCGGTCATCGCGGGGTACTGGGAGCGCGCGGAGTATCCGCTGCACTTGGTGAAGCGTCTCGGTGAACTTGACCTGCTGCGCGACGGAATCAACATCGACGGGTTCCCGGCCATGAGCAAAACCGCCGCCGGGCTGGTCACCATGGAACTGAGCCGCGGCGACGGGTCCATCGGCACGGTGGTCGCGGTCCAGGGTGGTTTGGCGCTTCGATCCGTGGCCGAATGCGGTTCCCCGGAACAGCAGGCCCGCTGGATTCCCGCGCTTTCCCGGGCCGAGGAATTCGGTGCCTTCGCGTTGACCGAGCCCGCGCACGGCTCCGACTCGGTGGGACTCGAGACAACTGCGACGGCCGTCGAGGGCGGGTATGTGCTCAACGGTGAAAAGAAGTGGATCGGCAACGGCTCGATCGGCGGGCTGACCGTCGTCTGGGCCCGCGGCGACGACGGGCAAGTCCACGGATACCTCGTCCCGCAGGATTCCCCCGGATACTCTGCCACGACCATCGAAGGCAAGCTCTCACTCCGGGCCATTTGGCAGGCACATATCCGCCTTGAGAATGTCTTCATCCCGGCGGAAAACGTGCTCCCGGGTGCCCGGAGTTTCAAGGACACGGCCCGGGTGCTCTTGGCGACCCGGCTGGGAGTGGCCTGGTCCGCCGTCGGGCATGCCACTGCCTGCTACGAAACCGCGGTGCAGTACGCTGCCCAACGCCGGCAGTTCGGCCGCCCGCTGGCCGCTTCGCAGATTGTGCAGGAGCGACTTACCCGGATGCATTCGGAGCTCGCCACCATGCAGCTCATGGTCATGCAGATGACCAAGCTGGACGAAGAGGGCGTGCTGACTCCCGCTCAGGCGGCGCTCGCGAAGTTCACATGCACCCGGACTGCCCGCAGCATCGCCTCGAACGCGCGCGACCTGCTCGGGGGCAATGGGATCTTGTTGGCCAACCGCGTGGCCCGGCACTTCGCCGACATAGAGGGCATCCATACCTATGAAGGCACAGAGACCGTGCAGGCGTTGATTATCGGACGCTCGATCACGGGCATCTCCGCCTTCGCCTGAGCGGCGGCCCCGGCTCCCGGCGCGCGCCCCGGCCTGAGACGCGCCCCCCTGAGATGCCCGCTCACCTATGCGGTATAAATCCCGGACGCTCGAAAGTTGTCAAGCTGTGTGGAGTCACTGGGCTGGTTTTTGGGGTGTTTTGGTCTGCGGGAGGTTGATCCCGGCGTGTGTGGCGGGGGCCGGTG
>NZ_JBHVTT010000011.1:0-169891 GCF_042884555.1 Arthrobacter sp. NPDC058127 | reverse complement strand
CACCGCCCACGCAAACCACCACACCAGCGTCCAGGAACCCCTGGCCGCCTAACCAAAACAAACAACGAAACTGTCTCAAAAACTTGACGACCGCACGCCGGCTCACATGATGTGAGCGAGCGTCGGGAAAAAGACCCATATAGGTGAGCGAGGGTCGGAGGGGCCCAACGCTCGCTCACAAACAAGCCCTCCCGGCCGCACGCTCGCTCACATGATGTGAGCGAGCGTGCGCCAAAAGACCCACATAAGTGAGCGAGGGTCGGAGGGAAGGGAAGTGCGAGCTATCCAGTGTTGCGGAGGCCTGCGGCCACGCCATTGACCGTGATCAGCATGGCCCTCTGAAGGCGTTCGTCGATCTCGGCACCGGAAATGGAAGCTTCACGGACGCGGCGCAACAACTCCACCTGCAGGTAGCTGATGGGGTCGAGGTACTGGTCGCGGATTTCGAGGGAACGCTTGAGCGTCGGCTGGGCTTCCAGGAGCTCGGTTTCCCCGCTCAGGAGTTCCACTTCGGCAACCGTGAGGTCGTACTCAGCCCGGATTGCCTTGAACAAGTGATGCAACTCTTCAGGAACCAAGGAGGACACATAATGCCCTGCGATGTCCATGTCCGTCTTGGCCAAGGTCATCTCCACGTTGGAAATCACGGACTGGAAGAAGTGCCAGCGCTTCATCATCTCTGCAAGCTCGGCGGTGTTGCCTGCCTCGCGAGCTGCCTTCAGCCCTGAGCCCACGCCGAACCACCCCGGAACGATCTGCCGCGACTGCGTCCAACCAAAGACCCACGGAATGGCTCGCAACCCACCCAGTCCGGCACCGGAGTCCGGGCGTTTGGAGGGCCGCGAGCCGATGTTCAGGGATCCGAGTTGCTCCACAGGCGTCGAGGCAAGGAAGTACGCCGGCAGGTCCGGATCGTCGATCAGTGAACGGTACTGGGCAAACGCGGCGTCGGAAATGATCTCCATGACGTGTCCGTAGCGCTCACGCTCGTCGTCGGAGGTGCGCGGGGTGCGGTGCAGCGCGGACCCCTGCATCACGGCGGCCAGGGACAGCTCAAGGTTTTCGCGGGCGAGTTCCGGCAGGGAGTACTTGTCCGAGATGACTTCGCCCTGTTCGGTGAACTTGATCGCGCCTTCAAGCACGCCGTTCGGCTGGGCCATGATGGCGTCGTAGGTGGGCCCGCCACCACGGCCCACGGAACCGCCGCGGCCATGGAACAGCCGGACGTTCACGCCGTGCTTGGCGGCGACGTCGCGCAGCTTGCGCTGGGTCTTGTGGATCTCCCATTGGCTGGTCATGACGCCGGATTCCTTGTTGGAGTCCGAGTAGCCCAGCATGATCTCCTGGACATCGCCACGCAGCCGTACGAGCTCGCGGTAGGAGGGATCGGAGAGCAGCAAGTCAACGATTTCGGCCGAGGCCCGCAGCTCTTCGACGGTCTCCAGGAGCGGGGCGAAACCGATCTTGGCATACGGAGCCGCGCCGAACAGCTCGATCAGCCCTGCTTCGCGGGCCAGCACCGCGGCAGCCAGGACATCGTCCGCGCCGCGCGTCATGGAGATGATGTAGGTCTCGACGACGTCGGGCCCGTATGTCTGGAGGGCGTGGCGGATGCTGCGGAAGACGTCGTAGGTGCGGTCGCCGTCGCCGTCGAGCTTGATGGGGTGGCCGGACAGCGGGCGGCGCGAAGCCAGCTCCGCGCTCAGCCGCTCGAAGCGTTCGGCGCGGCTCAACTCGCCGTAGGGGGTCCCGACGCCGATCCGGTCCACCAACTGCCCGACGGCGTCGTGGTGGTAGTCGGCATGCTCGCGAATGTCGAGGGTCGCCAAGTGCAGCCCGAAGGAAGCGATCGCGCGGCGGACCCGGGCCAGGGCGCCGTCGGCCACGAGCACAGCCGAGTGCTTCCGCAGCGAGGCTTCCAGCAGTTCCAGTTCAGCCAACAACTCCGAGGTGGAGGCGTAGTCGCGGCCGGGTTCGTGGTATGTGGACGCAGCCACGCGGCGGCCCGTGTTGATGAGCTTGGCCTTGATACACGTCAGTTTGAGGCGATACGGCTCCTGAGCGTTCAGCTCAAGGATGCGCTTGTCCAGGCCGGGTAGGTTCTTGAGGTCGACGGCGATCGAGTCCAGGAGGTCCTCTTCCGCGTCCACCAGGGCCGTGGAGTTGGAGAGGACCGAAATCAGTTCGTCGATCATCGAGATGCTGATCCGCACGGCATGCTGGTTCTGAAGCTGCAGGATTTCGCGGGTGACGGAGGCGGTGACGTTCGGGTTGCCGTCGCGGTCTCCGCCGATCCAGGAACCGAAGCGGATGGGGGCGTTCTGCGCGGGCAGGACAACACCGTGCTCCCCCAGCAGTTCGGTAAGGTCCGTGAGCATTTCCGGCATGGCGTCGGTCAGGATGCTGCTCAGGTAGTAGATGGCATTACGGGCCTCGTCCACCGGAGTGGGGCGGACTTGGCGCAATTCATCCGTCTGCCACATCTGGTCGATGATCTCCGCGAGCTGGCGATCCTGGCGACGGCGGGCGGCCGTGCCCTCAACGGTGGATTCGGCCAGGACGTCCGAGAGCTTGCGGATCTTGTCCAGAACTGAACGGCGCGAAGCCTCGGTGGGGTGCGCAGTGAAAATCGGGCGAACGTCCAGCTCGTTGACGACGTCCTGCAGGGCCTGGGTTCCGGCCTCGTCGGCGATCTCTGCCACTGCTTTGGCCAACCAGCCGTCCTTTTCCTGGCGGGTGCGCAGTCCGCGGACGCGGTGCACTTGCTCGGCGGCGTTGGCGAGGTGGAAATAGAAGGCGAAGGCGCGGACTAGCTCGGTGGCTTCCTCAAGGGGCAATGAGGCGAGCAACTCACGGACCTGGGCGACGACGTCGTGCGCGCTCCACGGGCCTGTGGCGTCGGCGCCGCCGCGGGCGGCTTCCTTGGATTCCTTGGTGAGCAGGCGCACCTGCTCGACGAGCTGAAGCAGTTCGGGGCCATGCTGGCGGACCAACGACTCTCCGAGAAGCGTGGAGACGCGGCGGACATCGGCCCGCAGTTCCGCGGCAAGGTCGGTGCTGAGATGTGCAGTGTCAACCATGAAAAATACCTTCTGGCGTTGGGTGTGGCCCGTACACTGCGCTGGATACTGTGAGCCGGATTACTAATATTTCCAAAGGAATCCTACCCGCAGCCCTTACACGGGTGGCAATCCGTCTCAAATGTTGTCGCAGGTTCCGCCTGCGCGCCCTGGCCGCCTCGGGCCGCCCAACTGACTAGCAGTTGTTGTCGTTATGAGCCGTCAAGACGACATCTACTGCTAGTTAGTTGGGTTCCGGGAATGGTGGCGACGGGTGCATGGTTAAGCCAACGAACACCGCCCAAGCCGCTGGAGGAACCATGAGCGCAACAGCCCCCGCAAGCAACGCCCAGCTGGAACGTTGGCAGCGTTTCCGCACCGGCCGCAACACAGCGCTCGCGGCGGACCACGGCTGGCTGAGCCTCACCTCCTTCCAGTGGCTCGAATCCGAACCTGCCGCCGTCGAGCTCGTCCCCGGGCTTTGGTCTACGGACGGCACGACGGCGACACTCACCGCGAGCGCGGCGGACGGACTCACGCTCGTGGAGACGGGAGCTCCCGTGGACGGCACGATTTCGGCCACCCTCCAGGACGAGGAATCGCTCATGTGGGTGCAGTTCGGCGGCGCGGATGGCACGGAGGTTGTGGTGGAACTGGCCATGCGCGCGGACAAGTACGCCATCCGCACGAGGGACAACTCCTCGCCGGTGTTGACGGAGTTCGACGCCGTTCCCACCTTTGAATACAACCCGGACTGGGTGCTTGAAGGCCGCTTCGAGGCGTACCCCGAGCCCGTGGATGTGCCGATCGGGACAGCCAATCCTTTGGTGGATGGGGTGCACCGATCGGTAGGCGAGGTGGTTTTCCGGGCGCCCGGACTTCCCCACGAGATCCGCCTGCACGCCGAGGCCGAGAAGCTCGGAGCCCTCACCGTGACCTTCCACGACGAGACGAACGGCAACACCACGGACGAATGGCGCAAGCTGGCCGTCTCGCGCCCCCGGCCCGACGGTTCCGTGGTCCTCGACTTCAACCGCGCCATCAACTACCCGAGCGCTTTCACCCCATATGGCACATGCCCCATGCCCGTGGCGGGAAATTCGATCGACGTCGCGGTCGAGGCCGGGGAGAAACTGCCGACGGGACGTATCGTCTAAACGCAGTCGTCTAAACGCAGGGCGTTACATCTCCCCCCGGCCCAAGGTACACTCTTCTTGGAAAGCGCTTACCAAGCGCCTTTGAACCGACACCGACGTCAGCTACCCCGCCTTCCGGGGACAGATGAGGAGAGCCATGGGCACCCTGTCCACGCCCGTCCCGGCAGAATACAAACAGCCCGGCCATGAGCCCAGTAGGGTGGCCCTTATTGGCGTCCACGGCTTCGGCGCGCACCACCTGCAGAACCTCGAAAGGCTTCAGGCCAACGGCGTCGTCCGCCTTGTTGCCGTCGCGGATCCGAATCCGCCTGCCCCCGGCGCCCTCCCGCCCGGAACCGAGGTATTCAGCACCTTGGACGAACTCCTGGCGGGAACCTCCGCGCTGGACCTGGTCATTGTGGCCACCCCTATCCAGACGCACGCGCAACTCGCCCTCACGACGCTCCCCCACGCCGATTTGTACCTTGAGAAGCCTCCAGTGGCTTCCCTCGCCGACTTCAATCAGCTGCAGGAAGCCGCCACCGCGGCCGGCAGAAGCGTCCAGGTCGGCTTCCAAAGCCTCGGATCCCGGGCCCTCCCGGCCATTGAGGAACTGCTTGCGGCGGGAGAGATCGGCACGCTCCTGGGCATCTCGGCCACCGGGCGTTGGGTGCGTGACCGTGCCTATTACAAACGCTCGCGCTGGGCGGGCAGACGCAGCCTGGACGGCATCGACGTCGTGGACGGAGTGGCAACCAACCCCTTGGCACACGCCATCGCCACCGCCCTGAGGATCGCCGGGGCGCGGACGGTGGACGATCTTGCCACCGTGGAAACCGACTTGTACAGAGCCAACGACATCGAATCCGACGACACCTCGGTGATCCGGATCCGCACCGCCGCGGGCCTGCCCATCACGTGTGCGCTCACTCTCTGCGCCGCCGAGTCCGTGGAACCGTACATCACCCTGCAGGGCAGCGAAGGCACGGCGGTGTTCCACTACACCGAAGACCGCCTCACGGTCAGCTCTGCCGCCGGGGAGCGCGAAACGGTATACGGCCGGGTAGACCTCACTGAAGACCTGCTGGAACATGGTCACCAGCAGCGCTCGACGCCGGGCCCCGCGGCGCCGCTGATCAGTCCCCTCGCGGACAGCGGCGCCTTCATGCAGGTCCTCGAGGCGATCCGCACCGCAGAGTCTCCGGCGCTGATCCCTGGGCGATACGTCACTTGGGAGGGCGACGGTGACGCCGCCCGTGCCGTGATCGACGGAATCGAAGACGCCCTGGAACGCGCGACGGCGGCGCACGCCACCTTCAGCGAACTCGGCTTGCCTTGGGCGCGGCCGGCCGTCGACGCAGGAAACACGGTTTTGAGCATGCCCGACGGCGGCGAGGTGCCCGACGGCGGCGAGCCGGGCGGCGCCGTTAATGAAACCGGGCCGGGTGGCGCCGTCGTCTTGGCAACCCTGCAGAGCGGCACCGGTCTGGCCGCGAGGCTCTCCCCGCGGCCCTATCTGCACCCGGTCCGCACACTCGCCGGAGTCACCGTCACCGATCACCTCCCGGCGGACCATCCCTGGCACCTTGGCGCGGGATTCGCCTTGCAGGATGTGAACGGGACCAATTTCTGGGGCGGCAAAACGTACGTCCGAGCTGCCGGCCGTTACGAAGAACGCCAAGACCATGGGCGCATCGTTGAAGTCTCCGCAACTCACGCGCCCAGCTTGCTGGAGCAGGAATTGAGCTGGCAGGCACCGGACGGCGCCGAACTTCTCCGCGAACGCCGCACCACCCGCTCCCGGCAGCTCGACCACCGCACATGGCAACTGGAGCTAAGAACCGAACTGACCGCCGTCGTCGACTCCTCACTGGGCGGCCCCGGCTCAAACGGCGCCCTCGGAAGCGGCTACGGCGGTTTCTTCTGGCGCTTGCCTGCGTGCGCCGGGGCAGAAGTCTTCACAGCGGAAAGTCGTGGGGAGCCCGAAGTCCACGGCTCGGCGTCACCGTGGCTGGCCTGGGCAGCGGACTTTCCTGATGGCCCTGCCACCCTGGTGTTCGCAGCTCCGGCTGCGGCGCAGGATCCCTGGTTCGTCCGGATGGCGGATTACCCCGCAGTGGGTTCGGCCCTCGCCTGGGACCGGTCAGTGGAGCTTGCAGCAGGCGACTCCCTGGTCCGCACCTTCACGGTGTGGATCGTCGACGGCAGGCTGTCTCCGGGCGAGGTTGCAAAACTGGTGGCCGGGCGGGTCTCCGCCACGGGATAGGCACACTGAAAGGGCGGGGCACGCAATGTGCCCCGCCCTTCAGACCGCCGCCGCGCCGTTAGGCGTACGGCAGCACGAGTTCCGCGTAGCGCTGCTTCATGGTTTCCAGGACCGAATCGCCGTCGGCGTCCCAGATTTCCTGGTTGAAGATCTCCACTTCGATGTCGCCCGTGTAGCCGGCGTCGCGCACCCAGGCGCCGATCGTCGCGAAGTCGATCACGCCGTCGCCCATCATGCCGCGCGAGAGCAGCGCGTCGGCGGCGATGGGGACGTTGAAATCGCACACCTGGTAGGAAGCGATCCGGTTTTCCCGGCCGGCCCGCTGGATCTGCTTCTTCAGCTCCGGATCCCACCACACATGGAAGGTGTCGACGGCGACGCCGACCGCCCTCGTGTCGTAGGGTGCGGCGAGGTCGAGCGCCTGGCCGAGGGTCGAGATGAGGGCCCGGTCCGCTGCGTACATCGGGTGCAGGGGTTCGAGCACGAGCCGGACCCCGTGTTCGACGGCGAAGGGCACCAGGTCCTCAAGGCGGTCGGCCACGCGCTGGCGGGCCGCGACGACGTCCTTCTCTCCCGGGGCGAGTCCGCCGACCACCAGGAACAGCTCCTGCGTATCCAGCGCGACGGCTTCGAGGACGGCTGCACGGTTATCCGCCAAAGCGGCTGCCTGCCCTTCGGCGTCGGCCGCTGTGAGGAAGCCGCCGCGGCAGAGGGACGAGACACGAAGTCCGGCGTCCTTGATCAGCTTGGCCGCTTTGTCCAGACCAGTGTCGGCGACGATGTCCCGCCACGGCCCGATCGCCGGGATCCCGGCACGGACGCAACCGTCCACAGCCTCGGTGAGCGTCCATTTCTTGGTGGTGGCGCTGTTCAGTGACAATCTGGAAAAGTCGGACAATCGCAAAAAGTCGCTCATGCGCCCACTCCATTGATGCGGAGGTAGTCGGACATGCGGAAGGCGGCCAGCGCCGGATCGCTCAGGAGCCCGGCTTGGTCGGCGAGTTCGAAGGTGCGTGCAAGGTGGACCACGGAGCGGCCGGAATGCAGCCCCCCGACCATCTGGAAGCCGGGCTGCTTGCCGTTGAGCCAGGACATGAACGCGATCCCGGTCTTGTAGTAGAACGTGGGGGCGCTGAAGATGTGCTTGCCCAGTTCGCGGGTGGAGTCCAGGATGGCACGCGCGTGCGCGGCGTCGCCGGCGTCGTACTTCTGCAGCGCAACCGAAGCGGCAGGATAGATCGCGGCGAAGATGCCCAACAGCGCGTCCGAGTGGTGGGCGCCGTCGCCGTCGATAAGTTCCGGGTAGTTGAAATCGTCGCCGGTGTACAGGCGGACACCCTCCGGAAGGGCTGCGCGCAGGGCAACTTCATGCGAAGCGTCGAGCAGCGAGACCTTCACGCCGTCCACTTTGTCCGCGTGATCCCGGATCAGGCCAAGGAAGGTTTCCGTTGCTTCGGCGACGTCGTCCGATCCCCAATAGCCGGCGAGGGCGGGGTCGAACATGGTCCCGAGCCAGTGCAGGATGACGGGCTGGTCCACCTCGCTGAGAAGCGTGGAGTAGACCCGCAGATAGTCCTCAGGGCTTACTGCCACCTTTGCCAGCGCCCGGGACGCCATGATGATGACCTTCGGTCCGGCTTCGCCCACGACGGCGATCTGCTCGCGGTACGCGTCCAGCACGGCATTGATTCCGGCGGGCCCTCCGGGGACGGAGTCCAGGTCCAGCTGGTCGGTTCCGGCACCGCAGGAGACGAGGTCCCTGACGGTCTTCCCGGCGGTAGCCACGTTGCCGGACGCCACCACGGAAGCCGCTTCGACGCCGGTTCGCTTGATGAGCTGCTGGGTGGCGGCCCAGTCCAGGCCCATGCCGCGCTGTGCCGTGTCCATGGCGTCGGCAACACCCAGGCCGTAGGACCACAGCTCGTGCCGGTACGCCATGGTAGCGGCCCAGTCCAAGCGCGCGGGGGCACCAGGGGTGTTGTCGGCCGTCGCTTCGGGGATCACGTGCGCCGCGGCGTAGGCGCGCCGGGACGTCAAAGGCGCTGTCGGCCTGGCCCACGACGTGGCCGGCTGCACCTTGTAGAGGCGGGTCCCGCCGTCGTGGTTTGGAAGAAGAAGAGTGGTCATCAGAGCACGATCTCCGGGATGTCGATGGTGCGGCGCTCGTCCGAGGACTGCAGGCCGAGTTCGGCGAGCTGCACGCCGCGGGCGGCGGAAAGCAGCCCGAAGCGGTGTTCCCGGCCGGCGACGACGTCGCGCAGGAATTCTTCCCACTGCAACTTGAAGCCGTTGTCCAGATCGGCGTTCGCGGGAACTTCCTGCCACTGGCTGCGGAAGGACTCCGTGACGGGCAGGTCCGGGTTCCAGACGGGCTTGGGCGTGTGGGCGCGCTGCTGCGCGACGCACTTGTTCAAGCCCGCGACGGCGGATCCATGCGTGCCGTCGATCTGGAACTCCACGAGTTCGTCGCGGTAGACGCGGACCGCCCAGGAGGAGTTGATCTGCCCGACGACGTCGTCCCCGCCCGGGGTCTCAAGCTCGAAGATGCCGTAGGAGGCGTCGTCGGCAGTGGCCTTGTATTCCTTGCCCTGTTCGTCCCAACGGGTCGGGATGTGGGTGGCGGTCTTGGCGTTGACGCTCTTGACCTTGCCGATGATGCCTTCAAGGACATAGTTCCAGTGGCAGAACATGTCCGTTGTCATGCCGCCGCCGTCCTCCTTGCGGTAGTTCCACGACGGACGCTGCGCTGCCTGGACGTCGCCTTCGAACACCCAATAGCCGAATTCTCCGCGGATCGAGAGGATGCGGCCGAAGAAGCCTTCGTCCACGAGGCGGCGCAGCTTGACCAGGCCGGGCAGGTACAGCTTGTCGTGCACCACGCCCGCCGTGACGCCGGATTCCTTGCCGATGCGGGCCAGCTCGATGGCTTCCTCGAGTGTCTCCGCCGTCGGCTTTTCGGTGAAGATGTGCTTTCCGGCGCGCATGGCCTTCTTCAGCGTCGCCGCGCGGAGGCTCGTCATCGACGCATCGAAAACGACGTCGACCGTGGGGTCGTTGATTACGGCGTCCAGGTCGGTGGACCACTCGGAAACCTTGTGGAGTTCGGCGAGTTCGCGGATCTTGGCCTCGTTGCGGCCGACCAGGATCGGTTCGACCTGGACGCGGGTCCCGTCTGCCAAGGTGAAGCCCCCGGCGTCGCGGATGGGGAGGATGGAACGCAGCAAGTGCTGGCGGTAACCCATCCGCCCGGTGATGCCGTTCATGGCGATTCGGATCGTCTTTGTTTCGTAGCCCATGAGTCCTTCTTCAGGTGGAAAGTAATGAGGTGGGAAAGCGCATTCCCAATGCATTCATGATGACACGCCACCACGGGTCTGGCAATCGCTTTCCCAAGGCCAGTTAGGACTGCAATAATCGGATGTCGCTGGAAGTGCCCGAGACCGAGGCTTTGAAGAGGAGTTGTCCGTGACTGCAAGCACGCTGTCCGAAGTGGCCAAACTGGCCGGCGTCTCCCCCGCCACCGCCTCCCGGGTGCTCAATGGTTCCGCGAGGACGCCCGCCCCGGAAATCGCCGAGCGCGTCCGGCAGGCGGCCGACACCCTGGGCTACATCGCGAACGCCCAGGCCCAGGCGCTGGCGAAATCCAGCACGGGGCTCATTGGCCTGATCGTGCACGACATCGCGGACCCCTATTTTTCCGCCATAGCGCAAGGCGTCCAGGCCGCAGCACGGCAGGAGCGCCGCATGGTGCTGCTCGCCACCACCAACGGCACACCCGCTGAAGAGAAGGAAGCCGTCGCCGCTTTCGCTGCACGGCGGGCCGAGTCGATCGTCATCGCAGGATCGCGTTCAACACGCTCCGAAGACGCCCGCGCGAACACCGAGCTAGCCGCCGAACTGGACCGCTACTGCCGCAACGGCGGGCGCGTGGGCGTCGTCGGGCAAGCGATTCTGGGCGTGGCCGAAACGGACAACTACCGCACGATCGCCGTCCCGAACGAACAACTTGCGCGGGATCTGGCGCGGGATCTGGCGCGCACCCACAAAGGGCCGTTCGTCATTGTGGCCGGTCCAGAGGGGCTGACCACTTCGGATGAGCGCGTCACGGGATTCCAACGAGGCTTGTCCGACGCCGGGCAGCCAGCCGCGGATGTTGTGCACGTCCCGTTCAACCGGAACGGCGGCTTCGACGCCGGTATTGAGCTTGCCTGGCGGATCAAGGCCTCCGGCCAGCCGGTACCGGAACCGCGCTTGTGCATTTTCGCGACCAACGATGTCATGGCCATCGGGGTTGCAGCCGCGTTGAGGGACCAGGGGCTCAGGATCCCCCACGACGCCAGCCTCGCAGGATTCGACGACATCCAATGGCTCCGGGACTTCCGGCCGGCGCTCTCCACCGTGAGCCTGCCGCTGGAGGAAATCGGACGGCTGGCAACCATTGCGACCCTTTCCGACGACGGCGGTCCGGCGGCCGTCGCGGGCAGCGTCACCCTCCGCAGGAGCACGGGTTCGACCTAGTTCCTGGGGTTCGCGGCGGCCGCTGCGATCCTACGTAGGAAACAGGTTCGCGGCGGCTCCACGGATGACACGATCGCGCCGGGCCGAGAGTCCCCCGCCATTGTGACCTGCACAACAACTTAACCTTGACAGCGGGGCCGCGCGGGTGTCTCATGGAAAGCGCTTACCAGATGGGAAAGCGCATACCAAGCGGAAGTTCAGTCCGATTCTTGCGATGGCGCCGCCCTCCTACTGGAAACCACACCCAAAGACGGGAAGGCCCTTCCACTGGCCCCAACGACTTGTCCAAAGGAGGACAATATGAAGATCGACGCGAGTAGGCAGCGAAGTTCAATCGAACCGCGACAGTCCAGCACCACGAGGAAAGCGGCAGCCAGCGGCTGGATCGGCAGCGCCCTCGAGTACTACGACTGGTTCATCTATGCACAGGCCGCTGCATTGGTCTTTCCCGGCGTTTTCTTCCCCGCCGGAAATCCGACCGTGGCGCTGATCGCTTCGCTTGGCACGTACGCCGTGGGCTACGTTGCCCGCCCGATTGGTGCATTCGTCCTCGGACAGTGGGGCGACAAGCATGGCCGGAAGAACGTTTTGGTCCTGGCCATGCTGATGATGGGCGCGTCGACCTTCGCCGTCGCACTGTTGCCCACTTACGGTCAGGTCGGCCTTCTGGCACCCGTCTTGCTGGTTGCCGTCCGGCTCATCCAGGGCTTTGCCGTGGCGGGCGAACTGAGCGGCGCCAGCGCCATGATCGTGGAGCATGCGCCTTTCGGCCGTCGGGGGTTCTACGCAAGCTTCGCGCTCCAGGGCACCCAGGCCGGACAGATTATCGCCGCCGCGGTCTTTCTTCCGCTCTCTGCCATGCTCTCCAGTGAATCGTTCAAATCCTGGGGCTGGCGCATTCCGTTCCTCCTCAGCGCCCTCGTGGTGTTCGCCGGGTACATAATCCGCCGCCGGGTTGAAGAAACCCCCATCTTCACCGAAGAAAAGGCGCACCAAGAGATCCCGAAGATGCCGATCGTCCGCGTGCTGCGGGAAAGCGGTCTCGACGTGCTGCGCGCAGTCTGCATGACCCTGGTCAACGTCGTCGGAGTCACCGTGGCAGTCTTCGGTGCGGCATACGCTACCCAGCCGGGATACGGCGTCGGCATGAGCACCACCGTCTACCTCTGGATCCCGGTCCTGGCCAACGTCGTCGCACTGGCCCTCATCCCGTTGTTCGGAGATCTGTCGGACCGGTTCGGCCGCCGGCCATTGATGATCTTCGGCTCGTTGAGCTCCGGCGTGCTGGCTTACGCGTACCTGTACGCAGTCAGCCAGAACAATGTACTGCTCACGATCATCCTCTCGATCCTCATGTGGGGCACGCTCTATCAGGTCTGGAATGCAACGTTCGCCAGCTATTTCCAGGAGCTCTTCCCCGCCCGCACCCGCGTCACGGGATTCGCCATCTCGCAGAACATCGGCCTCGTCATCACCGCGTTCCTTCCGAGTATCTTCACGGCGATCGCCCCACCGGGGTCCGCGAATGTACCGCTCATCATCGGGTCCATCTGCTTCGGAATCTGTATCATCGGCGCTGTGGCCGCCTGGTCGGCGCGGGAAACGTACCGCATCCCCCTCAATCAGCTGGGCACGCCGGACGCGACGCCGGTTCCCCGCGAGGAATACCGCCAGCTCCGGGCCGGCACCCGGTAAGCCGCGCGATTTGCAACGACCTTGCGCTCATCGAATGAAACGATTCATGAAGATAGGAGAATCCACATGCGCGTCTGTTTCCGTTCCTCGGTCAAACCCAGCCGGATTCCCGAGTACCGGCGCCGCCATGCGGCTGTGTGGCCGGAGATGCTCCGTGAACTCAAGGCAGCCGGCTGGAACAACTATTCGTTGTTCCTGGCCGACGACGGGCTGCTGGTGGGCTACGTGGAATGCGACGATTTCGATGCGGCGCGGGCCCGTATGGCGCTGACTGATGTGAATGCCCGCTGGCAGGCGGAAATGGCACTGCTATTCGAAGACGACGCACGGGCACCCGACCAAGGATTCGTCCAGCTCACGGAAATCTTCAATCTCGAGGACCAATTGTCCGGGGGTTGAGGCCCCAGGCTCAGACCGGGGCTTGTTTCCCATCGCCGCGCTTCAAGCTCCGGTACGGGAAACAAGCTCCGGTATGGCTCGCTCGGCAGCGCGCCCGGCCCGGACCGGCGCCGCGGTCCCGGTCTCAGCGAGGTCCCGCGCGCCCCTCAAACGATCGCGGAAACCCCTGTCACGGCCCGGCCCACGATGAGCGAGTTGATCTCGAACGATCCTTCGTAGGTGTAGATCGCCTCGGCATCGGCAAAGATCTTGGCCATCCGGTAATCGGTCACGATGCCGTTCCCGCCCAGGATGGACCGGCCCATGGCCACCGTTTCGCGCATCCGGGCGCTGCAGTAAGCCTTGGCCAGGGCCACCTGGGACATTTGGGCTCCGCCGTGCCGCACTCCCTTGCTGTCCGTGTAGATGTCCTCCTGCAGCTGTGCGATGCGCACCATCATGCCCATGCTGGCCACGGCATTTCCGAGCATGTCCACCAATTGCTGCTGGATGAGCTGGAACTTTGCGAGCGGGCGGCCGAACTGCTGCCGTTCGAGCGCGTACTTCCGGGCGACGTCGAACGCCGCCAACTGCTGCCCTACGGCCTGCCAAGCGACCATGAGCCTCGATCCACGCAGCAGGTGGTTGGTGTCGGCGAAGCTGTTGATTCCGGAAAAACGATCCGCCTCCGCGATCCGGACGTCCTTGAGGACAATGTCGGCGTTTTGCACGGTGCGGAGGGCGATCTTGTTCTCGATCTTGGTGCGGGTCACCCCGGGCAGCGTGCCGTCCACAATGAAGCCGCGAATAGCGCCGTCGACTTCGTCCCGCGCCCAGACCAGTACATGGTCGCAAAACGTCCCGTTGCCGATCCAACGCTTGGCGCCGTTCAGCACCCAGTAGTCGCCGCCGTCGTCGACTCCTCCGGTGACCCGGCGGGCCACCGTCTGCAGGCCACCGGCCACGTCGGAACCGTGATCCGGTTCCGTGAGCGCAAAAGCTCCGGTGGTCCGCAGATTGGAGGCGTCGTCCAGGTAGCGGTCCTGCTGGTCCTTGGAGCCGAACTCGTAGAGCGCCTCGATGAAAAGGTCGTGGTGGACCATGAAGAACGTCGCAATGGAGGTGTCCACGCGGGTCATTTCCGCGATCACGAGCCCTGCGAACAGGTTGCTGTAACCGCGGTGCGTGGGGGTGCTCAAGCGAAGGGCCGCAAGCTTGGGCAGGATGTGCGCAGGGAACTCGGCCTTGTCCCACCAGTCCTTGGCATATGGGGCAATTTCCGTGGCCAGGAATTCCCGGAGTTCGTTGAGCTTACGCTGTTCCTGGACGCTGAGGAGAGATTCGAAGTCGAAAAAGTCCGCCCCAGGCAAGTCGGGCAGAGAACCGGCCGAATGTTCGAAGGCGGCCGCCAGCTTGTGCGTCTGGCTCACTTGGGTGCCATCCGGATAGCGCCGTCGAGGCGGATGGTTTCGCCGTTGAGCATGGCGTTTTCCACAATGTGCGCCACAAGGTTGGCGTACTCGGCGGGACGGCCAAGTCGGGCGGGGTGCGGTACCTGCTGGCCCAGGGAAAGCTGGGCGTCCTCGGGCAAGCCGGCCAACATGGGGGTTTCGAAGATGCCCGGCGCGATGGCCATGACACGTACTAGCGAGCGCGCAAATTCACGGGCCAAGGGCAACGTCATCGCGGCCACAGCACCCTTGGATGCGGCATACGCAGGCTGCCCGATCTGCCCATCGAAAGCCGCCACGGAGGCCGTGTTGATGATGACGCCGCGTTCCTCGCCACCAAGCTCTGTAGACGCAGGCTCGTTCCGGGCCATTGCGGCCGCAGACAGGCGGATCACGTTGAAGGTGCCCACGAGGTTGATCTGGATGACCCTGTTGAAGTTCTCCAGCGGCAGCACGCCGTCTTTGCCGAGCACTTTGCCCGGGGTTGCTACGCCGGCGCAGTTGACCAGGATCCGGAAGGGACCCAGCGCAACGGCGGCGTCGACGGCGGCCTGCACTTGTTCTTCGTTCGTGACGTCGGCGGGGACGAACACGGCCCTTCCGTCGGCTCCCGAGGCATTGAGCTCGGCAACGAGGGACTCGCCGGGAGAGGAGTGGAGGTCAAGCAGCACTACCGACGCTCCGGCGTCGAGCAATCGCCTTGCGGTTGCGGCCCCCAAACCCGAAGCCCCGCCGGTTATCAACGCAACTGCGCCCTTGATGTCCATCCATCCTCCTCGATGCAGAACCAAAATCCGTTAATGAATGTTAACTGAATCACTTTGATTGTGCACTGCCGGAGGGCCTGCGGCCAAGCGGGCCCGCGTTAGGCTGTCACCATGTCCGCCCCCGATGCCCAGCCCGGCACCTCCGGAACTCCGGACTGGGCCGCACGAGCCGACCACGCCGCGCGTTCGGTCACCCGGCATTTCGGACGGCGCCTCCTCTTCCTCCCCGGAACGCACCTCGCGGCGTCAGTCCGGCCGTCCAACCATTCTCCGTTTCAGCCGTGGAACTACTGGTGGCAGGCGCACTACGTCGATTGCCTCGTTGACGCGGGGTTGCGCGAGCTGGGCTCGGGATCAAGGTTCGACGGCGGTGATCGCCCGAGCGCCGGCGAGCTCGCTTCACGCGTGGTCGCCAGCATCCGGCTGCGCAACTTCCTTCGCTACGTCAACAGCTACTACGACGACATGGCGTGGCTCGCCCTCGCCGTCCTGCGCTTGGATTCCTTGGCCGGGCGGGCGCAGAGGCCTGGCCGACGACGCAACGCCCGGTTGCAGAAAAGCCTCTCTCCGCAGTTCGAATCGGCCTCCACGGACGACATGGGCGGCGGCACCTTCTGGAGCACGAAGCGTGATTTCAAGAACGCCCCGGCCACTGCGCCGGTGGCCTTGCACTTCGCCCGGACCGGGAAGCGGGAGCGGGCCCAAGGGCTCCTGGACTGGCTCGACGCCACACTCTTCGAATCCACCCGCGGCCTATACCTCGATGGCGCCTGGATCAAGGAAGGCAAGCTCGTCCTCGCTGAACAGGTCTACGCCTACAACCAAGGCCCGGTGCTCGGCGCCTTGTTGGAGTTGGGTGGAGAAGCGAACCTGGCACGCGCGGCAGCCTTGGTTGGTTCGGTGGCCGAACATCTGACCGTCTGTAAGCCTGACACTCAGGGGAAGCTCGTTCTTCGTGGCGAGGGCACCGGCGACGGCGGACTCTTCACCGGGATCCTCGTCCGCTACCTCGCCCTCGCCGCCGGAGACGTGCGGCTGTCGGCGGCCACCCGCGCCACCGCCAGGGAGCTCGTTCTCGATACCGCGGGCGCGCTGTGGGCGGGGCGGATGGTGCGTACACACGCTGCCAAAGGGACTTCCGGAAAGTACGACGACGACGGCTGGCTCGTCTTCTCGACGGAACCGCAGCGTCCGGCGGCCGAGACGTATCCGGTGGGCACCGCCGTCGAACTCTCCACCCAACTGCAGGCATGGATGGTGCTGGAAGCCGCCGCGCGCGTCCAGTAATTGTCAGTGCCGGGGCCTAGTCTGGAGCTGTGAACCCGATCCCGAGTCCGATACCCGTCACTGTGGTCGGTGGGCCGCCGGAATGGTGGCAGATCGTTGGCGCGCTCAGCCCGCTCGCTGTCCTTGTAGCGGCGATCGTTGCCGCGATCGTGGGCCTCCTGTCCCTGCGGCAGAAGGCGCAGGCGGATGACAGGTCCGAGTGGTGGCGCCGCGCTCAATGGGCCCTCGACGCGTCCCTGTCCCGTAGCCGCTCCGAGGCCGAAATGGGCCAAAAGGCCATCGAAATTCTGGGCCACAGCGAACTCGCGTCGCGGGAGGAACTCGCGCTCCTCAAAGTGGGCACCGACGACGCGCTCATGGCAGCCGCCACGGCGTCCGAAACCCGCGCTGTCGTCCCCTCGCAGCGTCCCGCCTCGGTGAGTGCCGAGGACCGCAAGGTGCAGATCGCCGCTGCCAAGGCCAGGGTCTTGCTCGACAAGCGGCTCGGTGAGGACACTCCAGGCTGGATCGTCGCTCTGTCCGCCGAGAAGCCTGAATAGGTCCTACTCTGCTACCGCGGGCTTTTTCTTCTGCGGATACGGCGTCTCCTGCCGCGCCAACATCTCAACAAAGCCAGCGATCTTCCTGGCCCGCGTTTCCGCCTTCTTCACCGAGTTGGTGCGGTAGATCAGGGAATAGCGATTGACCGCGGTCAGCACATCGAACATCGCTTGGGCCTCGGGAACGGCGGCGATGGCGGCAGCGAGGTCCTCCGGGACTTCCGCGTCCGATTGGCCCACATAGGCAGCTTCCCAACGCCCGTCCGCCTTGGCGCCGTCGACGGCGGCCCATCCGGCCGGAGTCATCTTGCCCTCGGCTTCCAAACGGGCAATGTGCCCCACGTTCCGCTTGGACCATGGGCTCTTGGGACCGCGGCGGGTCATGCGTTGGAAGACGCTCTCGTCGTCGCGCCTTCTGCCTTGGCCGTCGATCCAGCCGAAACAAAGCGCCTCATCCAGGGCAGCGGCGTAATCGAGTTCCGTCACGTTGCCGCCCTTCTTGTGCAGCACGAGCCACACGCCAGGGCTATCAGCAGCGTTCTTTTCGAGCCAGGACCGCCACTCGGCAGCGTCTTTGACGATCAGTTCTTCAAGTTCAACAGCCATGGCCCCATTCTGGTGCCAGCTAGGCTGTGGCGAAAGCCCACCGACTACATGCCCAACCCTCGCTCACCTATACGGGCCCTTCCCCCGACGCTCGCTCACCTATATCGGCCTTTCCGGAAACGCTCGCTCAGATCATCTGAGCGAGGGATGCCGATTTTGCCCATATAGGTGAGCGAGCGTTCCCGGTTTGGGCTCGACGCAATCCTGGCTGTCTGATTCGTACGGCATGGAACGGCATGGGATGGGGTAGAACTTAACCATGAGTGTTCGTACCCCTGACCCGTACTCCGGCTGGCTTTCCGATGAAGACCTCTTCGAAGCCCGCGGCCGCCTCCCCATGGTTTACGTGGAGGCGGTTCCCGTGCGTCTCGATCCGCTCGGATTCGTCAACGAGGTAGGTACCCTTCTGCAGGGCGACGCCGACGGCACCATGGTCCGTTCCTTCGTGTCCGGCCGCGTCCTGTACCGCGAAACGATCCGGGCCGCGCTCTTGCGGCACATGGAAAAGGACCTCGGGCCGCTGGCCTTCCCGCAGTTGCCCGTCAGTCCCGTGCCGTTCACCGTGGCCGAATACTTCCCGGCGCCGTCGCAGACCGGCTTCACGGACGACCGCCAACACGCCGTGTCCCTCGTTTACGTCATCCCAGTCACAGGCGAGTGCGAACCTCGCCAGGACGCCCTCGAGCTGACGTGGATGACTCCTCAGGAGATCCTCAGCGACGACGTGCAGCAGGAATTCAGCGGTGGCCGCGGCAATCTGGTGCGCCAGGCTCTGGCTTTCGCAGGCGTCGGACAGTAGCAGCAGCGCTGACAGAAGCGGCGGGTAGTAGCCACCTCCCCGATTTGCCCGGTGGGGTTTTATAGACTGTTGGGCGGACCCCAAGAGAACCAAAGGACTTCCGATGACTCACAGCCCGGCCGACCAGCAGTACCGTGAAAAGCAGGCTGGGTCCCTGCAAATCGGGGACTACCTCTTCCTCCCTGGGGATGGTCCCGCGGAGCAAATCACGCACATCGGGCTCGAACGCGACGATTTCGGCGTGCCCGCGCTCATCCTCGTGACCACGCTCGACGGCGGGAGCGTGCGGATCGCTATCGGATCCAGCGTCCCGGTGGGCGAAGCGGCCGCCATCCCGGACGACGTCGACACGCCGCTCGCCGAAGGTCCGGCCCCGCTGACGGAGCCGGACACGAGTGACGCGCCCGACGCCGGTATCCCCGACGCCGGTGACGCGCCCGACGTCGTGACCTCCGACGGCGGTGACGTGCCCGAGGAGGGGGCTCCCGCCGTCGTCGTACCTCCTTTGCCCGCGGTGGCACCCACCGTGAGCGGACTGAGCGCGCCGGGTCCCCCGCAGCTCGCGCTGATCCCGGAAGCGACGGACTCTCCCGAGAACATCGTGGCTGCCGCCGCCGAAACGCACCCTGGCAGGAATGGGGTCGCGGTGCTGAGCGAACGCCTAGTGAAGGGCATCAACACGAAGTCGGGAAGCTGCCTTCGGGATCTGAGCGATCTGGCCCACGATCTTTTCATCGAGCTGCGCGATCCCGACCACGCCCTCGCGGTGGCCGATATCCTCAACGTGCTCCCCTACGACGGAAACCGGGACCGGTGGATGTCGGTTGAACGTTCCCTCGCGCTTTCCAGCTTCATTTGCCGTGAGCTCGGCCAAACGAAACGCGCCGAAGTCTACGATCAGCTCCTTCAGGCGCCGGACACTGTGGAGACAGACCCGTTCAAGGCCCGGATCGCCGCCAAAGTCCGGCAGCGCGGGCTCAACGAACCGAACCTGTACGACAAGGAAATCTTCCGCTCCATCGACAACGGCAACCGCGACGCCGAGCGCGAATGGCGGCTGCTTCGGCTCGAAGCCCTGCTGTTCCTGCGCGCGCACGGCGGTTCAAACACCATCGGCCTCGGGGAACTCGATCACCGGATCGCGAACGAACTCGAGGCAGTGCGGGCTTAGGCGCTCTCCGAGGATTCCGCAAGACCTGTCGCGTTCGCTCCAACGGCGGTAGATTCGGGCCATGACGAACAATCTGAGCGTTGTTGTAAATGCCGACGCGCAGCAAGTTTGGACTTCGCTGCGCGAACCGTCGCTCGTGGCTCAGTGGCACGGCTGGGAGGCCGATGAGCTTGGCGACGAAATCAACCAGATCTACTTCACCACCAACGTGGTCGAGGGCCCCGACCACACCAGCCTCACCGTGAACGGCGGGGACGTCTTCGAGCTCACCCCGGTCAGCGAAGGCACCGAGGTACGCGTGACGCGGGCAGCCTTGGACCACGATTCCGAATGGGCCGCGTGGGACGAGGACATCACCCAAGGCTGGCTGACGTTCCTGCACCAACTCCGCTTCGCCCTCGAACATCATCCACACGGGCACCGGCGCACGCATTTCGTTTCCCTGCCGGGCGGCCGCGGCTCAGGCATCCAGAAACTCGGCCTGGCCGAGGTCCCGGCTCCCGGGCAGGAATACTCGCTGACGCTGCCCACGGGCGAGGCCCTCTCCGGCAAGGTCTGGTTCCGGAGCAACCATCAGGTGGGCCTCACCGTGCACAGTTATGCGGAGCATGGTGATGGGCTGCTGATTGTGGCTGACCAGCCGGTGATTCCGGAGAAAAGGCCCGACGGCGGCACTATCGTCATCGCTTCTACCTACGACCTAGGGGCGGCCAGCCTGGACTCGATTCGCTCCCACTGGGACGGCTGGAAGGCTGAGAACTACCCCACAGAGGTGCATTCGCACTGACGATTCATGCTCCGGGGCTGGCAGACTGTAACGGTGCCAGCCGATTCCTCCGTGCCTCAATCCGGGTCTAGCCCCGAGTCCGATCCGTCCACGCTCGCAACTGCCCAGCAGTCCGCGTTTTCCTTCGAGGTGGGTGCGCGGCTCAGCGAAACGCGCCGGCCGTCGTCGGGCTTTTTGAACGCCGACGGCGGCAGCCGTCACGGCGTCGGCGAGCGGGGCGAGTTCCTGGGCAGAACCGGCACTATCACCACGCCGCACGGCCAGATCCAGACGCCTGCATTCATCGCTGTCGGGACGAAAGCCACTGTTAAAGCCGTGCTGCCCGAATCCATGAAGGCGCTCGGCGCGCAGGCTTTGCTGGCCAACGCGTACCACCTGTACCTGCAGCCGGGACCGGAGATCCTGGACGCGGCGGGAGGGCTCGGCGCGTTCATGAACTGGGACGGGCCCACGTTCACCGACTCGGGCGGATTCCAGGTCATGAGCCTCGGCTCGGGGTTCAAGAAGGTCATCGACATGACCTCCGTGGACACGTCCGGTCCGGACGACGCCGTGGCCCCGGGCAAGGAGCGGCTGGCCCATGTGGACGAGGACGGCGTCTGGTTCAAGTCGCACTTGAACGGGGACCGGCACCGCTTCTCGCCCGAAATCTCGATGCGGGTGCAGCACCAGATCGGCGCCGACATCATGTTCGCTTTCGACGAGCTGACCACCCTGCAGAACTCCCGTGGCTACCAAGAGGAATCCCTGGAGCGGACGCGTCGCTGGGCCGAGCGTTGCGTGGTGGAGCATGAGCGGCTGACAGCCTCCCGGGCGGGCAAGCCGTACCAAGCCCTGTTCGGCGTCATCCAGGGGGCGCAGTACGAGGATCTTCGCCGCAAGGCCTGCCGGGACCTTGGCGGGATGCCGTTTGACGGTTTCGGCATCGGCGGCGCCTTGGAGAAGGAGAACCTCGGCACCATTGTGCGTTGGTGCAACGAGGAACTTCCCGAGAACAAGCCCCGGCACCTCCTTGGCATCTCCGAGCCGGACGACATCTTCACGGCCATCGAAAACGGCGCCGACACCTTCGACTGCGTCTCCCCCACCCGGGTGGCCCGCAACTCGGCATTTTACACTCCGTCCGGCCGGTACAACCTGTCCGGAGCACGCTACAAGGCGGATTTCGGGCCGCTGCAGGATGGTTGCGACTGCTATACCTGCGCCAACTATTCCCGGGCGTACATCCACCACCTGTACAAGGCCCACGAGATGGTCTCGGCCACGCTCATCTCCATCCACAACGAGCGCTTCGTGGTGAAGATGGTGGACGATACCCGCTTGGCCATCGAATCCGGGGACTTCTTCGAGTTCAAGGCCGAGACGCTGGGACGGTACTACTCGTAGGGTCTCGGCGGTCCCCGCCTCCCGCCGAGCTCGCGCCAAGGGGCGCCTCAGGGACGGTCCGCGGTCGTCACGCCGATCACCAGGAGCACCACGTTGAGCACGACGGCGGGCGTCACCAGGACTTCCGGGGCGTTGAAGAGCATGCCCAAGGCCAAGGGCACCAGGGCGAAGAGGCACAGCACGTAGCCCCGGATCCTGGTTCCGAGCATGGCGGGTCCACTCCGACCAAGCTGCATGAGGTACACCAGCTTGGTCAGGTCTTCCTGCTGGCGGAATGCGCGTCGAAGCATCCCCGCGCCCAAACCGCCTCCCGCCGCCGCACCCAGGACGAGGAGTTCCACCCGGAATCCGCCTGCCAGCACGAAGAATCCGGCAGCCGCCGTCGTCCATAACCCCATCAGCACCACCGGAAGTGCGACGTGGACCCAGCGCGAAGCTGTCCTGGAAATCGGAAGGAGGGCGTCGAGACTCGGGGCCATGCGCAATTGCCAAAGCGGCCCGGCCGCCGCAGTGGAGGAGAATATCGCAGCGGCAAGCAGCACCGGAAGCAGGATGACGGGCGAATCGAACGTCCGGACCAGCCCAGTCAAGGGAACGACGGCGAGACCCAGGCCCCAGCGCCACAGCCGCCCGGGCTGCCGGGCGAGCACGGTTGCCTCCGCATGGAAGAGCGCGCCCGCGGCGGTGCTGGGCGTCCCCGGGAGCTTGACCCGGCTGCGTTTTCCGCCGCTGGACAGCGAGGCGCTGAGCTCCCCTGTGTCCATCAGCGTCAGCGCAGCCTGGACATGTCCCCTCGCGGACCCGGCCTTGAGCAGCGAAGTCGTGCGGACGCTGGACAGCTTGTTGCGCATGCCGAGCGCCGCGGCAACCAAAGCGACAGCAGGGGCGACCGCGAAGATCCAGTTCCCCTGCAGTGTCCCGAACAGCATCGCGCCGAGGGCCGCCGAGGCGATCGCCAGCAGCCAGTTCATCGGTCTGCCTTGCCCGGCCGATGCCCGTGAACGCGTCTGGGCGAACGCGGCCAACGCGAGAATAGCCGTACCGGTCAGCGCCCCTGCCAAGACGCGCCCGGCAAACACCATTGCGGTCGAGCCGCTGATGACTGCTATCGGAATGGTGGTGAGGGCTCCGACGACGGCGGCAGCCCAGACTGCGCGGCGCAATCCTCGGGCTAGAAGCGGCTCGCGGTCGATAGCCAGTGAGTACCACCACTGCCGCTGATTCGCCGTGATGGCCAGTGGCCCGAGCCTGCCCGCCACCCAATAGGCCGCGAGAGCCAAGAGCCCGAACCCAACAAGCAGACCGTACTCAACAGGGACGACGCCGTAACTGGCCGAAATCAGGTGGCCGCCGAAGCCATGCGCTGCTGCGGCAGTGAGCCCGTTGAGGAGGCCTGTCGCGTAGATCAGGCCGACGCCGAACGTCAGGAACTGGATGTACAGTTCGTTGAGCCTGGAAAGCAAGGACTGGCCGCGCGGGCGGATGACCTTTCGCGTGGCACTCTCGGGGTCGAAGTCCACGAACTCCGGCTGCGCTACGGCAGCAGTGGACATGCTCACCGGCGAATCCTCGCCACAGCCTCGTCCGTACTTACCACGCGCGCACCGCCGTCGTCGACTATTACCGCCCGGGTACACGCCGCTTGGGCGACATCCGCATCGTGCGTGACCATGACGACGGCGGCACTCTTCTTGGCAGTCTTCGCGATCCGCTGCGCAAGGAGGCCGCGCATGCGGGTATCGAGCCGCTGCTCCGGTTCGTCGAGGACCAGCAGCTCGAAGGGGCGGATGAATGCAGAGGCCAGGAGGAGCTTCCGGCGCTGTCCCGAGGAAAGCTGATCGGGAAATGCATCGGCCACGGTTTGAAGCTCGAAAAAGCCAATCTCTTCCTCCACAGCCGCATCGGGGTTGGCGAGGCCATGCCCACGGGCCACCAAGGAAAGGTGCTCGCGGACGGTGAGTGAATCGAAGTAGGCATCCTCATCCAGCAGCACCGAGACCTTGCTGCGAAAGAGGGCCGAGCGGTCGTCCGGCATCAAGCCAAGCACGTGCGCATCGCCCTCTATGGCGGCCTGCGCGCCAATCATCGTGCGCAGCAGTGTGGACTTGCCGGCACCGTTTTCGCCCACCATCCCGAGCACCTGCCCGGGGAAAACCTCGACGTCGAGCGGTCCGCACACTGCATGCTCGCCATAGCCTGCAACAAGATTCTCGGCCGTCAGCACGGCTTTTCCCAGCTTCATCCTCTGAAACTACCGGACTTCCCTGCGGTTCCCCTGAGCCGACGGACGACGCTCGCTCACATATACCGCATCCCGGCCCGACGCTCGCTCACATAAATGCCCTCCCGACCCGACGCGCGCTCACATATGCGGCCCGCCTCCCGGATTACCTGCTCAGGCCCAGTAGCTAGGCTCGCGCTTCTTGATCCAGCCAATGACCAAGGACGTCACGGGCACGAGGATGTATTGGACACCGACCTTGTACACGAAGCCAACCAGCACGTAATTGACGAAGCTTCCGAAGTCCGTAATGCCAATGACCGAGGCCGCGATGCTGCAGAAGATGAGCGTGTCCACGAATTCGCCCACCCCGGATGAACCCATGAGCCGGGCCCAGAGGGTTCTCTCACCCGAACGGGCCTTCATCTTGACCAGGATCAAGGAGTTGATCGTTTGGCCGGCCAGGAACGCGAGAAGTGAAGCAAGGACGATCTGGGGAACCGGTCCCAGTGCGCCTTCGATGGCAGCCTGCTTGGCATTGCCGTAATCGTCATTGAAACCGGGGAGCGCGATGATGATCCAGTAGCAGAGCGACGCGAATGCTGACAGTGCGAACGAGGTGATGATTGCTTTACGGGCAACCTTGAATCCATAAATCTCGCTCATCACATCGCCAAGAATGTAGGCAAGCGGAAAGAGGAAGAATCCGCCATCGGTGATGATCGGACCGAAGACGACGCCTTTGGCAGCGCCAATGTTGGACAGGATCAGGACGACAGCCATGCATGCCAGCATGATGCCAAAGTATGGAGAGCCAATTGACGCGAAACGAGGCGCGGGTTTACTCAGGGTCTGGGATTCTGATGCTGACGTCATCGCTTGTCCGTTCGTAGTGGTTCGCGCAGGCGGCCGGAGTTAGCACGGCGCCCCGCTGTATTAGCACTGGTGGTGGACCCGCCTGCAAAACCGCGGTGCCTCCCCCATTCTCGCATCGAGGAATCGCGAATGGTCGGGCAAACTCGCCACCGTCCATAACGTTCCATCAGATCAAGTGAGCGAGCGTCCGGCCAAAACCCCATATATGTGAGCGAGCGTCCGGCCAAAACCCGACATATGTGAGCGAGGGTCGGAGTCGGCCCGAACCTCGCTTCGATGCCCTCTGGCAGGGGCGATGCGCGCTGGGGCAAGCTGGGTCCAAGACCCGCTGAACGGCGGGGCACGGAGCGGAGCGAAGGAAGCGCATGGCAGAGCACTTTGACACGGTGGACGACTACATCGCGGCGCAGCCCGGCGACGTGCAAACCATCCTTCACGAGATCCGACGGCGGGCCCTGGCAGCAGTGCCCGGAGCCGCGGACCGGATCAGTTACGGTATCCCCACCATCACGCTCGACGGGCACTACGTGGTGTATTTCGCGGCGTGGAAGCACCACGTCTCCGTCTATCCAGTGCCCGACGGCGGCGAGGACTTCGAGCGCGAAATCGCCCTTTTCCGGTCGGCCAAGGGGACGTTGAAATTCCCTCTGGGGAAGCCTATTCCGTACGAGCTCATCGAAAAGGTGGCGACGCTGCTGGCTGAGCGCGAGCGGCAGCGGGGGTACTGACAATCGACCTGAGCAGGGGTACGGTACAGCCATGCGCCGCGATGAGCTCGAGCACGCCATCCGGGCCGCTACGGATATCATCCACGGCGACCGGGTGATCGTGATCGGTAGCCAGTCAATTCTGGGATCCTTCACGGAGGACCAACTACCTGGGGCCATCACCATGTCCGATGCCGTCGACATTGCCCCGTTTTCCGATGACGACGCCGGGACGCTTGCGGACAGCATCGATTCCGCGCTCGGTGAGTGGTCGCCTTTCCACAAGGAGTTCGGGTTCTACGTCCAGGCTGTCGAGAGGGAGACTGCGGTGCTACCGGCCGACTGGGAGTACCGGCTCGTTGGCGTGCGCAACGAGGCGACCCGGAACAGCACCGGGCTTTGCCTGGATCCCTACGATCTGTGCGCGGCCAAGCTCATCGCAGCGCGGCCCAAGGATCATGCGTTCGTTCTGGCGCTCATCGAAACGTCCCTCATCGACCGTGTCCGGCTCGTCGACAGAATCAGGCTGATAGACCCATCCGAGCCTCGCCGCGATGCGGCTTTGTCCTGGGCCATGTCCGTCTGAGCTGAAGGAGCAAGGTAAATGACCAAGGTAGTCGCACTCATGTCGATGTCCCTCGATGGCTACGTGGCCGATCTTGAGGACGGCGTCGAGGAGGTCTTCGACTGGTACTTCGCAGGTGACGTCGACGTCCCGACCCACAATCCGGGCTTCACATTCCACGTCTCGGCAGCGAGCGCGGAACACCTACGGGCTTTGATGGGCGAGGTGGGGGCGATGCTCACCGGGCGGCGCACCTCGGACCGCGCCGAGGCCTGGGGCGGGCAGCACCCGTTCGGCGTACCTGCATTCGTGGTGACGCACCAGATGCCCGAGGGGTGGCCCCGTTCCGACTCCGCGGTGCATTTCGTCACCGACGGACTGGAAAGCGCCGTCGCCAAGGCAAAGGCCGCGGCTGGCGACAAGATCGTCGGCATGCACGGGCCAGACACCATTCGGCAGTGCCTCGACGCCGGCCTGCTTGACGAGATCCGCGTCGACTTGGTTCCACTGCTGCTCGGATCCGGTATCCGGATGTTCGATCGCGTTGGGAACGCGCCGCTCACCTTGGGTAACCCGACCGTCGTCGAGGGCGTGGGGGTCACGCACTTGAGCTATCCGGTCCTCAAGTAGTCCGCGTCACGCCGCCACAAAACTACCCCGAGTGCGCCTCCAGGAACGCGTACACCTCGGTCTCGTCGACGCCGGGGAACGCACCCGGCGGCATGGCAGCCAGGAGGTGCGAGTGGGCGCGGGCGGACGGCCAGGCGTTGCCTGCCCAGGAATTAGCCAACGACGCCGGCGGGCGCTTGCAGCAGTTCGGGTCCGGGCACGTCGAAGTAGCCCGCGCCGTCGTCTCCCTCCCGCGGAACCACTTCACGTGCTGGTACGGCACGCCGATGCTGAGCGAGAACTCGCCTGCGGCCGAGCGTTCGGTGCGCGCCGTGCACCAATAGGTGCCGGAGACGGTGTCGGTGTACTGGCTGTAGGCGCTGAACTTGTCCGGAACGTCGAACACGGCACGCGAGGTCCATGCCTTGCACGCCGGTTGGCCCTCAATGGCGCCGGTATGGTCCTGGGGGAAGGCCACGCCGTCGTTCTCGTAGGCCTTGTAGATGATGCCGCTCTGGTGGGTCTTCTGGAAGTGCGTGGTGATGCCCAGGTGCTTCGTCGCGAGGTTGGTGAAGCGGTGTGCCGCGGTTTCGTAGGAGACGGCGAAGGCGTCCCGGATGTCTTCGACCGCGATCTCCTTGGCGGCTTTCGCCTTTTGGAGGAACTCCAGGGTTGCGTTCTCGGGCAGGAGGAGAGCCGCGGCGAAGTAGTTCGTCGCGACCCGCTGCGCCAGGAAGTCGCCGTAGTTCTTGGGCGTCTCGTGGCCCAGGACGTAGTGGCCCAGGGCCTGCAGGAGCACCGAACGGGGATCATGGTCCTGCCGCTGGCTCTGCGTGAGATAAATTCGGTGATTCTTTAGATCGGTCACTGAACGGGTGGAATGGGGCAGGTCGCCCACGTGGTGGAGCGTGAATCCGAGGTGGTCCGCGATGTCCGCAATGACGTGCTGGCTCAAGGGACCGGTAGTGTATCCAACCCCTTTGAGGACCTTCTGCGCCTCGGCCTCGTACTCCGGAAAATAGTTGCCGCGCTCGCGCATCATGGCACGCAGTTCGCCGTTCGCGCGGCGAGCCTCTTCCGGCGTCGCGACCTGCTCGTTGAGCTTGCGTTCAAGCTCCTGCAGGAGGCCCACTTGCGACTCGAGAACATCGAGCGGAAGCCGCGAGCTGACGCGGATTTTAGGCAGGTTCAGCGACTCGTACAGGGGCCCGCGCTGGTACCGTTCGAGCTCGATTTCCAAGGCCGCGCGGCGGCTGGGCGGTTCCGCGCCGAGCAGCTGGTCGATGCCGACATTCAGTGCCGCCGCGAGCTGCTTCAGCAGCCCCAGTTTGGGCTCGCGCTTGCCGTTCTCGATGAGGCTCAACTGGCTGGGGGCGGTCCCGACGGCGGCACTCACGTCGTCGAGGGTCAGTCCGGCCTGCTTGCGCAGATACCGCACGCGGCGGCCCAGGCTGATGACGTCCAGTTCGGCGGTGGAAGCGGACGACGACGGCGGCGGTACTTCGCGGTTCCAGCTCACAGGTGACATTTCTTGAGGATACGCGAAGAAGTGCATTTCTTTCCATGGTTTTTATCTAGAAAGCCTCTTGAAAGTGCTGAAAAGTAATAACCACGAAGTCCCGGTCGATCTGAACTGCAATGGCGCAGCGAAGGTCGGCCGGGGCGACATACACAGCAACACGCCACAGTAGCGTCAAAGGAGACAGAACAATGACCGCAGCATTTGAACCAGGGCAGCCCACCTCCGCTCAGCAGCAGGCCGCCGCACTGGAGCTCGAATGGGCTGCCAACCCGCGTTGGGAAGGCGTCACCCGCGATTACTCGGCCACCGACGTCGTCCGCCTTCGCGGCCGCGTCTCCGAAGAGCACACCCTGGCCAGGCGCGGCTCCGAGAAGCTGTGGAAGCAACTCACGGAAGAGGCTAAGACCGGCGGTTACACCAACGCCCTCGGCGCGCTGACCGGCAACCAGGCCGTGCAGCAGGTCAAGGCCGGGCTGCGGGCCATCTACCTTTCCGGCTGGCAAGTCGCCGCCGACGCCAACAACTCCGGCCACACCTACCCGGACCAGTCGCTCTACCCGGCGAACTCGGTCCCCACCGTGGTCCGCCGCATCAACAACGCCCTGCTCCGCGCCGACCAGATCGAATTCTCCGAAGGCATCCAGACCGTCGAAGACTGGCTGGTCCCGATCGTCGCCGACGCCGAAGCCGGTTTCGGCGGCCCGCTGAACGCCTACGAACTCATGAAATCCATGATCCAGGCCGGCGCCGCGGGCGTGCACTGGGAAGACCAGCTGGCGTCCGAGAAGAAGTGCGGCCACCTCGGCGGCAAGGTGCTCATCCCCACCCAGCAGCACGTCCGGACCCTTAACGCCGCCCGCCTCGCGGCCGACGTCGCGGGCACCCCGTCGGTGATCATCGCCCGTACCGACGCCGAGGCAGCCACCCTGATCACCTCCGACGTGGACGAGCGCGACCAGGAATTCATCACCGGTGAACGGACCGCTGAGGGCTTCTACAAGGTCCGCAACGGCATCGAGCCCTGCATCGCCCGCGCCAAGGCCTACGCCCCCTATTCTGACCTCATCTGGATGGAAACGGGCACCCCGGACCTCGAGCTGGCCCGCAAGTTCGCCGAGTCCGTCAAGTCCGAGTTCCCGGACCAGATGCTCTCCTACAACTGCTCCCCGTCGTTCAACTGGCGCAAGCACCTGGACGACGCCACCATCGCGAAGTTCCAGCGTGAACTCGGCGCGATGGGCTTCACGTTCCAGTTCATCACCCTGGCCGGCTTCCACGCCCTGAACTACTCGATGTTCGACCTTGCCCACGGCTACGCCCGCGAAGGCATGAGCGCCTACGTCGAACTCCAGGAAAAGGAATTCGCCTCCGAGTCCCGCGGCTACACCGCAACCAAGCACCAGCGCGAAGTCGGCACCGGCTACTTCGACGACATCGCAACTGCGCTCAACCCGAACGCATCCACCCTGGCCCTGGTGGGATCCACCGAAGAAGGCCAGTTCCACTAATCCCCAGCCGCTCCCTCCGCTCGCAAGCTCGCGAGGGAACCCGGCGGCAGTGGGCCCATCCCGACGGCGGGCCGCTGCCCCAGCGGTGCGGCCGGCGAAGGCAATCCTCCGCGTGCTATTCCCCATCCCCGTCCTATGGCCTCGCAAAGCTCGGCCGAGGACGGGGACAGGGCCCCTTTACGCAGGCTGCCGCAATACCGGCCCTCCGGCCTTGAGCGTAAGGCGCCTTACCGGCAGCCGGAGAAGGTGATCCGGAAGCGTGCGTAAAAGGGGCCCTGTCCCCGCCCCGGCCGAGCTTTGCGAGGCCTCCTCGGGCGGGGATGGGGAATAGCACGCGGAGGATTGCCTTGGTCGGCACGCAACCCGGCCCCGAACCCAGCCAAACCAACAGCCCGCCGTCGAACATTGCTTCTCTGAGGAGAGATTGAAATGAATAGCTTCACCGACAATTACACGATCAACGGCATCACGCTGACCGCCCAGCCCATTCACCGGCAGAACGAGGTCCTTACTCCGGATGCCATTGAGTTCGTGGCAACCCTGCACCGGGCTACGGCGGAGCGTCGCCAGGAGCTGATGCAGGCCCGGCACGCCCGCCGCGGCCAGATCGCGAGCGGCCAGGACCCGCGGTTCCTCCCGGAGACGGCGGAAATCCGGAATGATCCGAACTGGCGGGTCGCTCCCCCGGCGCCGGGCCTGGAGGACCGACGTGTGGAGATCACCGGGCCGGTTGACCGGAAGATGACCATCAACGCGCTGAACTCCGGCGCCAAGGTGTGGCTGGCCGACATGGAAGACTCCTCCACCCCCACCTGGCGCAACGTCATCCAGGGCCAGTTGAACCTCACGGATGCCCTGGAACGCCGGATCGACTTCACGTCGCCCGAGGGCAAGGAGTACAAGCTCCGTGCCGCCGAGGAACTGCCGACCATCGTGGTCCGGCCCCGCGGCTGGCACCTGCCGGAGAAACACATGCTCATCGACGGGAAGCCCGTTGCCGGTGGCGTGGTCGACTTCGGCCTGTTCTTCTTCCACAACGCCCGCCGCCTGCTGGCACAGGGCAAGGGCCCGTACTTCTACCTGCCCAAGATCGAGAACCACCTCGAGGCCCGCCTCTGGAACGACATCTTCATCCAGGCCCAGGACCTGCTCGGCATCCCGCAGGGCACCATCCGCGCCACGGTGCTGATCGAGACCATCACCGCGGCGTTCGAAATGGAGGAAATCCTGTACGAGCTGCGCGATCACGCCTCGGGCCTAAACGCCGGCCGCTGGGACTACATCTTCTCCGTCATCAAGAACTTCCGCACCCGCGGCCCCCGCTTCGTGCTGCCGGACCGCGCCCAGGTCTCCATGACCCAGCCGTTCATGCGCTCCTACACCGAGCAGCTGGTCCGGGCCTGCCACCGCCGCGGCGCCATGGCGATCGGCGGCATGGCCGCAGCCGTTCCCAACCGCAAGGACGAGGCCGCCAACACGGCAGCGTTCGAAAAGGTCCGCGCGGACAAAACCCGCGAAGCCGGCGACGGATTCGACGGATCCTGGGTCGCACACCCGGACCTGGTCCCGGTGTGCCGGGAAGTGTTCGACGGCGTACTCGGGGACCGTCCGAACCAACTGGACCGTTCACGCGAGGACGTCACCCCCGACGACCGTGCCCTGATCGACGTCGCCTCCACCACGGGCACCATCACCGAAACCGGCATCCGGAACAACATCGAGGTGGGCATCCGCTACATCGAGTCCTGGCTGCGCGGCAACGGTGCCGTGGCCATCCACAACCTCATGGAAGACGCGGCAACGGCGGAGATCTCCCGTTCACAGCTGTGGCAATGGATCTACTCCCACGCCATCACCGACACCGGTGAAGTCATCACCCGCGAGTGGATCAACGACCTCCTGGACGAAGAGTTCGCACGCCTCGAACGCTTCGACGACGACCGCTTCAACGACGCCCGCAGCATCTTCGAAGAAGTCACCCTGGCCGAGGAGTTCCCCACCTTCCTGACCATCCCGGCCTACGCCCGCTACCTCACCGAAGCCCGCGAGGAAGCGACCAAGGAAGAACTCGTCGCCGCCTGAATCCGTAGATAAAAGCTCCCGCCGCTGGGCTGTCTGCACTCTTCGCAACAAGTGACCCCGATGGTCGGGGAGGGCAGCCCAGCGACGGAACCCCTTCATCAACACGCGCGAACTGGCAGCAGATGACCCCAAAACGCTTGGGAACGGTCATCTGCTGCCAGTTCGCGCGGGGTTAAGGGACGACGACGTTCGCGCGGGGTTAGCGTTGCCGGGCCACCCAGCGCACCGAGAGGGTGGTACAGACGCAGAACGCGGCGACCGAGCCAACGATTACCAGGAGCGGCACGGTCCAGCTGCCGGAGACGCTGTGCACGTAGCCGATGACGGTTGGAGCCAAGGCCGCGAAGCAGTAACCGACCCCTTGCACGACGGCGGACATCTTCCCTGCCGAGGCTTGGTCGCGGGCGAACTTGATGATGGCGATGAAGATGACCGTGATGCCGCCACCCTGCGCGACTCCGCCGAGGGATGACCACAGCCACCACCAGCCCGGGGCCAGCAACAAGCCCAACGGCACTGTGAGCCACAAGGCACCCAAGGTGGCCGCCACCGCCGTCGTACTGGCGAAACGGGCGAGCAGCGGGACGCCGAGGCCACCGACAATCGCGAGAATCTGGAAGAGCGACGATCCCGCGCCGGCTTGTGCGGTGCCCATGCCCAGTTCGTCGGCCAGGAAGCTCGGAAGCCACGCGGTCACGCCGTAGTACGAGAATGCCTGGCCGGCGAAACCGAGCGTCAGTCCAACGGTCAGCCAGCCAACGCCGGAGGCCTTGCCGGCCCGCGAACCATCGGCGGCCGGCACCGCAGCCGGAATGAACGCGCTGTGGGCACCGACGGCTGGGATCCAGAACAGGATGGCCGCCAGCGCCAGGAGGGCACTCGCCGCGAGGGCAAGGCGCCAGCCCACGAGTTCCGCGAGCGGGGCCGTGGCCACCGAGGTCAGGAAGGACCCGATGTTCAGCGCCGCCGTGTACACACCCATAGCGGTTGCCTGGCGTCGCGGGGCGAAGTCGCGGCGGATGATGAGCGGCACGGCGATGTTGCCGATAGTGATGGCGAGGCCGATAAGGACGGTACCCACCATGACCGGAATGCCGCCGCCGCTGGAGCGGATCACGACGCCGGCCAGCACACCCGCAAGCGTGAGCATCACCGCGAATTCGGCGCCGAACCTGCGTCCGGCCATTGAGGCGAGCGGGGCGGCGAGCGAGAAGCAGAGCACTGGAATGCCCGTCAGCAGCCCGAGTTCCACGGGCGAGAATCCAAGATCCCGTTTCAGGGAATCCACCACCGGCGCAACCGCGACGAAGGGTCCTCGCATGTTGAGGGCGATGAGGCCGATGCACGCGAGGATCAGCCAGCCTCGAGGGACCTTGGCGAGCAATTGGCCGGTCATGGGGCGCACTGAAGGGCGGGGAAAGTAGGCATCACCTTCATTGCTATCACGGCGTGCCGCAGCGGAACGGCATAAGTCGCCCGTCAGCCGGTTGCTTGGAGCGTGGCCTCAATCACTGCCGGAGACAAAACGTGCTGGGTGACCATCTGGCTCGCACCGAGGATCGCGGCCTGGTCTCCCGCCATCGAGATGCCGATTCGCAGGTGCGAGGTGGCCAATGGAAGGGAGCGCCGGTAGACGACTTCGCGGATGCCGGCCACGAGGTGCTCGCCCGCCTCCCCCACGCTGCCGCCGATCACGATCATGGAGGGGTTAAGCAGATTGACCACCGTCGCCAGGACATCGCCGACGTCGCGTCCGGCCTGCCGGAGTGCCTGGATTGCTTGGAGGTTTCCCTCGGCCACGAGCCGCAGCACGTCGCCGCCGTTGCTGGCCGCGAGCCCTTGGGCGTGCAGTTGGCGGGCGACGGCGGGTCCCGAGGCGAGTGCCTCAAGGCAACCGTAGTTCCCGCAGCGGCAGAGGACGTCGTCGCCGCGGGGAACCCGGACGTGGCCGAGGTCCCCGGCGGTGCCGTTTGCGCCGCGCTGCAGCTCGCCGCTGCTGATGATGCCCGCGCCGATGCCCGTGGCGATTTTGATGAAGAGCAAATTGTCGTGGTCCGGCCAATACGCTGTGCGTTCGCCCAAGGCCATGATGTTGACGTCGTTGTCCACCAGGACGGGAACCGGCAGCGAACGCTGCATGTAACGAACCACGTCGAATCCGTCCCAGCCGGGCATGATCGGCGGCTTGATCGGCCTGCCGGTGTCGTGTTCCACCGGGCCGGGCAGCCCGATGCCGATCCCGGCAAGGTCGTCAAGGCTGCGGCCGGCTTCGGTGAGGAGCTCCCGTCCTTCCGACACAACCCTGCCAAGCACGATCTCGGGACCGTCGGCGACTTCCTGCGCGAGGCGGTGCTCGGCCAAGACTGTTCCGCCGAGATCGGTGACCGCGACGATCACGTGCGTCGCTCCGACGTCGACCGCCAAGACAACGCGGGCGGCGGGGTTGAAGGCGAAGCGCGACGGCGGCCTGCCGCCGCTGGAACTCGCCTCACCGGCGGGGCCCACGAGTCCGGAGTTCATGAGGGCGTCGATGCGCGAGGCGACGGTGGAACGGGCCAGTCCGGTGGTGATGGCGAGTTCGGCGCGGGTTCGTGCCTGGCCGTCGCGAAGAAGCTGAAACAGATCTCCTGCACGCGAAAGGCTCCCGGCGTCCTGTACGGAACCGTCCTTGCCCGGGGCTTTTTCGGGTGCTGAAGTCATGCATCAGTGATAGCACGATTGCTTATGGCTGTCACGCAGCAAAAAGATTGTCGAATGATTTTCAACTTTTGCTTGCTCATCGACAAAAGTCGTCGTAGGTTGTTTGTGAGAAGGGTCACGCAGCCCACCAGGCCGTGCTGAAACTCAGAGACTCCGTTTACGAAGAGGTAACTGATCTTGTCCAGCCACTCACAGGCAACATCGTTAGGATCACCACAGCCCCTCGGCGTCGGCATTCTTGGCGCCGGCCCGGTCACCCAAGCAATCCACCTTCCTTCCCTGGCCCGGCTCCGGAACATCCTGGAAGTCCGCCACATCATGGACGTCGACGCAGTGGTCGCCGAATCGGTCGCAGCACGCGTCGGCGCCAACCACAGCACCAGCATGGACGCGCTCCTGGGCGATCCCGACGTCGACATCGTCGCGATCTGCAGCCCCCACCAGTTCCACGCGGACCAAGTCATCGCCGCGTGCCGCGCGGGAAAGAAGGCCGTCCTCTGCGAAAAGCCCTTCGCCATGAGCGGTGAGGAGGCGGCCCGGATTTCGGCGGTCAGCGAGGAAACGGGCGTGCCGATCATCGTGGGCGCCATGCACACCTTCGATCCAGGCTGGCTCGCAGCGGAAGGCAATTGGGGCGATCTCCCTGAGAACGTCCACACCATCCGTTCTTCCATCGTTCTCCCGCCCAATGCCCGTTTCGAAGACTTCGCCACCGAAATCATCACCCGGCCCGCAGGCGGCACCCCTGACTACAGCGACATCGAGGTCATCAAGAACGCCCTCCGCGGCGGCATCATGGGACTCGCCATCCACGACCTTCCCCTCGTCCGCCGCTTCACGCCGGATTTCGAAGACCTCGAGGTGCTGCAGGCACGCCACGTGCGCCCCTTCGGTTACGTGATCTCCCTTCGTTCCGGAAAACAGGGGGCAGGTGACCGGATCATCGAACTCAGGGCAGCCATGAACAAAACCTGGAAGCCGGAATGGGTCTTCGAAGCGATCTCGGACGACGCAGCCCTTCGCGTGGACTTCACTCCTTCCTATGTACAGGCGGGTTCCGCCGTCGCAACCATCACCCGCGGCGGCACAAGCACCACCTACGGACCGTTCGAGCACAACGGCTACGAGGGCGAATGGCGCGAACTCGCCCAACTGGCCCTCGGAACCAAGCAACCGCCGTCAGCCGAAAGCCTCATCAATGACCTCACCTTCGCGATAGCCATTGCCGACGCCACAGTGGATGTCGCCGCGGCGGAGCACGCGAACAGCCATGCAGGAGCCCACTCATGAGCACCCGTTACACGGTCACTGCCACCCCGCAGGCGGAAGAGAGCGGCTCCGTGGCACTCGCGGTTGCTTCGCTTCCGGCGAGCTACGGTCCGGTAGCGGCCGGGGAGGCCGCACGGATCTCCGCCCTCGACGGCGCCGCGGGCTGGACCGCCGAGGCGATCAAGGCGATCGACGGCGGAGCGTCGGGCATAGTCGTCGTCAACCCGGTCCCGGAAAACACGGCCGCCCTGCTCAACGCCGCCGAAGCACGCGGCGTCGCGGTGGTCCTGGACCAGCGCTGGGCATCCAACCCAGGTCTCGCTGGAGCCGAAGACGCCGTCCGCACGGTAGCCGGCCGCGCCGCCATGCTAGACACGGTCGCGACGGCCGCGGCAGGCGCGGATCCGGAACGGCTGCTCACCGAGCACCTCGCCGCCGTCGTGCGCGTCACCGGGCAACTGGACGCGCTTCGCGTCCTGCACCGCGGAACGCACGGCTACACGGTTTCCGCCCGCCTCGCCAACGGAGCTCCGGTTTCGCTCCAAGGCGTGCTGAGCAACTCCCGGCCCGCCGGCGTCGACTTCCGCCTCTATACCGACGACGGCGCTGTCAGCATTGCGGTCCCGGAACCGCTTGCCGCCTGGCCGGCAGAAGTCCGCGCCACCGGGCCCCAAGGGGAAATCCTCCTGCCAACGGTTTACGAATCCGCCCACCGCACCACCTGGCGCCGGCTCAAGGAACACCTCGACGCCGGTACCCTCCCCTCCGATCTGGTTGGCTTTGCGCGGCTGACGGAATCCATCGCGCACCTCTCCTGAACCTGCACCTCTTCTTAAACACGCAACCAGCACAATCGAGCAAAACAGAGCATCAAAGCAATCATTAGCCTTCTCGACGACGAGCCGGACCGCATCAAACGCGAAGACCACGCAGCGGTCCCGAAAGGAATCATCATGAATGTTCAGTCCGAAGCCAGCCGCAATTTCTCCCGCAGGGGTTTCCTCGGCCTCACGGCGGCAGCAGCGGCTGTCCCCCTGCTCGCAGCTTGCGGTGGCGGCTCCAGCTCGAGCTCCGCTGGCGGCGCGATCAAGTTCTGGGACATGCCGTGGGCCACCCCGGCCTATAACGACGCCGCGAAGAAGATCACCGAGGGCTTCTCGGGGGCCAACAGCAAGGCCAGCTACCAGATCATCCAGTGGAACAACTTCTACCAGACGTTCTCCTCGGCCATTGCGTCCAAGACCGGTCCGGCGGTGTCCACCGGTGGTGGCTTCCAGGCGTTCCAGTTCGAGCAGCAGGGCCAGATCGCCTACGCGGACAAAGTCATCGATGCGCTCAAGAAGAACGGCCAGTTCGACGACTTCCTGCCCGGCGTGTTGGAGCCGTTCAAGTCGGACAAGGGCTACGTTGCTGTCCCGTGGCAGCTGGACATGCGCCCCCTGTGGTACCGCAAGTCCCTATTCGACCAGGCCGGTGTAGCGGTTCCGACCGACTGGCCCAGCCTGCTCGAGGCCGGCAAGAAGCTCAAGGGCATCGGTGCCGTCGGGTTCGCGACAGGCTCCGGAGCCGGCAACAACATCGGCAACCACTTGATGATCATGATGATGATCAACAACGGCGGTGGCGTCTTCACCAAGGACGGCCAGCTGGACGTCATGAACGACCGCAACGTGGAAGCCACCGAGTTCCTGCTCGAACTGGTCTCCAACGGCATCATCGACCCTGCGGCCGTCAGCTACACCTCGGACAACCTCGACGCGCAGTGGAAGAACAAGAAGGCCGCTTTCGGAATGTACGTGCTCGGCGTCCCGCAGCGCGTAGGCGACACCTCCGGGGATCTCCTGGTGGCCAGCCCGATGGCCGGTCCGCACGGCGACAAGGCCACACTGGTGTTCCCGAACAACATCATGATGTACAAGAACACCCCTTCCCAGGATGCTTCCGAGGCATTCCTGACCTACTACATGGGACAGCTCAAATCCCTGTGGCAGCAGAAGCTCATGAACGCGCTCCCGGTCTTCAAGTCCATCACCGAACTTCCCGAGTTTGCCAGCGATCCCAACAACGTCAAGATCGTCAAGGAATACCAGCCCATCGCGAAGACCTTCGCCGCGCAGGGAACGTCCCTCAACGCCAACCTCGCTGTCCTTGACGGCGGCCAGGCACTCAACCAGTTCACCCAGACCATCCTCACAGGCAAGACCGACGCCAAGTCGGCACTCACGGCCTTCCAGACCGGTCTCCAGTCAGTCCTCAAGAAGTAAAGCGGCCTGCCATGTCATCAACCACCGCACAATCGGGCCTGGCCCGGGCCCGCCGGGGCCTCGCCCCCGGCGGCCCGGGTGGCGGGTCACAACACCGCAGCGGCGGCCTGAACCGCAAGAGCAAACTGTCGGGCCAGACCAAACGGACCTTTTTCTGGCTCCTGCTGCCGTCCATCGTCCTGCTCGTCCTGATCAACGGCTACCCGCTGATCTACGCCGGCGTCCAGGCAACGCACGACGGCTCCCTGATCGACACCGGGAACTTTGTCGGCGTCGACAACTTCGCCACCGTACTGTCTTCGCCCGCCTTCTGGAAAGCCGCACAGTTCACGCTGTGGTTCACGATCGTCGGTGTCTTCGGATCCTGGCTGGTGGGCCTTGGCCTGGCCCTGCTCCTGCGCACCAAGATCCCGGCGGGCGGCACCTTCAAGGTCCTGCTCCTCCTGCCCTGGGTGGTGCCGATCGTGGTGTCCTCCACCGCCTGGAATTGGCTCGTCGCCACCCCGGACAGCCTCATCCCCTCCATCTTCCGCAACCTCGGACTGGGCACGCCGCTGTTCCTCGCCGACCCGCACCTCGCCGCCGTCATGGTCATGGTTTTCAAGGTCTGGGTCAGCTTCCCCTTCATGATGATGATGATCTCCGCCGCCCTGGCCTCCGTGGACACCACCGTCTACGAAGCGGCCAGCATGGACGGCGCCAGCAAGTGGCAACAGTTCACCCAGATCACCTTGCCGATGATCGCCCGCTCCACCTACATCAGCTGGATCCTGATGACGATCTTCTGCGTCAACGACTTCCCCACCATCTACCTGCTCACCGGCGGCGGCCCCGTCGACGCCACCACCTCACTCGTTGTCCTGGCCTACCGCAGCGTCTTCCAGGACTTCCAGACCGGTCCCGGCGTCGCCATCGCCTTCCTCATGACCCTCACCCTCGTCGTCGTGTCGGTCTTCCTGTACCGCCAGATCCGAAAGTCGAGCGTCGAATAATGAGCGCAGTACTCCACGCCCACCCCGAATCCGGACCCGCGCTCGGCGTCGCGGGACCCGAGAAAACCCGCCGCGCCCTCTCCGAAGCCGGACTGCGCGGACGCTGGTGGCGGTTCGTCCTGATCCTTGCCGTCACCGCGATCGTCCTCGTCCCGATCATGGTCACGGTGGTCCTGGCCCTCACACCGGGCCCGAACAGCACCGCCACCGGCCTGACCCTGGAAAACATCACGGGCGTCTTCTCCAAGACCCTCGCCGGCACTTGGCTGACCAACAGCCTCGTCACTACGCTTTCCACGGTGATCGTCTCTGTCGCCGTCGCCGCACCCGCCGGCTACGTCCTCTCGCGCGGCCGCTCCAAAGCCGTCTCCGGCTACTCCCTGCTGCTGTTCGTCATGCAGTCCCTGCCGATCATCACCTCCGTGGTCCCGCTGTTCATCCTCTTCGCAGGCATGGGACTCGTGGACAACCTGCTCGGCCTGATCATCATCTACGTTGGGTCCACCATGACCGTGGCCACCTGGATGATGGCGGCCTACTTCGATTCCATCCCGGTCAGCCTCGAGGAAGCCTCCTGGATCGACGGCTGCTCCGTGTTCGGATCGTTCACGAAGGTGGTGCTGCGCAATTCCCTGCCCGGCATCCTGTCCACGGCGATCTTCGCCTTCCTCCTGGCTTGGAACGACTACCTCGTAGCGATCGTGTTCCTGCGCTCCAACGAAATCTTTACCCTGCCCGTGGGCGTGCAGTCCTTCTTCCAGCAAAACCTCACCGATTGGTCCGGCGTCATGGCACTCGCCGTCGTCATGATGCTCCCGCCCATCATCGTTTTCGCCACGCTGAACAAGTACTTCAGCGTCGGCGGCATCGGCGGATCCCTCGCCGGCCGATAATCGAACCTTTTTCACGCAACTGACAACGCAAAGGAAAACCATGTCTTACTCCATCCAGCTGTATACCCTGCGCAATGCCATGCAGGAAGACCTGCCGGGCACCATCAAGAAGGTTGCCGAGATCGGTTTCACGCAGGTTGAACCCTACAATTTCGTGGCCACCGCGAAGGAGCTCGGCGCTGCGCTGAAGGAGAACGGGCTGAGCGCCCCGTCAGGGCACGCGCCGCTGTTGAGCCAGGACCAGGATGAGATCTTCGCCGCTGCGAAGGAACTGGGCATCTCCACGGTCATCGATCCGTACCTGCCTGCCGAGCACTGGCAGAACGCCGAGGACATCCAGGCCACCGCTGCAAAACTCAACGCCGCAGCGAAGAAGGGCGCCGAATACGGCATCCGCGTCGGCTACCACAACCACCAATGGGAACTTGAGTCCATCATCGAGGGCCAGACGGCGCTGGAGTACTTCGAAGGCCTCCTTGACCCGGAACTGGTCCTGGAAGTCGACACCTACTGGGCAGCTGTTGGAGGCCAGGATCCCGTGGAACTCCTCGCCCGCCTCGGCGACCGCGTGAAGTTCATCCACATCAAGGACGGCCCCGGCACCACCGACACCAAGGCCCAGCAGCCTGCCGGCCAGGGCACCATCGCGGTGCTCGACGTCGTTGCTGCCGCCAAGTCCCTGGAAGTGGGCGTCGTGGAGTTCGACGACTACGCCGGAGACATCTTTGAAGGCATCGCCCAGAGCCTCGCCTTCCTTCAGGACAACGCAGCACAGGACGTGAACGCATGAGCGCCGCAACGCACCAGTCCACCCCGTCCACCCGGCGGGGGCCGGTGGGTGTCGCGGTCATCGGGGCGGGCAACATCAGCAAGGCGTACCTGGACAATCTGACGGTGTTCCCGGACCTGAAGGTCCACGTGATCGCGGATTTGTTCGAGGAAGCGGCGGAGGCCCGGGCCAAGGAATACGGCATCCCCGAGTTCGGTTCACCGGAGCTGGCGCTGAACCATCCCGACGTCGAGATCATCGTGAACCTGACCATCCCGGCAGCCCATGTCGAGGTGGCCACGGCCGCGGTGAACGCGGGCAAGCACGTCTGGACCGAGAAGCCGTTCTCCCTGGACCGCGAGTCCGGGCTGGCGTTGTTGAAGACGGCCGACGCCGCGGGCATCCGTCTGGGCTGCGCGCCGGATACCTTCCTGGGCGCGGGCCTGCAGACGGCCCGGCGGGTCATCGAACGCGGCGACATCGGCACGCCTTTGACCGCGCTGACCATGTTCCAGACCCCCGGCCCGGAATCCTGGCACCCGAACCCGGCGTTCCTCTTCGCCCACGGCGCAGGCCCGCTCTTCGACATGGGCCCCTACTACATCACCGCCCTCGTCCAGGCGTTCGGGTCGGTCCGTCGCGTCGCCGCGGTCGGGTCCAAAGCCAAGGACGTCCGCGTGGTCGGTTCCGGGCCCAGGGCCGGCGAGGAATTCCCCGTCGAGGTCCCCACCCACGTCTCCGCGATGCTCCAGTTCGAAGGCGGCGCGTCCTCGCACAGTGTCTTCAGCTTCGAATCCCCCCGCCTGCGGATGGGCTTCGTGGAGATCACCGGCACCGAAGGCACCCTGGAAGTCCCGGACCCGAACTACTTCGACGGGGACCTGAAGCTCTGGCGCGCCGGGGCCGAGGAAGCCGAAACGATCCCGGCCACGGGACCGGCCCAGGGCCGCGGGATGGGCGTGCTGGACATGGCCCGGTCCCTGCGTGCCGGTGTCCCGCACCGCGCCCAGGGGGCCCTGGCCTACCACGTGGTCGATACCCTGGTTTCCATTTCCGAGTCCGCCGAAACCGGCACCTTTGTAGGCGTCGACAGCTCCGCCGTGACCTCCCAGGCCCTCCCCGAGGACTGGGACCCCATGGCCGCCACCCTCTAGGAATCACCCATGACCAGCCCCGCCCCTACCCCCACCACCCCCCACACCGGCGAACCGGGCAAGGCACCCCTGGGTGTCGCCGCGATCGGCTACGCGTTCATGGGCAAAGCCCATTCGAACGCGTGGCGGAACGTGGCCAGCTTCTTCGACGTCCCGGCCTTCGAGCAGAAAGTGCTCGTGGGCCGGGATGCGGAACAGGTCGCCGGGGCCGCGGCCAGGTACGGGTGGGCCGAGTCCGCCACGGACTGGCGTCAGGTCATCGAACGCGATGACATCCACATCGTGGATATCTGCGCCCCGGGCTGGATGCACGCCGAAATCGCCATCGCGGCGCTGGAGGCGGGCAAGCACGTGCTCGTGGAAAAACCGCTCGCGAACACCCTGGCCGAGGCCGAAGCCATGACGGAAGCCGCGCGTGCCGCACGGGCCCGCGGCATCCAGTCCATGATCGGCTTCAACTACCGCCGCGTCCCGGCCCTCGCCCTGGCCCGCGAGCTCATCGCGGAAGGCCGGCTGGGCACCGTCCGGCACGTCCGCGCCGCCTACCTCCAGGACTGGCTCGCGGACCCCGGCTCCCCCATGACCTGGCGGCTCAACAAGGAAACCGCCGGATCCGGGGCGTTGGGTGACATCGCCTCCCACGCGATCGACCAGGTCCTGTACCTGCTCGGGGACACCGTCACCGAGGTCTCCGGCCGGCTGCACACCTTCGTGGACACCCGCCCCGGCGCGGACGGCCCCGAACACGTAACGGTCGACGACGCCGCCTGGGCCACCCTGACCCTCGCCTCCGGGGCCCTCGCCTCCGTGGAAGTCTCCCGCATGGCCACCGGCAAGAAGAACTCCCTCACGATGGAAATCTACGGCGACAAGGGCTCGCTCCTGTTCGACCTGGAATCCCTCAACGAACTGGGCTTCCTGGACGCTACCGCCCCTGTCCGGGAGCAGGGCTTCCGCCGGATCCTCGTCAACGAACCCGACCACCCCTACATGGACGCCTGGTGGCCCCAGGGCCACGTGATCGGCTGGGAGCACACCTTCACCCACCAGATCCGCGACTTCCTCTTGGCGCTCGACGCCGGGACCCCGCCCTCGCCCTCGTTCGAGGACGGCCTCGCCGTCCAGCACGTCCTGGCCGCCATCGAGGAATCCGCCGACGCCAAATCCGCCATCATCCAGGTCGCCGGCCACTAATAGCCCTGGCCTCCCAACACCGCCCGCTGACAACCGCCGTCCGGCTTCCCCCGGCCCCCGAAACTTTTCCCTAGGAGAACCCATGCCCCGCCCGTACACCCTGTTCACCGGCCAGTGGGCCGACCTGCCCTTCGAGGACGTCGCCCGCCTGGCCTCCGGCTGGGGCTATGACGGCCTGGAAATCGCCGTGTCCGGGGACCACCTGGACGCCTGGCGCTGGGACGAACCCGGCTACGTCGAAAACAAACTCGCCATCCTGGACAAATACAACCTCAAGGTCTGGGCCATCTCCAACCACCTCAAGGGCCAGGCCGTGTGCGATGACCCCATCGACTTCCGCCACCAGGGAATCGTCGGGGCCAGGGTCTGGGGCGACGGGGACCCCGAAGGCGTCCGCCAACGCGCCGCCGAGGAAATGAAACACACCGCCCGGCTCGCCAAGGCTCTCGGGGTGGACACCGTCGTCGGATTCACCGGCTCCTCCATCTGGCAGTACGTCGCGATGTTCCCGCCCGTCCCCGAGAAAGTCATCGACGCCGGCTACCAGGACTTCGCCGACCGCTGGAACCCCATCCTGGACGTCTTCGACGAGAACGGGGTCCGCTTCGCCCACGAAGTCCACCCCTCCGAGATCGCCTACGACTACTGGACCACCGTCCGGACCCTGGAAGCGATCGGGCACCGCGAAGCGTTCGGGCTGAACTGGGACCCCTCGCACTTCATGTGGCAAGGCATCGACCCCGTCTCCTTCATCTGGGACTTCAAGGACCGGATCTACCACGTGGACTGCAAGGACACCAAGCTGCGCCCCACCGGCCGGAACACCGTCATGGGCTCCCACCTGCCCTGGGGCGACCCGCGCCGCGGCTGGGACTTCGTCTCCGCCGGACGCGGCGACGTGCCCTGGGAATCAAGCTTCCGGGCCCTCACCGCCATCGGCTACACCGGCCCGATCTCCGTCGAATGGGAAGACGCCGGCATGGACCGCCTCCACGGCGCCCCCGAAGCCCTCGCCAACCTCAAAAAATACGACTACCCGCCCTCGCAAACGTCCTTCGACGCCGCCTTCAACCAGGACTAAGCACCCCTCCGGTTAGCGCGAGTTGGCAGCAGATGACCCCGAAATCCGATTTTGAGGGCATCTGCTGCCAACTCGCGCCCCGAATTCTCCCGAGGAAGCACTGTGATACGAACCATGCAAAACGGCCAGCGCTGTGAGGTATGGATCGCCTCTGCCGCCGGCACCTCCGAACTGGCCTTCACGACGGACAAGCTGCTGCTGGAAGCACCGAACTGGACGCTCGATGGCCAGGCCCTCATCCTCAACGGGGACGGTGCCCTGTGGCGGCTGGATCTTTCGGGAGGACTTGAAAAGGTAGCCATCACCGGCGTCCCGGACCTCAATAACGACCACGTCCTCGCGCCCGATGGCGCCACCATCTACCTCTCGGCGAATGACGGCCACATTTACCGCGCAGCCCTCGACGGCGGAGAAGCCACCAAGATCACGGACGACGACGGGTGGTTCCATTTTCTCCACGGCGTCAGTCCGGACGGACAGACGCTCGCCTACGTCGGAATAGAAGCCGGGGATTTTTCCCAGCCGGGCCGGCTCATCACGATTCCGGCAGGGGGCGGCCAGACCACCGCGATCGACGTCGATGGCCACTGCGATGGTCCCGAGTATTCGCCCGACGGGGACTGGCTGTACTTCAATACCGAGGCCTTCACCGACCAGCCGGGCCACGCCCAGCTGGCCAGGGTGCAAAACGGCAACGGCAGCACGCCGGAGCGCCTGCTTGAAAGCGAAACCGTCGACTGGTTCCCGCACCTCTCGCCCGACGGGCGCCTGGCCAGCTACATCCGCTTCCCCGGCGGCACGGTAGGCCACCCCGCGGACTTGCCGGTCGACGTCGTCGTCGTTTCCACGAGGGACTGGACAACGCCGCTCCACACGTGGCCCCTCTTCGGAGGCCAGGGAACCCTCAACGTCAACAGCTGGTCACCCGACTCGGAGCGGTTCGCTTATGTTGCCTATCCCGTCAGCAATTCGATTGGAATGCCATGATCCGTCACACGGTTACCTTCTCCCTCATCCACGAGCCCGGTTCCTCCGGCGAACGGGAATTCCTGGACGCAGCAGTCACCACCTTGACCGCAATACCGGTGGTGCAGGACTTCCGCGTTTCCCGCCAGATTTCAGAGAAGAGCCCGCTCAATTTTCAGTTCGAAATGAAGTTCGACGGCGTTGATGCCTTCACCTCCTACAACGACCATCCTGCCCACGTCGGATTCGTCGAGACCCGGTGGGCGAACGAAGTGTCCGACTTCCAGGAGTTTGATTTCGAACCCTACGGCCCGGAAGGACGATAGCTCCATGGCCGACATCGCCGCCCTTGAAGCATTGGAAACGCTCAAACGCCAGGAGGAGGAGCTGATTTTCGCCTCCTTCGACCATGGAGACGCCTGGAGGCTCGGCTCGCGGCTCACAGGCATGGCACATGCGGCCGGTCACGCGATCGGCATCGACATCCGGCGTCCCGGGCTCATTCTTTTCCGCGCTGCGTTGCCCGGGATCACACCGGACCAGGAATCGTGGATCGCTCGGAAATCCGCACTCGTTTTGCGGATGGAAGCAAGCAGCGCGCTTGTCGAAGCCCGGTTGTCCTCCGCCGGTATCGATCCGGTAGCCAGTGGATGGCTCGGCGCCGACTATGCCGTGACAGGGGGCTCCTTTCCCGTGAGGGTCCATGGCGTCGGAGTGGTCGCGGCCGTCACCGCGTCAGGCCTTTCATCCCAGGAGGATCATGACCTCATTGTCGAAGGGATCCGGCAACATCTCGCAGCCTAGGCAGAAACTCTTGCCAAAAAATTGTTGAACAATTCCTCCATGTGATGCATCATTGGGTGTAGGCCCCGATTGAGATCGGGATCACAAAGCCCGCCCAACGTTCCATGGAGGAACCATGTCCGCGACCACTTCGCCACGTTCAACACGGCGCAGCAAACCCTCGGCAGGCGCCATCAAGGCCTTCATTGCCAGCGTCACAGGCACCTCCCTGGAGTATTACGACTTCGCGATCTACTCCGTGGCCTCCGCGCTCGTCTTCCCGAAGATCTTCTTCCCCACGAACGACGAAACCACGGGCCTCCTGTTGTCCTTCTCGGCCTTCGCAGTGGGTTACCTCGCCCGGCCCATCGGTGGTGTGGTCTTTGGCCGGCTCGGGGACAAGATCGGACGCAAGAACGTCCTGGTCATCACCCTCGTCCTTATTGGCGCGGCCACGGTCCTCATCGGCGCCTTGCCGGACTACCACACCATCGGCATTGGAGCCACGATCATCCTGGTCCTCCTTCGCCTGGCCCAGGGCATCGGCGTCGGCGGCGAATGGGGCGGTGCCGTCTTGCTGTCCAGCGAGTACGCCAATCCCAACAAGCGCGGTTTCTGGTCTTCCGCAGCCCAAATCGGTCCGCCCGCCGGCAACCTGCTGGCCAATGGCGCACTGGCCGTCCTCGCCGCCGCCATGAGCAACGATGCCTTCATCGCTTGGGGTTGGCGCGTGGCGTTCCTCAGCTCCGCCATCTTGGTTGCCTTCGGGCTCGTCATCCGGCTCAAGCTCGAGGAAACCCCGGTATTCAAGGCTATCGAGGCCACGGGCGAACGGCCCAAGGCTCCCATCAAGGAAGTCCTCACCACCCAGTTCCGCCCCCTCCTTGCCGCCGCGTTGTGCCGGATCTGCCCCGACGTCCTGTACGCCTTGTTCACTGTCTTTGTCGCGGTCTACGCCACCAAGGAACTCGGCATGACCACCGGCAACGTCCTGGGAGCAGTGCTGGTGGGCTCGGCCTTCCAGCTCTTCCTGATCCCGGCTGCGGGAGCTGTCACGGACCGGTTCAACCGCCGGCTGGTCTATGGCATCACCGCCGCGGCCACAGCCGTGTACATTCCGCTGTTCTTCCTTATGATCCAGTCCCGCTCCGTCCTGGTGCTGACCGTCGGCGTCGTGATCGGCCTCGGACTGCACGCCTTCATGTACGGACCGCAGGCCGCTTTCATCACCGAGCAATTCCCGGCCCGGCTTCGTTATGCCGGCAGTTCCCTGGCCTACACGGTGGCCGGCGTCGTGGGTGGAGCGGTGGCACCCTTGATCTTCACGGCCCTCTACGCCGCTACCGGAAACTGGCTCCTGATCGCGGCATACTTGCTCGTCACCGCGGTGGTCACCATCATCGGCCTCGCCTTGGGCCGGGATCCCGAGCCGGACGAGGACCTTCGACTGCTTGCGGAAGCCTCCGCCTAAGCAGCCCGACGGCCCCGCGGGCTGAAAGCTCGGGCGGCCCCCGCCGTCGTAATCCCTGGCCGGAATGCCCCTTAAGATCAGTCTTGAGGGGCATTTTTGCGCCCGCTTGCCTGAGAGGACCCTATGAGCCAGACAATCCGTGAAGCAACAGCGGACGACGCCGGACGGCTGGCGGAGCTTGCCGCCGTCACCTTTCCGCTCGCCTGCCCGCCGGACTCCTCGCCCGAGGACATCGCGGCGCACCTGCGCAGGACGCTCAGCGCCGAGAAGTTCACGGAATACCTTGCCGATCCGGACGTCACCATCCTGGCGATCGATGCCGCCGGGGAACTCCGCGGCTACAGCATGCTCGTGGCCCGCCCCACGAGCGATACCGACGTCGCTTCGGCCCTGACGCTCAACCCTTCCACTGAACTGAGCAAGTGCTATGTGCATCCGGAACACCACGGCCTGGGCGCTGCCGCGGAGCTCATGAAGGCAACCTTGGACCGCGCCGCGGGCTCGGGTGCCGCCGGCGTGTGGCTTGGCGTCAACAGCCAGAATGCCAAGGCTATCCGCTTCTACGAGAAGAGTGGGTTCAGGAAGGTCGGAACCAAGTCGTTCCGGCTGGGCGAGACGGTGGAGCACGATTTCGTGATGGAGCGGGCGGTCCAGGGACCCTGGGAACCCTGAGTCGGCCGGTCTGCGACGCGCAAACGGGCCCGCGACGCGCAAAATTCCCAGCGACGCGCAAACCGTTCCACGCAGCCTGAATTCGCGTAGCGCCTGCCTGTTCCTGCGTCGCATACCATTTTGCGCGTCGTGAACGCGCATGCTGTGACGAGTCCAACAGGCCATTCCGGGAATGTCAGGCCTCGACTTCCGGTTGTCGCGATCATGAAGATTGAGATCTGGTCAGACGTCGCTTGCCCGTGGTGCTACATCGGAAAGCGCCGGTTCGAAGCGGCCCTCGCCGAATTCCCGCACCGCGACTCCGTCGAGATCCAGTGGCGCAGCTACCAGTTGGACCCGAGTATCCCGGATCACTACGACGGCACAGAGCTCGATTACCTGAGCAAGCGCAAGGGCATGAACCCGGCGCAGGTCAGCCAGATGTTCGAGCACGTGGCGTTGCAGGCAAAGGGCGAGGGCCTCAACTACCGTTTCGACGGCGTCGTGGTGGCCAACAGCTTCACGGCACACCGCCTCATCCATCTGGCGGCAGCCCACGGCAAGCAGGACGAAGCCAAGGAACTGCTCCTGAGCGGCCACTTTGAACACGGCAAGGACATCGGCAACCAGGAATACCTGGCCAAGCTCGGCAGCGACTTGGGCCTGCCGGAAGCCGAAATCGCCGAGTTGTTCAGCACCGACAAGTACGCAGAAGACGTTCGCGGCGACATCGCCGAAGCCCGGATGCTCGGCGTCACGGGAGTGCCTTTCTTCGTCATCGACCGCAAGTACGGACTCTCCGGAGCCCAGCCCTCCGAGGTCTTCACCCAGGCCCTCACGCAGGCATGGCAGGAAGCGAACCCTCTGGTCGCCGTCGGCAGCCCCGACGCCGAAGCCTGCGGCCCGGACGGCTGCGCGATCTAGGACTGCGCCAGCTGGCAGCAGATGACCCCAACCGGGCGTTGAGAGGTCACCTGCTGCCAGCTCGCGCCACGCCCACCCAACTTTACTGACAGATCCCTGTAAAGTGTCTGTATGCCTAGGATTACGGCCGCCACCAATGCGGCGCAACGCGCTGAAACCCGACGCCGGGTCCTGACAGCTTTCGGCGAACTGCTCTTCACCCACGGCCTGCCCGGCTTGACCATGACCGACGTCGCACGGCACGCCGGCGTCGGGCGGACCGCGGTGTACAACTACTACGCCGACATGGAACAGCTCCTCATCGCGTACGCCCTGGACGAGACCGAGCGGTTCCTGGGCGACCTGCGCGAATCCCTCGCCGCACTGCAGAACCCGGTGGATCGTCTGGCCCTCTATGTGCGCGCCCAAGTGGAAGATTTGAGCCGCCGGCATCTCCCTCCGGGCCCCGCGATGGCGGCTGTCCTCTCCCCCGGCTCCTTCGCGAAATTGGCAGATCACGTGGGCGAACTCAACCTGCTGCTCCAGGACATCCTGCGCGACGGAATCGCCGCCGGGTACCTCCCGCCCACCGACGTCGGCCAGCTCGCCAGGCTCATCCATGGAACTCTTTCCTCCAGCGCCGCCCGCGGCAATGCGGCCAACGGGGCGGAGCTGGACGAGCTTGAGGAGCGGCTGGTCCAGACTGTGCGTTTCATCCAGTTGGGCGCGGGAGCAAGGTTCGACGACGACGGCCGGCCCGCGCGCTTGGCGTGACCCGGTCGCGGGGCTGGCGCCGTCTGCGGAAAGGCCAACGCTAAGGCGTCGGCATCACCGGCAGCTTCGCATTGTCCGCAATCCGCTGCTCCAGGCGGGGACAACTGAGCTTCCCCGGGGTGTTGTCCACGAGTTCCGGTGGGACCAGTGCCGAGAAACCGGGGGCGAGGATGAGGTCCACGGAGCCATCCGTGCGTTGGTCCTGGACGTAATCGGTGCCGGCGATGTTCTTCTGGATGTTGAACGCTGCCGCCTGCCCACTGGATCCCGAAACGACCACCGCCGGGCCGGTGTAGCTGGTGGTTGAGTTATCAACGGTGCCAACGTTGTATCCCCGGGCTTTCAACTGGTCCGCCACGCTCTTGGCCAGGCCGGCCTTGCCAGCCGCGTTGTAGACATTGACGTTGATTTTGTTGTTGGGCGTGTAGTCGAAAACAGTGGCGGGACACACGGCCGCCGGGGCCTGGCTTGCAACGGCGGAGGGGAAACGGATCACGCCGTTCATGACTGCCCAGGCGCCTACAAGTCCGGCACCGACCAATCCGACGAGCAGCGCGAGAACGATCGCATGCAAGAGGCGGCGGCTGAACCACCCGGGATGGCTTTCAGGCCCGGGAATCTCAGCAAAGGTTGCCCGCAGTTCCGGACCGGTGACGACTCGATGCCCGTGCAGAATCGTCGGGTCTTTCTGACGACGGGGACGTTTCCGGCGCTTACTCGGATCCGCGTTCTCGGGCACTGCCACCTGCTCTTCCGGGATTGTTTCGTTAACCATCTATCACGAGCACCCGGGCGTGGATCGCCGTGCGTTGGTGGAGCGCAGTCCGGACTGCACGGTGGAGCCCGTCTTCGAGATACAGCAGGCCTTGGTACTGCACGACGTGGGGGAAAAGGTCGCCGAAGAACGTCGAATCCTCGGCCAACAATGCTTCCAGGTCAAGGGTGCGCTTGGTGGTGACGAGTTCGTCGAGCCGGACAGGACGGGGTGGCAGCGAGGCCCAGTCCTTGGGCGTGGAAAAACCATGGTCAGGGTACGGGCGTCCCTCGCCCACAGCTTTGAATATCACTTTGCAAGCCTAAAGAAGTAAGTCGTCCAAGGGAACTTGTGAGAAGTCGGCCACCAAGGTTGTGGCCAAAAGGTAACCGTTCACGGACGGTATACGGCGAAACGGTGCCGCCTGCCGCCGTCGGCCGTCACACCGCTGCCGCCATCACGCCGGACTGACAGAATGGGATCATGACTGCTTCAATGCCGGGGACGCACCCGGCTGCTCCCGCCCTCGCACTCCTCCTCGACGTCGACGGCCCTGTCGCAAGTCCTGTGACGCGCGATGTGAAGCCGGAAATCATCGCCGACCTTGTGGGCTTGGCATCCGCAGGCATTCCTGTCATTTTCAACACCGGCCGCTCGGACGCTTTCATCCGCGAGCAGGTCATGGTGCCAATGATCGCCGCCGGAATGCCTGCGGGAACGGTGGTCCACGCGATCTGCGAGAAGGGCGCAGTGTGGTTCAGCTACACCTCGGGCGGCCCGGGACCCATCCATGTAGACCATGACCTTGCTGTTCCGAAGGCCTACGGCGACGACGTCCGCCGCATGGTGGCAGAGGACTATGCGACGCACATGTTCTTCGATGAGACAAAGCGCGCCATGGTGTCCGTGGAGCAGCATCTGGACGTTTCAAGTGACGACTACCTGGCCGAGCAGAAGCTCTTCGACGCCGATGCCCTGGCGCTGATGGGCCGGCACGGGCTCTCTGCCGCGCTCCTGGACCACCACGCACCAGGGTCCGACGACGCAGCCGACTACCGCCTTGATCCCACCATCATCTCCACGGACATCGAATCCATCCGGCTCGGCAAGGATCTCGGCGCCAGCCGCGCGGTGGAACTCCTCGCCGCCCAAGGAATCACCCCGCAGGCCTGGCGGACAGTAGGAGATTCGCGCACGGACTACGCGATGGCCGATTGGCTCCACCACAATGACCACAGCGTCAAGCACGTCGACGTCCGTCCCGCCGACGGTGTGCCCAACAAGCCCTACGATGTTCTTACAGCCACAGACCTCGGCCTGGGCGAGGACGTCATTCACGACGACGCCGGCGGCGCATTCCTGCGCAGCTGGCGTGAAGCCTTGGTGGGCTGAGTCCGCTAAGCCCACACTTTCCACAACCTTTCGGAGAAAAGCCATCACAGTCATGGACCAGCAAGCGATTTACTTCGGTAGTCCCGCCTCCGACGACGACGCGGTCGTCCCAGAGCCGACGTCGCCCGACGTCGAGGCGCGCCTCAAGCACCGCGCCGACGTCGTCCGCCATCGTGGCCGATACAGCTTGCTGAACCAGAACCGCACCCCGCAGCAGGTGATGGTCGAAGACCTTCTCGTGATCCGCGCCGCACTGGACGCGGCAGGGCTGGACTTCATCCTGGTCCGCGGCAACGACCACCGGCCGGTGATCGCCGTCGACTGGAAGCTCCGGAAGAAACTGCGCCAGGCGTTGGTGTCCGCTTTCCGGAACGAACCGTTCTACTCCATGACCGTTGATGCGCGGAAGAAATCCACGTTGCTGGTGGCTGACGGCGAGCTCTCCAGCAACCGGAAGGCCCGGATCTTCCGGCTCTTCCGCCCACGCGTCGAACCCGGGGGCGGGCTGACGTACGGTCCATCCTTGGGCGTGCAACTGGAATTGTGGGAGTTCGACGGCGAACAACTCGTGTTGCCGGTGGAGAACTCCCTGACCCGTCGAACCATGCTGCGCCAGGACGCTGTCCGGGGCACGGTGGAACGCCACGGGCTGAGATGGCCGACTATCGAGAACATGTTCGCGGACCACGCGAGCGACATCGACTTCGACGTCGACATCGTCTTTTCATGGGTGGACGGCAACGACCCCGCGTACATCGCCGCCCGCCGCGAGCAGATGAAAGACGCAGTCCTGGGCGAGGGCGATGCCCACGAGGCCCGTTTCCGGCAGATCAACGAGCTCAAATATGCCCTGCGCTCGGTGTACATGTATGCGCCCTGGATTCGCCGGATCTACATTGCCACGGACTCCCCCGTGCCAGAGTGGCTGGCCGAGCACCCGAGCGTCAAGATCGTGCGCAGCGAGGAGTTCTTCAAGGACCCCACAGTTCTGCCCACCCACAACTCCCAGGCCGTGGAATCACAGTTGCACCACATTGAGGGCCTCTCCGAGCACTTCCTGTATTCCAACGACGACATGTTCTTCGGCAGGCCTGTAGCACCGGACATGTTCTTCACTCCGGGCGGAATCACCAAGTTCATCGAGGCCTCCACCCGGATCGGGCTGGGAGAGAACGACGCCGAACGCAGCGGCTTCGAGAACGCGGCCCGCGTCAACAGGAAGCTCCTCTGGGAGCGGTTCGGGCGCATCACCACGCGCCACTTGGAGCACACCGCCGCACCCCTCCGCCGCAGCGTGGTCGCAGAGATGGAGCGCGAGTTCCCGGCCGAGTTCGCCAAGACGGCAGGCAGCAGGTTCCGTGCGGCGGACAACATCTCCGTGACCAACTCGTTCTACCACTACTACTCGCTGCTCACGGGTAGGGCGGTGACGCAGACGGCCGCCAAGGTCAGGTACGTGGACACCACCCTGTGGTCCGGGCTGCACTACCTGCCCACGCTGCTCGCCAAGCGCAATGTGGACTTCTTCTGCCTCAACGATGGCAGCTTCCCCGAGGTGGCCGCCGATGAACGCGCCGGACTCGTGACGGACTTCATGGAGAAGTACTTCCCGGTCAAAGCGCCGTGGGAGAAGTAGTCCGCTAGCGGCGGGTCATCTCCGGGCGCTTCGCGTCAGCTTTGGAACCGCGTTCATGCGTAGGACGCTGGGGGATGCGGATGCCCGCTTCGGCGAGCCGGCGCCTGGTGGCTTCCGGGCTGACGTACTCCCCGACGGTCGGCGACTTGCCCAACGGCACCACCGAATGCACGATCGTCTGCTCGTAAACGTGCACCAGGTTGAATGCCTGGGCGCCGTCCCGGCCGCGGGTGCCGCCCTGCGGAACGTTGAGGTCCTGCGTGTAGCAGCTCGCGGAAGCCACCGATACCGGGACGCCAGCGAACATGGCCGTGGTGGAGTAGTGCAGGTGACCGCCCAGTATGGAGCGGACATCCGAATTGCGTACGACGTCGGCCAGCGCCGCTTGGCCACGCAGCTCCACCAGGATGGATAGATCGAGGACGCTCGGGACCGGAGGGTGGTGGAGGGCAAGGATCGTGCCGTCCGGAGCCGGTGTTGCGAGTTCCGATCCCAACCAGTCGAGCTGGCTCTGGCTTAGTTCACCGTGATGGAATCCGGGCACGGAGGTATCCAGCGTGATGATCCGCAGCCCTTTGACGAAGTAGCTGTGATCCACCGGGGCGTCATTATCGCTCTGGTCGAAGAGGCCCGCGCGGAAATTCGCCCGGTCGTCGTGGTTTCCCATCGCCCAGATCACCCGCGCCCCCATCTCGCGACAGGCAGGCTCGACGATCGACCGGAGTTTGGCGTAGGCACCGGGCTCACCCTGATCGGCGAGGTCACCGGTGAAGATCACGGCGTCGGGACGGACCTTCGATGCGTGGACTTCCGAAAAGAGTTGCCTGAGATGGGCTTCGCTGTCGACCGCGCCGTAAAGGGGTTCCGACCCTCCCAACAGATGGGAGTCGCTAAGGTGCAGAAGTACGTGTCCTGGCCGCGGATGCTCGGCCTCGATGAGCTCCATTACTACCTTCGGGTCGGTAGGAGACGGCGCCTCCAGTGTCTGCCCCAATAAACCCAATCCAACCAGACAAAAGGCTAACGCAGGGTAACTTACCGTCGGAATGTTGGAAAATTACTCGTGCTCCCCGCCCGACGCTCGCTCACCTTTAAGGCACTTTTCGACGACCCTCGCTCACCTATATAGGCGCTTTCCCGAACGCTCGCTCACTAAAAGGTGAGCGAACGTCCAGGGGTTAACGCGCGACGGCGGGCTGCCGCACCGAAGTGCCGCAGCGCGCCGTCGTCCGCTAGTCAGCCAAACGTGAGCGAGCGTCCGCCCAAAGGGCGATAAACGTGAGCGAGCGTCCGCCGGAAAGTCGACATACGTGAGCGAGCGTCTAGGGGTGCTCGCTCAGCCGGCTGGCGGCATCATGACGAACCACTCCTCGGCGCGGGCGTCGATCGGCGTACCGTTCGCGACGCGCATTTCGCGCTTCCGGTTTTCCATGGTGACAGTCGCCAAGGTGGCCCAGCGGTTGCCGAACGTGGCATCCGGCTTGGGAACGCAGCAAATCCCGGGCTGCTCGGGGTCGGAGTAGAGGAAGGGCAGGATGTCGTCGACGCCGGTCGATTCCGGGTACCTGCCTAGTCGCGAATGCACCAACGCGAGCCGGTCCTGCGAGTCGGGGTCGTAGAGACCGGGCTTTTCGCCTTTGCCCAGGGCTTCGTCCAGGAAATGGTTAGTGTGTGCGAGGGTTCCGTTCTCCGGCGAAACAACCACCACCGACGCGGGGCTGATTTCCACAGTGACGGCCCTTGTTTCATCCATGAGGGTCAGTGCGCTTGAGGTAGTGACGCGAGCGGAGCGGACAATCTCCACACCTTCTTCAACCGAGGACGCATTAGCCAGGATCTCCGCCGAGAGCAGGTGGATCGGCACTCCGCTCGGCCGGTCATCCACATGACCCAAGATGTTCAGGAAAACCGACACCCCGGCGTCGTTCATTCCGATCTTGCTCAGCATGCCGTGCTCGGTCAGCCCTACGAAATTCCGCTTGGTTCCGGCCACGCTTTGAAGATGCCAGTGCGGGTCGAGCTCTTCGTGCCAGTCCCAGGTCTGCACGCCGAAAACATGATCAGCCACCCTGCCGATCGTGGAGCATTCGCCCGGCCTGGTCCCGAGCGCCTGCGACAGGATCTCGGTCCGGGCGTTGAGGGCGCCGATCTGCCAGAGGTCCACGCCAGCACCGGAGGCGACACCCCTCATCTCGTCGAGCAATCCGGGCGACCAGTCCGCCACCTCATCCATGATCCGTTCCGCGTTGGAGCGCACGGTTTCCTGCTTGACGCCGACTGTGTGGAAGAGCTTCAGGTACAGCTCAATGCCGCCCAGGAGGCTCTCCCCCAGCGCTTCGCTGCGTTGGACTCCCCGCTCAAAGGGACTCAAGGCATCGATGGCGATGATGGCACGTCGGGTCTCGATTTTCTGGTTCATGGATAACTAACTCGCGATCTCTGAATTGAGGTGTTCTATGACTCCGCGCCGCGGCTTCCAGCCAGGCTTCGGCGCGCACTCCAAAAGGAGCCGGGTGTACGGGGACTGCGGACGGTCGAGCACGTCGTCCACCGTTCCCCGCTCAAGGACCTGTCCTTGCCGCATGACAATTACGTCGTCAGCGATGTTGCGCACCACTGAAAGGTCGTGGGTGATGAAGAGGTAACTCAAGCCCTTGTCGCGCCGCAGTTCATGCAGGAGTTCGAGGACTTGCGCCTGCACCGAGACGTCGAGGGCGGAGACAGCCTCATCCAACACGATGATTTTGGGCTCCGCGGCGAAAGCCCGTGCGATCGCCACGCGCTGTTTCTGGCCGCCAGACAAGGCCGACGGCAGGGATTGCGCGTGGGAATCAGCCAGGCCAACGCTCTTGAAGAGCTCCGAAACCCGTTCCTTGCGCTGGGATGCGGTGAGCGGGAAGTGCGCACGGAGAACCTCGTCAACGGCGCTGCCCACCGGCAAGCGCCGGTTCAGGGAGCCGTTGGGATCCTGGAAGACCATTTGCACTGCGCGGGCACGGGCACGCTGTTCCTTTCGCTGGAGCGACGTCGTGACAGGAGTGCCGGCAATGGCCACCTGGCCCGAATCCTTCGTCTCAAGTCCGACAAGAACCCGTGCCAAGGTGGTCTTGCCCGAACCGGATTCGCCCACCACCGCCATGCAGCTGCCTTCGCGCACGGCTACGGAGACATCGTCCAAGGCGCGTACAGGCTCGTGCTTGCGGCTGGTCCGGAAGGTCTTGTTGAGGCCTGATATTTCGATGATGTTCGTCATCAGAGGGTGCTCCCGATCTCTGTTTCGGCGGGCAGTCCCGCAGCAGAATGCCCGACGCCGGTGCTGCCGCCGTCGTGCGTCCCGCCGCCGGTAAGGGTCCCGACGCCGGTGCTGTCGCCGTCGTCGTGCGCTTGCGGTGTGGCGCCATTCAGCGTCGGCCGGATGCTCATCAGCATCTGGGTGTACGCGTGCCGGGGGTTGTCTCGGATCTGCTCCGGAGTGCCGATCTCCACGATTTCGCCGTACCGCATGACTGCGAGGCGGTCCGTGACCGCGGCCGCCAGATCGAGATCGTGCGTCACGAAGATCATGGACATTCCGAGGTCCCGCCGTTTCTCGTCGAGGATCGCCGCGACTTCAGCCTGTGTGGTGACATCGAGGGCCGTCGTCGGTTCGTCCGCCAGCAGCAGCCCCGGCCTGCCGGAGATGGCGCCGGCGATGACCACGCGTTGGAGCATGCCTCCTGACAATTGATGGGGAAACGCCTTCAGCACGCGGTCAACGCTGCGGATTCCCACCTGCTCAAGCATCTCGCCGGCGCGGGTCCGCGCAGCTTTGGCGTTGCGGCCATGCGCATCCGCCATGCCTTCGAGCAGGTAGGTCTCAATCGGCAACACCGGGTTGAGTGCGGCATGTGGATTCTGGGAAATCAAAGCGATCTTGCTGGCGCGAAGCCCACGCATCCGCTCTCCGGGCAGGGTCCTGAGGTTCTCGCCGTCGAGAGCAATGTCCCCGGTGACCACGGAGTTGCGGGGCTCGATCCCAAGGATGCAGCGTAGGGTCATCGACTTTCCACTGCCCGATTCGCCCACCAAACCGATCGCCTCGCCGCGCTTGATACTGAGCGATATTCCCTTAAGTACGGGCTTGTTGGCCCCGGAGTCGGGGTCGATGATGCCCAGCTCCAGGTTGCTGATGTCAATCATTGCTTGCTCCTTCCTGCTGCTGCGCGGCCGCCCAGCCGTTCGCCGATGTAAGCCATCGCCGCGACCGTGGCCACAATGCACAGGCCCGCGTAGAGGCTCTGCCCCGGGAAACCCTGCTGAAGCGATTCTTGGCCGTTGGAGATCATGAGGCCCCAGTCGGCCGCTGGTGGCTGGATGCCGAGGCCCAGGAAGGACAGAGCAGCCAGGTCCACGATGGCGTATCCGAAGTTGATCGTGGACCCCGTGAGGATCTGCGTCCACACATTCGGCAAGATGTGGCGGAGGGTGATGGTGAAGCCGTTGATTCCCTGCAGTTCGGCGGCCTTCACATAGGGCAGGTTCCGTTCGCGAAGGGCCACACTGCGGATCACGCGGGCGCTGTAGGGGATGTACGCGACAGCGAGGGCGATGGACGCGGTCACGAGTCCCGGCCCGAAGATGGCAACCCCAAGGATAGCCAGCAACAGGCTGGGGAAGGCGAAGAGCACATCGAGGACACGGCCGAGGAAAGCATCCGTTTTCCCGCCGAACCACACTGCCGTGAAGGCCAGCATCGATCCGGCAACCGCCGTGGCGACGACGACGATCAGCGGGCCGACGAGGCTTGTCCGGGCGCCCGCGATCAAGCGGGAGAAAATGTCGCGCCCGGCCTGGTCCGTGCCAAGGAAATGCTCAGCGCTCGAACCAAGGTGCCGCTGCGTGACGGAGCCGACCGTAGGGTCGTAGGGCACGAAGAACTGGCCAACCAGGGCGGCCAGCACCACGACGGCGACGATCCCGGCGCAGACCATGCCGATCCAGCCAAGCCGGCGCCGGACCGACGCGAGGCGTCCTTGGGCTGGTATGCCTGGCGCGGTCGACAGGACCGCGGTTTCGCTTGCTGCCATGACGTTCACTGTCCTTTCTTCAGGCGGACGCGGGGGTCGATGACGGCGTAGAGGAGGTCGACCGCGAGGTTTACGACGCCGAAGGCCACCACCATGATGAGTGCGATTGCCTGGACGACGGCGAAGTCCTTGCGTTGGACCGAATTCACCAGCAAGGCTCCGATCCCGTCCAAGGTGAAGGCGTATTCGACGACGAAGGCGCCCGCGATGAGCCCGGCAATCTGCATGCCGACCACCGTCGTCACCGGCAGAAGGGAGTTGCGGACGGTATGGCGCCAGAGGACGATCCGCTTCGGCAAGCCGCGCGCGACGGCGATCAGCACGTGCTCCGATTCGCTCTCCTCGACAATCGCGGTCCGCGTGATCCTCGCAACGACAGCGATGGATGGAAGCGACAGCGCCAAGGCCGGCAGCGTGAGGTGCCATACGCGGTCAACGACGCCGTCGCCGGCGCCGAAGACCGGAAACCAGCCCAGCCCCACGCTGAAGACCGACATAAGGACGAGGGCTGCGAAGAACGTCGGGACGGCAATGCCTAGGTTCGATGCGAAGATCACGATCCGCTCAGCCACTCCCCCGCGGGTACCGGCAAGGATGCCGAGCCCGATTCCGGCGACGATGATCAGGACCGCCGCGAAGGCCGCGAGCGAGAGAGTCGTGGGAATCCGGCTGGCGATGAGGGTTCCCACATCTTGCTGGGTGAGCAATGAGCGGCCCATGTCTCCTGTGAAGAGTCCGGACAACCAATTCCAGTAGCGGACCGGAAGGGGGTCGTCCAGGGAGTATTGGCTGCGTATTGCTGCCAATACCTCCGGGCTGACGGGGGCGAGGTACAGGCCACCGAACACGATCATGCTTGAGGCGATGAGCACTCCACCGAGCGCCAAGAGCCTATGGACGAGGAATCTCAAGTCTGCCGCCTATTTGCCCGTGCCGCCCAGGTCAGCGGCCCAGGGGTAGTAGAGGTAAACGAAGGAGGCCGGAACACCTGTGACGCGCTTGCTCATAAAGAGCCGCGTGGAGCTGTCGACCACCGGCAGCCACGGTTCCTTGTCCATGATCAGGGCTTCGGCCTGCACCGTGAGTTTCGCGCGGGCGTCGTCGTCGGACGTGGCTTTGGCCTTTGCCAGCAGATCGGTGATCTGGGGATCGGAGAATCCGGAGTAGTTCTGCATTCCGTTCGGGCCGGCGATGGCGCCCAGGTGGATAAGGGGATCGGCCACGTTCATGTAGTTCGTGGTGACGAAGGCGTCGGCTCCCGCACGCGCCTTCGGATCGGAGAAGAACGCGCCGAACTGTGCACCCGGCACACCGCTGGGTTCGATCGTCAGGCCGAGTTTGGCGCCCGCGTTGGCGAACTCGGAGATGATGTCGGCGTAGAACGTCCGGTCAATCGGGTAGACGATTTTGATGGGCTTGCTCAAATCGACCTTTGCGTCCTTCAAGACTTTCTTGGCTTCATCGAGGTTTGGCGTCGTCGAAGGAAGGTTCTTGCGCGCATCTTCGAAGATCGTCCCGCTGTAGTTCCAGCCGCCGTTTGGCACTAGCGATTGGGCCGCCGTCGACGTTCCTTCAAATACCGTCTTGGCGATCGCTTCACGATCCGTGGCGAGCGTGAGTGCCTTGCGAACTGCCGGGTCGCCAAGCGACCCCGTCCCGGTGCTGATAATCGCCATGTTTTGCAGGGACTTGCCGTAGAAGAGCTGGCCTGTGGTGGACTTTGACAGCTGGCTGATGGCGCTCAAGGGAACGTCGTAGCTTCCGTCGATGGCACCGGTGGCGAGGGCGTTGGCGATCGAGCTGGGGTCGGTAATGAACTGGATTTCGATCTGCTTGGTCTTGGCCTTCTTGGCCGTGTTCCAGTATCCGTCGTACCGGTTCAGGGTGATCGAGACTCCTTGCTTCCATTCGCCTACAGAGTAGGGGCCGGTGCACATGACGCCGGCGCCGGGGTTGCCATAATCGACGCCGGCCTTCTCCCGCTGGGCCTGTTCCACGACGGCGCCGATCGGCGTCGCAAGCTGGTTGTTGAAGGTGGCATCAGGGGTTTTGAGCTTGACGGTCACTTCGTTGGGACCGGTTCTGTCCACGGAAGCGATATTGGCCGTGACATCGGATGCCCAGTAGCTGATCTCCTTGGGATCAAGGTGGCGTTTGAGGCTGAAGACGACGTCGTCCGCCGTCATTGGCTTGCCGTCCCAGAACGTCACTCCGCCCTGCAGCTCGTAGACGTAGGTGCTGTTGTCGACGTTTTTGACGCTCTTGGCCAGGTTCGGCTTCATGGAAAAGTCCGGCTGGATCTGGAAAAGGCTCTCGCACAAGTTGGACACCACGCCGCTTGCGGGGTAGTCGGCGCTCTTGATGGGGTCGATCGACGGCGGCTCACCGAAGTTGTTGTTCCAGACGATCTTGTCCAGGTTCGTCGTGGCCGCGGGGGTGGTGACGAGCAGGTCCTTCGGGCTGAGGGCATCCGGGGCCTTGGCGGCGGCGCCACCATTGCACCCCGCAAGAAGGAGCATTAGGCCAGCGGCTCCTGCGCAGATGAGTTTCTTATTCAATGGATCTCCCGTACTTCGTTTGGTAGGGGGCCGCCCCAATCGGCTGCTGATTGCTGTAGTGACGCTAATCACCCAAAACGTTTTGGGCAACACCTTGGCAAAAATTAACAAAACGATTTCGGAAGGACTTCCAGGAGGCATAACCTTGCAGCTATGACGCAGCGAAACGCACGCTCCACCATCCGCGAGGTAGCCCGCGAAGCGGGGGTCTCAGTGACCACCGTCTCCCACGCGCTCAGCGGAAAGGGAATCGTGGCCGAAGCCACCCGAGCGAGGGTGATCGAAACGGCGAGAAGACTGCGCTACCGGCCCAACGCCGTCGCCAGCGGCCTTCGAAGCAATCGGCTGGGAATCCTTGCGCTCGTGCTTCGCCCGCTGGACACCCTTGAGTCGTTCCTCCCGGAAGGCGTGGACTACTTTCTGCGCTTTGCTGGAGCCGCCTCGCTCAGCGCCCTGGACCACGGCTACGGACTCATGCTGCTCAGCGACCCCACCCTGCCGGATGCGCCCAGCGTCTCATTGGCGGCCGACGGCTTCATCATTACGGAACCGGTGGAGAACGACCCCGTCATCGACCTGCTTCAGGCCGAAGGAATCCCCTTGCTTACGGTCGGCAAGGACCTCGTCCGCCCCGACTACGTTGCCTGGATCGAGCCCAGCACCGCCAAGATCACCAAGCAGGTGCTCGATCACCTCGAGGAAAACGGGGCACGGCGGGTGGCGATCGCCATCGGCTCCGACCGCAACTCCTGGAACATCACCACGGAAGCCAGCTATCGCGAATGGTGTTCCGCGCGAGGCAAGGAGCCCATCGTCGTGACCCAGAAGGAAACGAGCGGCACCCTTGGCGGAAGGGCAATCGGCGAAGATCTCCTCTCAATGACAGACAGGCCCGACGCCGTCTATTGCCTCACGGGGCGCCATGCGGCCGGGCTGATGGCGCGGCTTGCGGAAGCCGGCGTCATCTCCCCTGAGGACATCCTGATCGTCGCAGGCTCGGACTCGGAACAGACCCGAAACAGCGTTCCACCCATCAGTGCCATCGACCTCGAACCCGAAGTTCTCGCAAGGGCCGCCGTCGCCGCATTGGTGGAACAGTTGGGCGGGGTCCCAAAGAACGACGGCCAAGCAGGGACCGACGGACGGTTCATCGTTCGAGGCTCCAGCACCCGCTAGTACAGCACCCAACGCCCGCTCACTTAAGTGGGCGCTTTTTCCCCGACGCTCGCTCACTTATAAGGCCATCCCGCCTAACGCTCGCCCACTAAAGCGAGCGTTGGCCGAAATAGCGACAAAGGTGAGCGAGCGTCCGGGGTTGGGGCCCGACGTCGGGCTGCCGCACCGGGGTGCCGCCGGCCGCCGTCGGCGTCGTCCCGGTTAGGCGATAAACGTGAGCGAGCGTTTGCCAAAAAGGCGATAAACGTGAGCGAGCGTTGGCCGTTTGCGTGGGTTCGGAAGCGCGCCCCAGGACAGACCCTCTTGACGCGAACATGTGCCGCCCCTCACAATAAGCGAATGGCTTTCACTAAAGAAGAGGCGGCACTCGTGCCGTCCGCGACCGCCAGCGTTGACGGCGGATTGAAGAAGAACGCAATCGGCACTCGCGACATTGTGTTCATGTTGGTGTCGGCGGCCGCCCCGCTGACCATCGTCGTCGGCATCGCCCCGCTCGCCCTCGCGGTGGGCGGCGTCGGCGCACCCTCCATCTACATCGCCGCGGCCATCGGCCTGGGCCTGTTCGCCATCGGTTTCATGGCGCTCACCCGCCACGTCCGGTCCTACAGCGGCTTCTACGGCTACATCTCGAAAACCCTCGGCCGCGTGGTGGGCCTCGGCTCCGGCCTCACTGCCTGGATGAGCTACAACGGCCTGCAAATCGGCCTCTACGGACTACTGGGGATCCAAGCCAACCTCGCCGTGAAGTCCTTCACCGGAGTGGAACTTCCCTGGTGGCTCTACGCGATCGTGTCGATCGGGGCCGTCTGGTACCTCGGCTGGCGCGGGATCGACGTCGGCGCCAGGGTCCTCGCCGTCCTGCTCACCCTCGAAACCGCGATCGTCGCCCTCGTCGCTGCGTTCGTTTTGGCCCAAGGCGGCGCACACGGCATCAGCTTTGAATCTTTCAGCCCGCAGGCCATCTTCTCCCCGCAGTTCGCCGCCGTCCTCGGCCTGGGCTTCTCCGCCTTCATGGGATTTGAATCCGGAGCCCTGTACCGGGAAGAAGCCCGCGACCCGGACCGCAGCGTCCCGCGTGCCACCTACATTTCCATCGCCTTCATCGGGGCGTTCTACGCCTTCGCCGTCTGGATCATCGTCCAGGCCTTCGGAGCGGACGCCGTCCAAGCGTTCGCTGCGGGCCACCTCGACGCCGGGGACACCGCCTACATCGCAGCGGGCAACTTCGCGGGCGGCTGGTGCGTGAACCTCATGAGCGTGCTGATCGTCACCAGCATCTTCGCCGCCCAGCTCTCCTTCCACAACACCATCAACCGCTACACCTTGTCCCTGAGCCGCGAGGGCATCTTCCCGAAACGCTCAGCTCGGATCAGCCCGCGATACCGCACACCCTCGGTGGCTGGCTTCGACCAGACCCTCCTCGCGCTCGCCCTCGTGATCGGCGCGGCCCTACTCCAGCTGGACCCCTTCACTCAATTCCTGATCTGGACGAACACACCGGGAGTGATCGGCGTCCTCCTCCTGCAGGCACTCACGGGCGTCGGCGTCGTGGCCTTCTTCGCCCGCCTCAAGGACCACGGCCTTCGCTGGTACGTCGTGCCTTCCGCCGTGGCCGCCACCATCATCATGTGCGTGGTGGTCTACCTGATGGCCAACAACGCCCAATTGCTCACCGGCCTCCCGGCCGGGGACCCCGTCAACACCACCCTGCTCATCTTTGCACCGCTCTTGTTTGCGGCCGGAACCGTGCTGGCCCTCGTGCTGCGCAAGGTCAACCCGGCCGCCTACCAGCGGATCGGCCACGCCGAGTGATCCCGGAGCCTAGTCTTGAGGAATGCAGACTCCGAGCAAAACCAGCCAGCTAGGACGGCCCCGGACACCGAGGCTCTCGCGGAAGGCGATCGGCCGCGCGGCGCTTGAGATGTTCGAGGAGGAAGAGAGCCTTTCGATCCCGCGGCTCGCGGAACGCCTGGGCGTCAGGCAGTCATCTTTCTACAAGCACGTCACGGGTCGTCAAGAGATCATCGAACTGGCCCGTGGCGCGCTCGTAGACAGAGCTCCGATGCCCGAGTTGCCGTCCGGCAGCCTCGACGACGTCATCCGCGAGATCTTCGACTCCCTCCGCAAGGCCTACAGCCTAGTACCGGCACTCCTTCCCCTCCTGCTCACGCAGCCGGTGTCACACCCGGCAGCCTTGGAGCGATACGACCAGTTTGTCGAAGCGTTCGAGATTGCGGGGGCGCCACGGCACCTCATCATTCCCGCGTTGGAAACCCTCGACAGCGCAGCGATTGGCGCGAGCCTCGACGCAATGACGATGGAATCCGCATGGAGCATCAACGAAGAGGAGGAAGGCACGTATCCCCATCTGTTCGCGGCAAAGAAAGCCGTGGCAGAGCACCCGGTAGACCGCTTCGCGTTCCTGGCCGATGTCCTTTCGGCCGGATTGAAGGCGGCCATCGACGACGACTGATCCTCACCGGGCGGACGTCGGAAACCCGAACACAACAAGGAGTTACATCTTGACCACGCCCGAGCCCATCGATCTCGTCATCCTCTCGTCCAGCATCCTCCACGGCGAGGCGCTCACAGAGACCGCCGGTTTCGTCGCCATCTCAAATGGCCGGATTGCGCACATCGGCCGGGCCGACGCCGACACCAACCAAGCCGCCGAATGGACCGCACGAGCCAAACAGGTGTTCGACGTCGGCGACGCAACGGTCTGCCCCGGCCTGGTTGACGCCCACATCCATCCCATCCACGGCGCGGACATCGCCCGTGGCCTTGACCTGGGCGGGATCACCCAGCTCGACGACGTCCGCGCCGCCCTTGTGCGGTACGCCGCTTCCACGCCGCACGCCGTCGGCTCCGATTGGCTGTTCGCTTGGGGCCTCGACCCTGTCATCTTCGGGGATGGGGGCTTCAACAACTCCCTCTTCGACGGCATCCTCGACGACGAACTCGTGTTCATCACCCTGTTCGACGGCCACGCCTCGCTGGTCTCCGAAGCCGCCCTCCAGCTCGCCGGGGTCACCGGAACGGAAGAACTGCCGAGCACCGGCTATGTCGGCGTTGACCAGCTCGGCAAGCCCAACGGCATGCTCTACGAAATTGCCGCCCAGGAGCTTGTCCGCGGCGTCCTCCCCCGACTCTCCTTCGAGCAGCGCGTCGACGACCTCGGGAAACTCCTGCGTTCCATGGCCGAATCCGGACTGGTAGCAGGCCAGATGCTGGACTTCGGGGCCCCGGACACTTTGGAAGTGCTGGAGGCCTTGGAGCGGAGGGGCGAGCTCGCCATCCGGCTGCGGATCTCCCCTTGGGTTATGCCCGGCGCCACCGAGGAGGACTTGAAGGCCATGCTCGCGATGCAGGGCAGGCACGGCAGGCGCTGGCACGTTCACGGCATCAAGCTCATGATGGATGGAACCATCGACAACGGCACGGCGTGGCTCTTTGAGCCCGACACCCACGGAGAATCGCTCCATCCGCTCTGGCACGATCCTGAAGCCCTCGCCGCAGCCATGAAGTTCTTCCACGAACACCGGATCCCCACCACCACCCACGCCATCGGCGACCAGGCCGTTTCCTTCGTCGCGCGGACCATCGGAGCCCTCCCCAAGAACGGCCCGGTCCACCGGATCGAGCACATTGAGTCCATCCCGGACTCGGTTTTGGCGGATATCATCAGCGCGGGGGCCGCTACCAGCCTGCAGCCGACGCATTGCGCCCTCTACAGCCGCGCCGACCACACCGACAACTGGTCCCGCAGGCTTGGCAGCGAACGGGCCAACCACGCGTGGCGGACCCGCGATCTCCGCGACGCAGGAGCCATCGTAGCGCTCGGATCGGACTGGCCCATCGCTCCATTCGACCCGCGGGCGATCATCGCCTCAGCCCAGACGCGCCGCCCGGCCGGCCGGCCCGACGTCGAGCCCGTCCAACCCCAGCAGGCGCTCTCCGCTCGTGCCGCGCTCGAAGGCTACACGAGCCAATACTGGAGGTCTGTCGGTGAAGAAGGTGGAATCGTGGAAAGGGGGGCCCGCGCCGATCTGACGGTGGTCCGGCACAACCCCCTGACCACCGCGCCGGACGAATTTGCGCAGTCGCCGGTGATCCTGACCATTGTTGACGGTGAAATCGTTGTTGATAACCGTCAGGCGCTTACGGCGGGAGTCACTCTGGATTCCGTCCAGAGGGCCTAGGCGAGGGCCTCTTCGAGCGCCTCAATGAGCTTCTCGGAATCGGGCTCGACGGCGGACGGGAAGCGGGCGAGCACCTCGCCTTCGCGGCTCACGAGGAACTTTTCGAAGTTCCACTTCACCTTCTGCGGTTTGGAGCCGTCGGCGGTCCGGGTCAGCTCGGCATACAGGGGGTGCTGCTCCTTGCCGCGGACCTTGGACTTGCTCGCGAGCGGGAACGAGACTCCAAAATTGCGCTGGCAGAAGTCCGCGATCTCGGCGTCGGAACCCTGTTCCTGGCCAGCGAACTGGTTGCACGGCACACCCAGAATCTCGAATCCACGGTCACGGTATTTGCCGTAGAGCTCCTCAAGTCCCGAGTACTGGCGCGTGAAACCACACTTCGAAGCCACATTGACTACTAGTACGGCTTTGCCCTCGAAACGCCCGAAGTCGGCCTGGGAGCCGTCGTTGAACGTCAGGGGGATGCTGTAGAGCGGGGACATTGAATCGCTTCCTTACGACGTGGAACCTTGGCAAACTGCCGCATTCGAGTCTACGCGCGGCAGGACGGTTGGGTGCGCGCCAGTAAAGCGATGACTTCTACGGCTTAGGGGACGCCGTTTTGGTAGTTGCAGTGACCGACGGCGTGGGGCTGCTGGGCGCTGGCGTCGCGGGCTCGGTAGGCGCCGACGGCGTGGGCGGAGGCGGAGTTGACTGGGTGTTCGTCACGGTCGGCGCCGGAGCGGGGAGGCTCGACGTCGGGGCCACCGTGGGCGGTGTGGTCAAGGTGGGCGCCTGCGTCACCACAGGCGGAACTATCGCCGTGGGCGGGACTGTCGCCGTCGGCGCCTGCGTCACCACAGGCGCTTGCGTCCCGGTGGGAGCCGGCGACGGCGATGGGCTCGGGGTGCCGCCCGTTGTCTTACTTGGCGTGGGAGTAGCGGTTGTCGAGGGCGTCGGCGTCGCGGTCGGGGTGCCAGTCGGGCTCGGCGTCGGCGTCCCTGTCGGGCTGGGCGTCGCCGTCGGCGAACCGGTCGGCGTCTTAGTCGGGGTGCCAGTCGGGCTGGGCTTCGCCGTCGGGGTGCCGGTCGGCGTCCCAGTCGGGCTCGGCGGCACAACCTTTGTCTCCTGCACCCCGCCGGTCACCGCCTGTCCAGAGGGCACGGCTCCCGGGTCAGTCGGCACGGCCCCGGGGATCGACCAGACAGACCCCGGCGAGGTCGCAGTGGCGGAACCTGGCTGGTAGCTCACCATCGGGATATCGCCGAGGGGATCCACCTGCTTGGTTGGCAGGAACGTCCAGTTCATGGGGTTGGTGTAGACGCCGTTGAGGATCGTCTCGAAGTGCAAGTGGCAACCCGTTGAGGAACCCGTGGTTCCCACCCTGGCAATGACCTCGCCCACCCGGACCGATTGCCCCTTGACGACGGCGATGCCCTGCAGGTGGTTGTACGTCGTAACGAGGCCGTTGCCGTGATCGATTTCCACGCGATTGCCGCCACCCCATGGGTGCCACCCCACGGCCCGTACCACGCCGGAGTCGGCTGCGTAGACGAGCGTGCCGCAAGCCGCGGCGAAGTCCTGTCCCCAGTGGAACTCCCCCGGCAATCCGGTGAAGGGATCTATCCTCAACCCGAAGGGAGAGCTCGGAAACAGCATTTCGAGCGGCGCGTAGAGTTTCCCTGCAGGGGGCCGGTCGAGGGAACTCGACGCGACATTGAGGGTGCCTACGCCGTTCTTGTCGAGGGTTTGGACCGGGGAGCGTTCAAAAGACACCGTGGCTTTGCCACCTGCTTGGACCGGGGCCGATGAGGGGCTTTGAGGCACTGTCTCCTGCGCGCTGGAGGTGGCACCGTCCGTGGGCAGCATGCCGGGTTCGACTTGCCCTGTGGCCAAGGATCCGTCACTTGCCCGTCCGCCTAAACCCGGGCCCTGGAAACCAAAAGCGAGGATCACCACGACAGCAAGGAAGCATGCCGAAAGGACCCGGCCAAATTTCCTTGTGAGCACCAGATCGACAACCTGGCCAGACTCATGATGCTTTCCCACAGCGGCTCCTGAGACAGGCGCTCATCCCCAGTACGGGCGCGCTTGTCCCATTGTGGCCGCTATGAAATCGAATGGGAACACTCGACTTCATACTTGGCCGGTCCGCGAAACACTCGCCGGACCATGGCGGGCTACTCGCCGAGGTTCTCCTTCAGCAAAGCCCGGTGCTCGACGGCGGCATCCGAATGCAGCGCGCGGCCGGCGTCGGTCAGTTCGAGGTACAGCGAGCGCCGGTCATCCGTGCAGGTTACGCGGGAGACCAGTCCGGCTTTCTCCAAGCGGTCAACAACCTTGGAGACGGCGCTCTGGGTCATGGGAGTCCGCTCCCCGAGTGCCTTCATTCGGCAGGCTGAGTCAACGCTTTCGGCAACGAGATCGAGGATTTCGAATTCGTTCAGGCCGATGTCGAACTTGGCTTCGAGGGCGCGGTCGATCGCGGCCGCGGTGCGGAAGTACGAGTTCTGGATGCTGCGCCATTGCTCAACCAGCTGGCGATCCTGCGTTGTTGCCATGGCCCGATTCTAGTCGAAACCCTAAATAAAGTCCACGTCATAAGATTCCTAGTCATATTCCTTGTCATTGAATGACGCGTCATATAGATTGATGTGCATGACTTCACCAAGCACCCTCACTAGATCTGCCGAGCAGCTCCATACAGCCGTCCGCTGGACCCGGGCCCAGTGGCTGCTGCTAATGGTGGTGTGCACAGTTCTGGCCCTCGACGGCCTGGACGTCTCCATGGTGGGCGTAGCCCTTCCCTCCATCGGCCACGAACTCCACCTCGGAACCGATTCCCTGCAGTGGATCGTTTCCGCCTATGTCCTGGGCTACGGGAGCCTGTTGCTCCTAGGCGGGCGGCTTGCCGACCTGCTGGGCCGGCGTCGGATCTTCCTGATCGCCTTGACCGTGTTCGCCGCGGCATCACTCCTCGGCGGCCTCGTGAACGATCCAACCCTCTTGATCGCCACGCGATTCGTCAAAGGCCTGGCCGCCGCGTTCACTGCCCCTACCGGGTTCTCCATCATCACCACCAACTTCGCTGAAGGCCGCGAGCGCAACAAGGCTCTGTCCATCTTCACCACTTTCGGCGCGAGCGGCTTTTCGCTCGGGCTGGTGGTTGGCGGGCTCATGACCAGCTTGAGTTGGCGCTGGACCTTCCTGGTATCGGTACCGATCGCCGTCGCCGTCGTACTTCTTGGCATGCTGTTCATCCCCCGTGACAAGCCATCCACGGAAGGGAGCGGCCATGATGTCTGGGGCGCGGTCACCCTCGCGCTCGGCATGCTTGGCCTCGTGTACACCTTGGTTTCAGCTCCGGAGAAGGGCTGGGGATCTGTGGCAACAATCGCCGGATTCGCCATCTCTGCCGCCGTGCTGGCAACCTTTGCTGTCATCGAAAACCGCGTCAAGCACCCGCTCATCCGCTTCGGCATCCTTCGTGAGGGCTGGGTGGCCCGCGCCAACCTGAGCGCCATTGGATTGTTCGGCTCCTACCTGAGCTTCCAGTTCATCCTCACCATGTACCTGCAGTCGGTGCTCGGCTGGTCTCCCCTGGGCATGGCGCTTGCCTTGCTTCCTACCGGGCTCCTGGTGGCAACGAGCGCGCCCTTCGCGGACAGGTTCATCGAGAAATTCGGCGCTCCGAGGCTCATCCTCACCGGCCTGACCGCCATGGGACTGGGCTACGTCTTGTTCCTCCGCGTTGGAACCTCACCCAACTACGTGCTGGACATCCTTCCCTCGGTCATCCTGCTGGGCATCGGTTTCGCCTTGGCTTTCCCGTCCATCAACGTCCAAGCCACCGCCGGCATCCGGGATTCGGAGCAGGGTCTGGCCGCCGGACTCATCCAGACCAGCACGCAGGTTGGCGCAGCTTTGGTCCTTGCCGTGACGACGGCCCTCGTCAGTGGGCATGACACCGGCGCAGGCACAAACAGCACCGTCAGCGCGGCAGCCATGCTCGATCAGTACCGGCCCGGCCTGGTCCTGAGCGCTGCCGTAGCGATCGCGGCCCTGCTGGTGGCAGCGTCCCCGGCGCGCCGCCGTCGGGCACTTGTTGAGCAACCCGCAGCCTAAGAGGATTCGCGCGAGAGGTGCCGGCCCGCTGTTTCCACAGCGGGCCGGCACCTCGGCGTTCACCCAGCACGTCTGCGTAAACAAGACGGCACCTTGCGCCAACAGAATGCTGCGCAACAATGGACCATGGTCAACTTCCTAAAGAAGTGGCAAGCAGAACTGCGGATGACTTTTACGGGTCACCCGCAGTCCACTCCCGACTGGGTGCTGCAACTTGAGGAGGGAAACGACCCCGGATACCACCTTCCCGGATCGGCCGTCTGGGCTGTCCACGGTTCCATGTCCACGATCGTCGCGGGAATCCGGGTGCTGCTCATGCAGTCCCTGCACCCCGGCGCTTTGGCGGGCGTGTACGACCATTCAGGTTTCAAAAGGGATCCCCTCGGGCGGCTGGCAAACACCATCCGTTGGATCTTCACCGTGAGCTACGGCTCCATGGATGCCGCGCACACGGCAACCCACTTCGTGCGGCGGGTGCATGACTCCGTCAAGGGCAGCTACGTTGACGCCCAAGGACAGACCCGCGAGTACTCAGCCAACGATCCCGAGCTTCTCCGCTGGGTCCACGTCGCGTACGCGGATTCCTTCGTGGCGGCGCACAGGATCTGGGGTGGGTCGGTCCCCGGCGGCGCCGACGCCTATATCCGCGAGTGGGCGCAGGCGGGCCGCCTGATGGGAGTCGAGGACCCTCCCCTGAGCCTTGCGGAAGTGACGGCGGAAATGGACCGCTGGTACGCGTCCGGACATCTCCGCGCTGACGAGCGGCTCAGGGAAACCATCGATTTCATCAGGTATCCCCCGTTGAAGGCGTCGCTGCAACCCGGTTACCGGATTTTGTTCGCCGCGGCCGTGGCTAGCCTGGAGCCCCGGTATCGGGAACTGTTGGGGCTGGAAAAAGCCCGTTTTGGCCCCATCCCGCTGCCGTCGATTCTCGCCGCGCGGGTGGTCCTCGCCGTCGTGCGCCTGACGTTGGGCCGCAGCGGCCCCAGCGAGCAGGCCGCCCGGAAACGGTTGCGGCGCTTGGGGTACGAGGCGTAAACGCAAAGAAGCCCGGCTGAACGGCTTGTGGCCGTCCCTCCGGGCTTCTTTGACGAATCGCTAGATCAGCGCGTCCGACAGGTGGTTCGGAGTGCCGAAGCGGTGTGCCGTGATGCTGATGGCCTGTTCGTGCAGGAACGGCAGCATCTCGATGCGTCCGGCCGGGGTCACCGTGCCGTGGTAGATCGCGACGTCGGGGCGGCCGCCGGTGGCGGCGCTCAGGGCGCTGCTGTCCCCGCCGATCAGGCGGATGCGGCCACCGTTGATGCCTGCCGCGGAAGCCAGCCATTCGGCGTCGTTCTGGATGCGGGTGCTCACGCCGAGCCCCGCGAACGCTGCGATGACAGATTCGGGAAGCTCGACGGCGGAGGATACCGTGAGTGCCGAACCCGCCACTGCACCGGCTGCTACGACGCGAAGCAAGTCCACGAGCTTCCCGCCCTCGGACAGGCGGATGGTCACGGGGATGGCCCGGTACCGGAAGACGTTGCGCTCGGCGCTCAGGCCGGAGACGTCCTTGCGGGTGCCGAATTCCGTGACCCACGCCGCGGCGTCGCTGAAGAGCGCCTTCTGCAGGGCCTCCGCGTCGCTGGCTTCGACAAGCGAGCCTGCGGCCTTGGCTGCGGCCAGGATCGAAGCGGCTGCACCCTTGAGCGTGGCACCGCGCTTGGCGGCCGGCTCCGCGGGGAGCCAGCTGCCCAGTCCCACCAGGTAGTTGGGTCCGCCGGCCTTGGTGCCCGCGCCCACGGCGGACTTCTTCCAACCGCCGAACGGCTGCCGCTGGACGATTGCACCCGTGATGCCGCGGTTCACGTAGAGGTTGCCGGCCTGGATCGTGTCCAACCAGACGCCCATTTCATCGGAATCGAGCGAGTGCAGCCCGGCGGTGAGGCCGTATTCGATCTCGTTCTGGATGGCGATAGCTTCTTCCAAGGTGGACGCCGTCATGACGCCGAGGACCGGGCCGAAGAACTCGGTCAGGTGGAAGTAGGAGCCACGCTTGACGCCGAAGCGGATGCCCGGGGACCACAAGCGGCCGGTGTCGTCGAGCTTCTCGGGCTTCACGGCCCAGGTCTCGCCGTCGCCGAGGGTTGTCAGCGCGTTGAGGAGCTTTCCGTTAGCCGGCTCGATGATCGGACCCATCTGGGTTGTGGCCTGCTCCGGGTAGCCCACCTTGAGCGAGCGGGCGGCGTCAATCAGCTGGTTGTGGAAGCGCTCGGACGTGGCAACGGAACCCACCAGGATCACCAGCGAAGCGGCGGAGCACTTCTGTCCCGCGTGCCCGAATGCCGAGTACACGACGTCCTTGGCGGCGAGATCGAGGTCCGCGTGCGGGGTGACGATGATGGCGTTCTTGCCCGAGGTCTCCGCGAGCAGCGGGAGGTCCTGCCGGAAGGAGCGGAAGAGCTCAGCGGTCTCGTAGCCGCCGGTGAGGATCACGCGGTCAACGCTGGGGTGCGAGACCAGCTGGGTGCCGAGCTCGCGTTCTTCGAGTTGCACGAGCGCCAGCACTTCGCGCGGCACACCGGCCTCCCACAGCGCGTCCACCATGACGGAACCGGAGCGGCGCGCCTGCTTTGCGGGTTTGATCACGACGGCGGATCCCGCCGCGAGTGCCGCCAGCGTGGAGCCGGCGGGAATCGCCACAGGGAAGTTCCACGGCGGGGTCACGACGGTGAGCTTCGCTGGGACGAACGTGGCGCCGTCGACCGTTTCCAGGTCCTTGGCCCGCTCGGCGTAGTAGTGCGCGAAGTCGATTGCTTCGCTGACTTCGGGGTCGCCCTGTTCGATCGTCTTGCCGGTCTCGGAGGCCATGACCTCGAGGAGCTCGGCGCGGCGGGATTCCAGGATGTCGCCTGCGCGGTGCAGGATGGCTGCGCGCTCGGCAGCCGGCATGACTCCCCAGGCTTTGCCGTGATCCACGGCGGTGGCAATAATGCGGTCCAGTTCCTGGGAATCGCTGACCTTGCTGGCTTCAACAATCGCGTTTCCGGCGGTGGAGCCGGGAATACGGTCCAGGATGGCGCGGCCCCAGGCACGGTTGGCGGGCAAGGCAGGATCGGTGTCCGGAGTGTTGGCAAAGCCCTCTTTGCCCGCCGAGACCGCGGGCTTATTGCGGTCCTGGGTCCGGTTGGGGGCCGGAATAGTGTCGTCCAGCTCAGCGAGGGAGGCGAGGAAACGCTGCTTCTCGCGTTCGAACAGGGTTCTGCTTTCTGGGGAGTTCCCCCCAAGCTCGAACACCGCGGACATGAAGTTGTCCTGGCTGGCGCCTTCTTCGAGGCGGCGGATCAGGTAAGCGATGGCGACGTCGAACTCGCCTGGGTGCACTACCGGTGTGTACAACAGGAGGCTGCCGACGTCCTTGCGGACGGCCGTGGCCTGGCCCGTCGCCATGCCGAGCAGCATCTCGAACTCAATGCCCGCCGTAACGCCGCGCTCCTTGGCCAGCAGCCACGCGAAGGCCACGTCGAAGAGGTTGTGGCCGGCGACGCCGATCCGGACCGCATCGATGTGTTCGGGGGTGAGCGCGTAGTTCAGGACGCGCTTGTAGTTGGTGTCCGAATCCTGCTTGGTGCCCCACGTAGCGAGCGGCCAGCCCTGGATGGACGCCTGGACCTGTTCCATAGGCAGGTTGGCGCCCTTGACGACGCGCACCTTGATGGGAGCGCCGCCGTTTGCCCGGCGGGCCGCAGCCCATTCCTGCAGTTCCTGCATGGCCGAGAGCGCGTCCGGGAGATAGGCCTGCAGCACGATGCCGGCCTCGAGGTTCTTGAATTCGGGCTTGTCCAGGATCCGGGTGAACACGGCCATGGTCAGGCTGAGGTCCTTGTATTCCTCCATGTCCAGGTTGATGAACTTGGGCTTGGGGAAAGATACGGCCAGCTCGTAGAGCGGGGTGAGCTTCTCCACCACGTGGGCCACGGCTTCGTCGAAGGCCCACAGCGAGTGCGGGGCCACCGTGGAGGACTCCTTGATGGAGACGTAGTCGACGTCGTCACGGGCCAGGAGCTTGAGGGTCCCCTCGAGCCTGCGGCTGGCTTCGCGTTCGCCCAGGACGGCCTCGCCCAGCAGGTTCACGTTCAGGTGGACGCCGTTCTGCTTGATCTTGGCGATGGCCGGGCCGAGCTTGGCATCCGTGGCGTCCACGATCAGGTGGCCCACCATGTCACGGAGGACTTTGCGGGCGATCGGGATGACCACCTGCGGCAGGACCGGAGCCATCACGCCGCCGGTGCGCACAGCAGCGCGCATGTACCAGGGCAGGAAGGCCGGGACCTTGGGGGCCAGCTTGGCCAGGTTGCGGCCGGCGACGGACAGGTCCTCGGGGCGGATGACGCCGTCGACGAATCCCACGGTGAAGTCCAGGCCGTTCGGGTCCTTGAGTACGCCGGCGAGGCGCTGTGCGGAAAGGTCAACGGGCACCTTCGAGGCTTCGGTGAGCCAGTGTCGAACCAGTTGGATGGCTTCGTGGGCCAACTCCTGGAGGTGTCCGGATTCCGGGGTTGATTGTGTCCTGGCGTCGATGCTCGAATCCCGGGTTGGTGTGCTCATGCGCTTCGTTCCTTTGGTGCGGAGAGTCCTTTGTTTCCATCAGTATGGATCTACAATCAGATTAGGAAAAGCGATCTTTTCTGAAGAATATTCATTAGATTTCTCGACCCTTCTGGAGGGCCAATGCTGGACGTCCGCAGGCTGCGCTTGCTGCACGAATTGAAAATCCGCGGAACCCTCGCAGAAGTGGCGGACGCGATGAAGTACAGCCCGTCCTCTGTGTCCCAGCAATTGACTTTGCTGGAGAAGGAAGCCGGCGTGAAACTGCTGAGAAAATCCGGCCGACGAGTGCAACTGACGCCGCAGGCCGAGATCCTCGTGGAGCACGCGGCAGCGGTGCTGGCCACCCTCGAGCGGGCAGAGACGGACCTCGCGGCGTCTCTCTCCACGGTGACCGGCACGGTCCGGCTGGCCGTGTTCCAAACCGCCGCCCTGGCCCTCATGCCGGACTTCCTCACCATCATGAAGAGCGAGTATCCCGAAGTACGCGTCGAAATGATCCAACGCGAGCCGGAGACTGCGCTCTACGAAACGTGGGCCCGCGACTTCGACATCGTGGTAGCCGAGCAGTACCCAGGGCACGCGGCACCGCATCATCCCGGCCTGGACCGGGCCACCCTGACCAGCGACGCCATCAGGCTCGCCACTCCCCCGATTGGCCTTGGCGGCGAATCGATTTCCTCGCTCGCGGACACGGCTGCGCTGCCATGGGTCATGGAACCGCATGGCGCAGCGTCCCGGCACTGGGCGGAGCAAGCATGCCGCTCCGCCGGCTTCGAGCCCGACGTCCGCTACGAAACTGCCGATCTCCAAGCGCAAATCCGGCTTATCGAGTCCGGCAATGCCGTGGCCCTCATGCCGGACCTCGTCTGGACAGGGCGGACCACGCCGGTCCAACTGCTGGACCTCCCCGGGCTCCCCAAGCGGACAGTCTTCACGTCGACCCGCACCGCCGGCCGGATCCACCCTGCAATCCTGGCGTGCCGGGAGGTGCTGGAACGGGTGGCTGCGGAACGGATGTAGGGCTTTGGGTGGGGATTGGCTCGCGCCGTCGCAGCCAATCCGGCGCTTGTTTCTCATCCGACAGGGAACAGGAGCCGGTCCTGGAAGCAATCGCCGGTTTCAGCAACGCAGCTTGAGAGGAATCCGAGGCCTGCCAGCGAGCCCGGTTTTAGGGGCCCGGGGAACGCAAAAAGGCCCCGGTCCAAAGACCGGGGCCAAACGCGGAGAATGGGGGATTTGAACCCCCGAGGGCGTTAACCCAACACGCGTTCCAGGCGTGCGCCATAGGCCGCTAGGCGAATTCTCCATGCTTCTGAATCAAAAGCAGACTCCACTGTACCCGAGAATTTCGGCATCGCCCAATCGGGACATTCATGGTGTCGAGTGGGCCCTCCGTGCGCTTAAACGTAAAAATGGACGCCCCCAATGCGTCCATTCCTCCGGCACTCCGTTGAGCTGCTGGGTCCAGCCCCTGAAACCAGGCCCTGCAGCTCACAATCTTGAGATTGCCCCAATCGGTGTACATACCCATAGTCCGCCGCGTTCAACGGTTTGGCAATGGAGATTAGAAACCATCCTTTGACCTGTTTTTGGGCGGCCACTGGGAGGATGGTGCAATGAGCCAACTGCACGCCCTCGTTGTCTACGTCCCGGCATCCCACATTGAGAACGTGCTGGCAGCGATCGGCGATGCCGGGGCCGGCAGAATCGGGGACTATTCGCATTGCTCCTTCACCACTCCGGGCACTGGACGCTTCACTCCAATGCCCGGAGCACAGCCGTTCATCGGAGCCGTGGGGCAAGGCGAAGCAGTGCCGGAAATCCGGGTCGAGTGCGTAGTTGAAGCGGACATGCTCGACGCCGTAGTGCAAGCCCTGCGCTCGGCCCACCCGTACGAAGAGCCAGCGTTCATGACGTGGCCCGTGAACGGCTGGCGCTAACCCACTGGACATGTCCATTTTCTGGCTCTTACAGGGGACATGTCCGCGAATTCGGAGGGCTCGATAACTTCGGGTAAGCTTGTCGACGGCCCCTCATGTGGCGTCATCCTGTTGAACTCCCCCAGGACCGGAAGGTAGCAAGGGTAGATGGGCTCTGGCGGGTGCATGAGGGGTCTCTTATTTAAATGTCAGTCCCTATAGGTAGGTTTCCCCTGTGACTGTTACTACTGCTCTTTACCGCAGATATCGCCCCGATTCTTTCGCGGACGTTATCGGGCAGGAACACGTCACCGAGCCGCTCATGACGGCCCTGCGCAAAAACCGGGTCAACCATGCCTACCTCTTCTCCGGCCCCCGCGGCTGCGGAAAAACCACGTCCGCCCGCATCCTCGCCCGCTGCCTCAATTGCGCCGAAGGCCCCACGGACACTCCCTGCGGCAAATGCAACAGCTGCGTCGAACTGGCCCGCGGCGGCTCCGGATCCCTCGATGTCATCGAGATCGACGCCGCCAGCCACGGTGGTGTGGACGACGCCCGGGATCTCCGCGAACGCGCCACCTTCGCCCCTGTGCGGGACCGCTACAAGATCTTCATCATTGACGAAGCCCACATGGTCACCTCTGCAGGCTTCAACGCGCTGCTGAAGATCGTCGAAGAGCCGCCGGAACACATCAAATTCATCTTCGCCACCACGGAGCCGGACAAGGTCATCGGCACCATCCGTTCCCGCACGCACCACTACCCCTTCCGGCTGGTGCCGCCCGAGCCCCTGATGCAGTACCTCGAGCTTCTCTGCCAACAGGAGAACGTGCCCGTAGCTCCCGGCGTGCTCTCCCTCGTCATCCGGGCCGGCGGCGGCTCGGTGCGGGATTCCCTCTCCGTACTGGACCAGCTCATGGCCGGCGCCGGACCCAACGGCCTGGACTATGAACTCGCCGTCGCGCTGCTTGGATACACCCACGCTTCACTGCTCGACGACGTCGTCGAGGCAATCGCCGCGTCCGATTCCGCCACCGTTTTCCGTGCCGTGGACCGTGTCATCCAAACCGGGCACGATCCCCGCCGCTTCGTCGAGGATCTACTGGAGCGGTTCCGCGACCTCATCATCGTCCAGGCCATGCCGGAAAGCGCGCAAGCCATCCTCCGCGGCATGCCGGCGGACCAGATCGCCCGCATGCGTAGCCAGGCCAACAACCTCGGTGCCGCCGAGCTTTCCCGCGCCGCCGATGTCACCAACACCGCACTCACTGAAATGACCGGCGCCACATCGCCCCGGCTGCATCTCGAACTGCTCTGCGCCCGGATCCTGCTGCCCAGTTCCGAGCAGACCGAACGGGGCATCGCGGCCCGAATCGACCGCGTCGAACGCCGCCTCAACTACGGCGGAGCGCTTCCTCCCGCGGAAGCCCACACGGCGCCGGGAGCTATTGCGGCTCCTGCCACTGCCGCCGGGCCAACTGCCCGCCCAGCGGATCAACCAGTGGAACGCCCGACGGCGGCAGCCAGCCCCGTTCCCACCTCACCAGTGCTCGACTCACCTGTGTCCAGAGCAACTGCGTCTGGTCCAGCGGAGGTTGCTGAGGCTCCGGCTCCTGTCCATCCGCCTGTTTCCGGGGGATCGCCCAGGGAACAACTGACGCCGCCCCGGGTATCCACTACCGACTGGCCCGTGGACGAATCCAGGCAACAGGCAAGCCGCCCCGCCCACGAACCAGCTGCCCAAGCTCCGGCTCATCCAGCGGCAGAACATGACCGACCCCAGCCGGGTGTGGCACCAGCTCAAGCGCCCGCGCCGACCCAAACGCCCGCCCCAGCCCCAGCTTCGGCGTCAGCGCCTGCAGAACCGTCGGCGCCCGCACAACAGCCAGCCCCCGCACAGGCCCCGCGGCCCGCTACGGGTGGGGCCGATGTCGAGGTCATCCGGAGAGCTTGGCCCGATATCCTCCAGACGCTGACCAAGATCAAGCGCAGCAGTTGGGCCTTGGTCGGAGCGAACGCGCAGGTTGCACAGTTCGACGGCCAACTTCTGACTCTTGCATTCAGCACTGATGGGCTTGCGAGCGCCTTCAGCCGCGCAGACCATGCCGAGAACCTTCGCCAGGCCATCCACAAGACAATCGGCATCGACTGCCAGATCACTTCGGTCGTTGGCGGCAACAGCTCAGGTAGCTCTGAACCAAACCCAAAAGCACCGGCTGACCCGGCGCCCCCTGTAGGGGGTGGCGCCTCCCCGACTGTGTCGTCCGCCGTGGATAGCGCATGGGGACTTGCCCCTGCAGCACAAAGCCCTGCCGCCCCGGAAGCAGACAAGGCGTCCGCGACACCTGTGGTGCCGGCAGCGTCAGGGCAGGCTCCCTCCGTGCCTGGCGAGGCGTCCGAACGGACACTCGGGTACCAAGGGGCCCAGGCCTCGGAGGTTCCAAAGGCCCCGGCCTCGGCAGCTGCCCCGGCGACGTCCGCCGCAGCAGCTGCGTCGTCCGCAACGGCACCGACAGACCCGGCCGCGGACTACTCGTATTCGGACGATGATTGGGGTCCCCCGCGGGACGAGGACGCTCCCCCGCTGGACGAAGAACCGCCCATGGATTGGGAGCCGTCGGCTCCTTCGGGCTTCACTGCCATTCCCACGGCCGGCCCCGCAGCCGTAGCCCAGGCAGCCCCGGCAGTCGGCCCATCGGCCGCCGCTTCGCCACGCGGTGCTTCCGCGCCGAACAGCTCAGTCTCGGCCGCCTCCGCCCCCGCGAGCAAGCGCCCCACCCAAGCATCTCCGGAGAAAGCATCTTCGGAAAAAGCCTCGGAAGATCCGTGGTCCAGGGCTGTCGAGCACGCGCCGGGCTCGTGGGTTGTCGGCACGGAGTCCAACGTTGGTTCCGCGGCTTCGGGCACGTCCGCCGACCCCGGCGGTCAGGCCACTTCATCCGGGCCGGCGACGCCGAGTCCCGTCTATGAACCTGCCGCCGCGCAGATTCCAAACCAACCGCAGGCTTCAGCACCTGCGCAGGCAGCGGCCACCGCGCCCGCCGCCGATTGGTCAACGACGTGGTCGGCGCCCCAGCCCACTGCCTCCAGTCCCGCACCGCCAGCGGGCGCAACCCCAGCAGCCGCACCGCCAGCCGGCACGCCGCCGGCCACAACGACGCCGCCCGGAGGCGAAACCGCGCGTCCGGCCGTTGCACTCGCGCAAGCCACTCCGTCTGCCCCTGCCTCAGCCTCTGCCTCAGAGTCGGCGCCTCCGGGGACCGGGAAACAGAGCCTGTACCAGCGGCTTTCGAACAGCCCCGAAGCCATGGCTGGGCGCGAGAAAGCACCGGCACGGGCCGCCGTCGCTCCCGGCACCGTGGTGGAAGACATCCCGAGTGCCGACGACGAAACCATCGAGGAGTCGGGAGTCTTTGGACGGGCCGCCGTCGAGCGTATTCTGGGCGGAAAGCTACTGGAAGAACGGTCGCTGGACAGCATGCGCCGCTAACAAGCGGACGACGTAACCACACCCTGCGCGGGCCCGCACGGTGTCGGCCGGGGAACCCCATGGAACCCTGCGAGAGCCCGCCGGCGCACAAAAAGGTGCCACCAAACCGCGACGCGTGCCGAACAGCGACGGCGTCCACACCGAACGAACGAGGACATTGTGTACGAAGGCGCAGTACAAGAGCTGATCGACGAGCTCGGCCGGCTGCCCGGCGTCGGGCCGAAGTCGGCGCAGCGCCTGGCCTTCCACATCCTTGAGGCCGATCCCGAGGACATGAAGCGGCTCGTCGCGGCCATCACCACAGTCAAGGAACGGGTGAAGTTCTGCACTGTCTGCGGCAATGTCACCGAGCAGGAGCTGTGCAACATCTGCCGCGATCCGCGACGCGACCCCTCCGTGATCTGTGTGGTCGAAGAATCCAAGGATGTCCTGGCTGTGGAACGCACACGGTCCTTCCGCGGCCGTTACCACGTCCTGGGTGGGGCCATCAATCCGATCGCTGGCATCGGGCCCGACCAGCTCCGTATCCGCGAGCTCCTGACCCGGCTCAACGACGGCGCCATCCAGGAAATCATCATTGCAACCGACCCCAACCTTGAAGGCGAAGCGACGGCCACCTACCTGGCCCGCATGCTGAAGTCGATCGGCATCACCGTCACCAGGCTTGCTTCCGGCCTCCCCGTGGGTGGAGATCTGGAGTACGCGGACGAAGTTACCCTGGGACGGGCCTTCGAGGGTCGCCGCAACGCCCTCATGTAGGCGGCGCGCTGAAAGCCTACCGGCGAGCCACCCGGCTTACGCGATCCGCGTCCCGCTGGCCAGCCGGCTCGCGGGCGTCCGCAGCGAACGCCAGCCAAGCCACATGAGCAGAGCTGTCAGGACCAGTTGCAGGCCTAGTCCCAGCGGCCACAAGGGCGTCGTCTGCTTGAGGTATTGCGGCTGCGGCACGCCGTTGGCGCAAAGGTAGGTGCGTTCCGGGCCAGCGAGCGCGGACCTGGCTCCCTGGCTGATGCCCTCGATCATGCCGACCGAGTAGAACCCTGTCCCGTTCCGGTCCGGATACGGAATGGCGTCAGCCACCACCACGTAGGGATTCAACGCGAGCATCCACGCCACGCGGTCGGTCCGGATGGCCTGGTGCTCCACCAAGGGGCCCTCGCAGGTGTATGCCGGCTGCGCCGGTTCAAGCGGCTGCCCCTGCTGATTCGGCTGCACCGGCGCATACAAAACGCCACGGCCAACGGGAGAGTTGGCCAACACCGTCCCTTGGGCCAATTGCGATCCCAGTCCGAAGGAAATCAGCGATCCGACCACCAGCGCGGCGACTGCCAAGTAGGTCACCACGATCGAGAACAAGGGCCGCCCAGCAAGCGCCGAAATCCCCACTCCGATCCCGCAAACAACGGCCAGTTCCACCGCCAACATCAGCAAGGAAACCACGACGTGCCCCGGGGTCAGCCCGCCTTGGAACATTCCGAAGACAAGGAAGGGGGCACTTGTCGCCAGGAAGGCGAGCGCCGCGAGCCATCCCGCGCAGAACTTGCCCCAGAGAATCTGGCCCGGGGTCAGCAAGGTGATTTGCAGGATGGCGAGTGTGCCTCCGGCCCGGTCCCCGTTGATTGCATTGGCGGACAGCGCGGGCGCAACAAGCAGCGCAAAGAGGAGCACAAAGGCCAGCACGACCTCGAAGATCATGGACCCCGCCCCGTCCTGCGGCGAGAGCGCCGACGGCGGCATCGTGGACCGCCGTGCTTCCATGCTGGCATTCCAGGCGAGCCAGGTCAGCCACGTCACTACGGCGATCACAAAGAACCAGATGCCCAACATGATGTACCAGCCGCGGGAGCGCAGCCGTTGTTTCATCTCAAGGACCACGACGTCGCGTATCCCGCCAAGATAGCCGACGACGGCGTTCCCGCCTCCCGTAGCTCCCTGCGATCCCGCTGGAGGTCCCGCTGAAACAGGAACGGTTCCAGTCACGTCGCTCATCGTTTCTCCGTATCCAGGTTCATGTACGTCTCTTCCAAGGCACCGGCTGCGGGGGCGAAGGAAACCACGCCGATGCCGGACCGGACGAGTTCGCCCAAGAGGGCGGCAGCGCCGTCGTCGTGCGTCAACAGCAAGGTGACCGACGGGCGGCGGCCGGCTTCCACACGGTATTCCAGGCCTAGTTCGCTGAGCTTTGCTGTGAGGGCCTCGTTGTCGAGGGCTGTGATCGCGTAGCGCCGGCCCTGCAGGGCCGCCTCCTCGAGGGTCTGCTGCTTCACGGTCCGGCCTTGACTGACGAACACCGCTCCGTCCGCGATTTCATCGAGTTCACTGAGCACGTGCGAGGAAACCACCACGGCTTTCCCCTCCCCGGCCAGGCGTCTCAGCAGGTTCCGGAGCTCCACCCGGGATCCCGGGTCGAGGCCGGATGCAGGCTCGTCGAGCAGGAGCACGGAAGGGTCGTGGATGAGGGAACGGGCCAGGCTGAGCCTCTGTTGCTGGCCCCTGGAGAGGACCCGGGCCGGCTGGTCGGCAAGGGTGTCCAGGCGGACAAGTTCGAGCAAGCCGGCAACACGATGGGCAATGCCGTCCTTGGGCAGGCGGTAGAAGCGTGCCATCTGGACCAGGATTTCGCGCGCGGTCAAGGACTCCCACACTCCCAGGGTGTCCGGCATCCAGCCGATCCGAAGCCGCGCGGCGGCGCTGTCATGGACGGGGTCCAAGCCGTTGATCCTGATGGTTCCGGAGTCCGGCCGCAGAAGCGAGGCAAGCATGAGGAGGAGCGTCGTTTTGCCCGCACCGTTGGGCCCAATGAGCGCGGTGACCTTCCCTGCCGGCGCGTGGAAATCGATGTGCTCGACTGCGTGGACCGTGCCGAAGCGGCGTGAGACGCCTTCCGCGGATACGCCGAGGGCGCCACTGCCCGGCACGCTTGAACTTTCAGCTATGGACATGCTCTACTCACCTGTTTCCCCCAAACAGAACAAGTACGCTTCAATCCCGTGAGCCCACATGCCCCCAGGCTGCGTATTTCTTGATCGTACGCCTAGCCGAAACCACCAAGCGTGCACCCAATGGCCGAGATTTGGTCACAATTCCCCCGGCTGCCGCGCCCGGCGATAAACTGGCCACATAAGCCACGTAGCCGTGCCGTTACCTGGCCACGCAACGTATGATCCCCAATTTGATGCAGTGAGGGTGCGCGCATGAGTTTGCCCACTACCGATGTGAAAACCGAAGACCTGAGCGCGCAGACTGCCAAGACCAAGCAGCTGATCGTGCAGAAGTTCGGTGGCTCCTCGGTGTCCGATGCAGAAGGCATCAAGCGTGTTGCCCGCCGCGTGGTTGACGCACAAGAGGCGGGCAATGAGGTTGTCGTGGTGGTATCCGCCATGGGAGACACCACGGACGAACTCCTGGATCTCGCCGCTCAAGTCACCGATTCTGCTCCCGCGCGTGAGATGGACATGCTCCTCTCCGCAGGCGAGCGCATCTCCATGGCCCTGCTCGCCATGGCCATCAACAAGTTCGGCGCCTCCGCCCAGTCGTTCACCGGCTCGCAGGCCGGCATGATCACGGACGGCATTCACGGCAAGGCGCGCATCATCGACGTCGACCCCCACCGCATCCGCACGGCATTGGACAAGGGACACATCGCTATCGTCGCCGGTTTCCAGGGCATGACCCGGAGCACCCGGGAGATCACTACCCTTGGCCGCGGCGGATCGGACACCACTGCGGTGGCACTCGCCGCCGCGCTCGAAGCGGACGTCTGCGAAATCTACACGGACGTCGACGGCATCTACACGGCGGACCCGCGCGTGGTCTCCACGGCCACGAAGATCGACCGTATCTCCAGTGAGGAAATGTTGGAACTGGCAGCTTCCGGCGCCAAGATCCTGCACTTGCGTTGCGTGGAATACGCTCGCCGATTCGGCGTGCCACTGCACGTCCGGTCCTCATTCAGCCAGAACGAAGGCACCTGGGTCCTGCCCAGCGCCGATGACAAGATCACGATTCAAGAGGGAGTTGCCTTGGAGCAGCCAATCATCTCCGGTGTTGCACACGACCGTTCAGAAGCCAAGGTCACCGTGGTCGGCGTCCCGGACATCCCCGGCAAGGCCGCCGCGATTTTCCAGGTCATCGCCAAGGCACACTCGAACATCGACATGATCGTTCAGAACGTGTCCACCCACGGAACCGGCCGCACGGACATTTCCTTCACCCTGCCCATCGTTGAAGGTGCCGATGCCCTCACCGCCCTCCGTGCCGCACAGCCCGAAATCGGCTTCGAAAGCATCGAATACAACGAGAACGTCGGCAAGCTTTCGCTGATCGGCGCCGGCATGCGTTCGCACCCGGGCGTCTCCGCCACCTTCTTCAAGGCGCTCTCCGACGCGGGCATCAACATCAACATGATTTCCACCTCGGAGATCCGCATCTCCGTGGTCACGCACGCCGATCTCCTGGATGACGCCGTGCGCGCCATCCACAAGGCGTTCGAGCTCGACGGCGAATCCGAAGCAACCGTCTATGGCGGCACCGGCCGCTAGCGGACCCCCAGCCGAACCTCGCCGTCGGCACCCGTTGTCGGACGCCGCCGTCGGGCACCCGCCGTCGGGATCTGAAGTACTTGAACGTGAAAGAACCGGAGCTCAAGCTCCGGTTCTTTTGCTTTCCTGCGGCTTTTGGAGCCGCAAGCGGCTTCAGGCGCTTTCCTTGCGGACTCCGTAGTGGTGCCCCTGGTCGTCTGTTTCGACGACGAAATGCCCCAGGTCTTCTTCCGACGCCGTCTCGAAGTCGTCATGCTTGTGGACTACGGGCGCATCAATGTCGCCCCGTGTCGCCGGGCCGAACCAGAAACGCAGTCGATCGGTTACCCTCATGAAGCTATCGAGTGCATGTCCCACAATTCCCACCTCCTTCCCCGCTGCGAGGTCCAGCCGTGCGGTTGGAGCTGAGTGGTTCCAGTGAGGCCAATTTTACGCCCAGAAGCCGTAAAAGGCCCGGGTTGGCGTCCATCGACGAAGGCTGGGAGCCGGGCCCACACCGGCGAGGGCCCCTGCCTGGGCTTGCGAAGGCTGGGAGCCGGTGGGGACTTGCGAAGGCCGGGAGCCGGTGGGGATTAGCGAAGGGACTTGTCATCCGGGTTCTTGGGGACCACGTAGGTACTGCCGTCCGGCCTGCGGATCGTTTCCCATTGCTGTGCTTCGGCCTGGCGCCGCACGAGGAGGCGCTTGTTCTCCTCGGTCATTTCATGATCCAGGGAACTGCTGTGTGCCGGCCCGAAAATGATCCGAAGCTTGCCAGTTGCACGCATGAATCTCTGGGTCATGGTCTCTTTGGCCACCGGGTCTACCCTCTCTCAAAAGGATGTTGTGGTTTAAGAGTACACTAACAATTAGTGTACTAACTATCGACCGGGACATTCCGGTCACCGACACGGAACGGAGCAAGCCATGGCTGCCGCAAGCACACCCGTTGCCTCCAAAACCACCGCGCCTCCTGAAGACGACCTCCTACTTGAGCGCCAATTGTGCTTCGCCCTGACCGTGGCGTCGCGGAGCGTGGTGGGCGTCTACAAGCCCGTGCTTGAAAAGATGGGGCTGACCCATCCCCAGTACCTCGTAATGCTCGCCCTTTGGGAACGCAGCCCGCGCACGCTCAAGGACATCAGCGAAGCTCTCCTGCACGAGCCTGCCACCCTTTCACCCATCCTGCGCCGGCTCGAAGAAGCAGGATTCGTTACTCGCAACCGCATACACGGAAACGAACGGGCCCTCGCCATCACCCTGACCGAAGCCGGCGCCGCCCTCAGGCAGCAGGCAACGGCTGTGCCGGGAACCATCATGGAGCGACTCCACCTCACGCGGGCCGAAGTAGCGGAACTGCACCGGGCAATGACCGGGCTCATCGCGGCCACCCAACTCCCGGGGGCGGCCGCCGGACGATAAACTGGCAGGAATCAAGGAGATCCCCATGCGTTTGCGAATAGTCCGGTACGTTCTGGCTGTCCTCGCCGTCGCCGGGCTCGCCGCCTGCACGCCGGGCACTGGAGGCGGCACGCCCAGCAGCTCGTCCCCGGGCAGCAGCGCGTCGTCCAGCCCCAGCGGACTCCTGCCGGACGAGACGGAATCTCCCAGCGGCAAACCGGCTCCTTCGTTCTCCCCCGCGCCCAGCTCCCCCGGCCTCGGAGAAGCCGAGCTTTCCATCATCGTCAAGCTCTCCCCCACGGCAACCCCTGAAAGCTACACCCTCGTCTGCACCGGCGGCGTCCCCTCCGCGGAAAGCCATCACCCCACCGCGGCCGCAGCGTGCGCCGCCCTGAAAAAGAACCCCGCCCTCCTCACACGCACGCCGCGCCCCAGCGACCAAGTCTGCGAGCAGCGTTACGGCGGACCCCAGACGGCAATAGTCACTGGGGCCGTCGATGGCGTGGGAGTCGAGTCCTCCTACAAACTCACTGACGGCTGCGAGATTTCCGCATGGGCCGCCGTCGCCGACATCCTTGGTTCAAGCGGTGCCGGAGCTTAAGTACAAGAACCTCCCGCAAGAGAAATGGCTTGCGATGGAGGCTGCCCACCACGCCCGGGTCGAGCGCTACGCCAAGCCGTACTTGGCCCGGCGCTCCGCAGGCCAGAAGCATCCCGTGGAAGACTTCCTCTTCACCTACTACACCCAGAAGCCCGGCCAGCTGTTGCGCTGGCACCCGGGCGACGGCGTCGTCCTCTCCGGTCCGAAAGCCGCAGAGCGGGCCGGGTGGAAGTATTACCGAGTGCTCGACGACGGCGCGCTGGCTGCCGCCGGGTTGCCCGCCGGTACCGTTGCGGTCGCCTTCGATCGCAGCCGGTTTGTGGCCGACCGCACTGAGGCCATCCGCTTCGCCGGCATCATCCTCGCGGGAACCGTTGCCCGGCCCGCCCAGTTTGGTTGCTTCGGACTGCACGAGTGGGCCATGGTCTACCGACAGGACAAGTTCGATCTTCGCCATGAGTACCTCAAGCTGCGTCTCGGTTCCGAAGGCACAGACACCGTTGTGGAAGACAACCGGATCCGTTGCTCGCATTTCGACGCCTTCCGCTTCTACACGCCCGACGCCACCCCGCTCAACGAACTCACTCCGACGCGGGACAACCAGCGCACCATGGAGCAACCCGGCTGCCTGCACGCCAACATGGACCTCTACAAATGGGCGTACAAACTGACCCCCGCCCTGCCGAGCGACCTGGTGATGGACTGCTTCGAACTGTCCTGGCGGATCCGGGCCATGGACATGCAGGCCTCGCCCTACGATCTTGAGGAGTGGGGATACCCGGCCATCAGGATCGAGACACCGCAAGGCAAGGCCGAGTACGTTGAGTATCAGCGGGCATTCGCCGCCGAGGCCCAAGCGCTCCGTGCGCGGGTCCTCGAGGAGCTGCAGCCGCTTCTGGAACTCCTAGGACAAACACCGGCCCACGAAGGACAGAGATGACTTCAAGCACAGGAATGTACGACGTCGAACTCACCATCACGCTGACGGAGGCGCCAGGCGCCGTGGAATATGAGTTCGTCCTGCTCGGCTCGGGCGGCGAAGTCTCCGAAGGCTCGACCCTTCCGGACCCCCGCGCGGCGCTTGCCGCCGTCGAGCAATTCGGCGAAGAGATTTTCTTCCCGGTTCCCCGGCCGGACCGGATTTGCACCCAGCAATACGGCGGCCCGCAGGTGGCCATGGTCACGGGCCGGTTCCGCGGGCGCGAGGTCAGCAGCCGCTTCAGCCGGACAGACGGCTGCGAGATCGCCCGTTGGCGAACCATGTCAGCCCTCCTCGGCGGCGTGGCAGGTTCCACGGGAAACATCTAACCCGACGCTCGCTCACAAACAACCGCCCCCGGCCCAACGCTCGCTCACAAACAACCGCCCCATGCCCGCCCCTCGCTCAGATCATCTGAGCGAGGGTTCCACCGTTTGGGCTCATAGGTGAGCGAGCGTCCGCCAAAAGGGACATATATGTGAGCGAGCGTCCGGGGAGGGGGAACAAGAAAGCGGCCGGTGGGATGTCCCGCCGGCCGCCGCCTCGCATATCTGTCAGACCATCACTGCCGCGCTACGGCGCGTTGTTTGGCTGGTCCTCCCCCACGTTCTGCAGTTTGCCCTTGCCGTGCTCGCCTTCCTGGTCATCGTTCGGCACCACGGACACGCTGCCGTTTGCCGCGACCAGGACCGACACGAACGTCGGCGAGCTGGTGCCCGCAAAAGTGAGTCGACCGATGTAGGAGCCTGGCGTCAGGTTGTTCCACGCGAAGGTGAGCTTCCCGGATTTGCCGTTCTTGATCTTGATCGGGTTGGGCGTGACCGTGGCGTTGCCTTGGTTTGCGCCCAGGATCGCTACGTCAATGCTGGCCTTGGTGGGCCGGTTGTTGGGGCTGGCATACAGGTTCGCGATGATGGTGTAAGTCCCCGGCTCCGGGTTGCCGAGCGAGAGGGACTCACTGGCACTCGGTGTGGCTGCCGTGAGCAACTGACCTGACGGCGATATCGCATACAGATCGAAATCCGCCGTGGGATCGGAGGAAATCACCGAGAACTTCGCGAAGGCTGTTCCGGGGGCAACCGTGGCTGTCTTGACGAAGTTCGAGGTATTGTTCGCCACAGCCACCGGACCTGGGACAAGCTCCGCGGCCGAGGAGTCTGCCTTGGAGAGGCCGTCAATGGTCACCGCCGTGGGAGAGTCGGAACCGGAGACGATGTTGATGTCCGCCGAACCGCTTGCCTGCTGGGACGTGAAGGCGACGCTCTTGGAAGCCAGTACCGACTGCGGACGGACCGCAATCGGAGAGACCACCGATTTGTTGGCGCCTTCCCATTTCAGCGATCCCATAGCGAACGCCCCGAGTGCCGCGCTCCTGTTTTCGAAGGTCACCTTGAAGGTCTTCTTCTGGCCGACTTCGTTGAAGTTCAGCACGGACGGGGTGACCTTGACGTCAACGCCCGGGACATCGGCTGTGGCCCGGTATTGTCCCGGAGTCAGGGCCGTGACGGTCCGGGTGACCTCGATCTTGCCCGCGAGGTTACCCAGGGCGAACGACGGAAGGTTCATGTCGCGTGGCAGTGTCGAGCCAAGTCCCGGCTTCCCGAGATCGACGCCGGTACCCTGGATGAACTTCAGGTAGTCCTCGGTTCCGGCATCGTAGACCAGGCCCGGTTCCAGCACGCTGGCAGGATTCATTTCTCCCGCACCCGTGGCGAAGACGTCCTGGTTCTTGCTTCCATCGGCCAGCTTGACGTCACTCGCCGTCGTCATCATGGCCGACTTGACCGTTGCAGGTGACCAATCGGGATTCTTCGCCAGGATCAACGCTCCGAAACCTGCGATGTGCGGGGACGCCATGGAGGTACCGGACATGAATCCGTACTCATCGCCTTTGCTGCCGATAGGCGAAACCCCTGCCAGCACGGCAACGCCCGGAGCCGAAATGTCCGGCTTGAGCAGATCCGAATCGGTGGCCAGGAGCGGGCCCCGGGAGGAGAATCCGGCGATCTGCGGCTGGGCCTCGAGCGGAAGCCCGGTGGTGTCGTGGTCAACCAGGGAAACCGTAATTCCAGGGTTGGCCGCTACCTTGTCCTTGATGGCTTGCGAGGCCGGAGGATTGACGTGGACTGTGGGCACTGCGTGCTTGTCCGTGTCCAAGGAGGAGTTGGTGAGGTTCACGAGGATCATGCCCACACCGCCGCCGCGGAGCACCTCGGCGCTCTTGGCGACGCGGTCAACCACCCCGCGGTCACACACCACTACTTTGCCGGCGATTTTCGCCGGGTCGAGTGAGCCTGGCGCGCAGAGCGCTGCGTTACCGGTACCCGAGGCAGCGTTTGCGGAAAGCACGACGCCGGCCCCGCTCACCTGGTGGTTCATGATGCTGGCTCCGCGGAACTTGGTGCCGTCGGAGAATTCGACGGTTCCCTGGAGTTCCTGGGAGAAGGAACTAGCCGCAACCGTGGTCATCCAGGGTGCGCCATGGTTGACGGTGCTGGCCTGCGGACCCGAGTTACCGGCGGACGCGGCCACAAAGATGCCGGCCGACGCAGCAGAGAGAAATGCGAGCGAGACCGGGTCGGTGGTGGTGTCCGTAGCGCCCGAAATGGAGTAATTCAGGACGTCCACGCCGTCGGCAATGGCCTGGTCAATGGCGGCGATGGCCGCGGAACTGTAGCAACCGCCCGAATTGGGGTCGGTGTCTTCCCAGCAGACCTTGTAGATGGAGAGCTTGGCAGCCGGTGCCACGCCGCTCGTCTTGCCGAAGCTGCGGCCATCGACGAACGTTTCCACACCCGGGTTGCCTGCGGCGGTGCTGGCAGTGTGCGTGCCGTGGCTCACGATGTCGATGGGCGAGATCTGTTCCTGGGGTGCCCGTTGGGCGGGCGGAACCGTTTGCAGGAAGGCATCTGCGAAGTAGTGGGCGCTGAGGACCTTGGAATTGCAAGCGGTGCCGTCAAAGGCCGCCCCCGTGTCGGTACCTTTCTGGCACTCGCCCACGAACGTATCTCCGTTGGCCTTCAGCATGGCGATCTTGCCGTCACTGGTGCGATACGGGACGCCTACCTGGGGGTCCCCGACCAGCGGCTGGACGGGATCGCCTGCGAAGAACTTGCTTGTGGGCGTGTAGCCGGTGTCGATGACGCCCACCACGGTGCCCTTGCCGGCCTGGTCCTGGCCACCGAACTGGGTATTCCAGATCCCGTTCGGTCCACTGAGGTTGAGGAAATCGGTGGTGGAGTAGTCAGGAGCGGACTGGGTGTCAGGGGCCACGAGGAGGACATCGGGATTCTTCGCGAGATTGACGGCCTGGTTCGCGGAAAGGGTGGCGCTGAAGCCGTTGATCGCCGTGGTGTAGTCGCGATTGATGCTCACGCTCTGCTGCTTGGCCACGTCCTGCTGCTTCTGCTGCAGGTGGGCCTGGTACTGCTTCACTTCGGCCTTGCCGACGTCCAGTTTCTTGCCCGCCTGCGGCTTGGTAGGCACGTAGCCGGGCGTTCCGCCGTCGTAAGTGGCCGCTGGCTTCTCTGCCAGCACCACAACGTAGCGGCCATCCTGATAAGAATTGGGGTCGACATTCCGGGCAACCCCCGCGACCGTTGATCCGAAGACCGATGAGCCGGAAGCGGGCGCAGCTTGAGCGGGTGTCAACGCCACTGAGGAGAGCAGAACCGGTAGTCCGACGGCTAGCGCCGCAGCTTTTCGAAGCCCCCCGCTTCCAATGAAGCTCTTTCCTTGTGAATTCACGAGTGATTGCACCTTTCCGGGCGATCGTGGCGGTCATGTCAAGATCAATCAACTAAGGATGGACACCGATTGACAGTTCTTGTAATCAGGTAAAGCCCAGCCGATTCATAGAGTACAGAGCGATAGCTGAATATTACATAGGACACATTTCACGTTTTTTGTCATGTCATTTGGCATCAGAATACATCCGCGCGCAGCAGCGGGCACGCCCCCGTCGGGAGGGGACGTGCCCGCTGTGCGGATATTCAGATATTTAGGCGAAGGCGGGCTGAGAGGAGCCTCAGGCGTGTTGGTACGTCAAGCAATCAGCCGCCTCGGCACCAGGGCCGATCCGGACATCGTGGGCCTCGCACATGAGGTTGTTGTTGTGGGTGCATTCCGAGCGCTGGCAGGCACCGACATGCGCCAGGACCTTGGGGAGGCCTCCCATGAGCGTCGTGTCAATGAAGGTGGCACAGGATGCGTGATCCGCGGTTCCGCCAATCGTGATTCCGAAGGCGGTGCAGCCATGATGGTTGAATCCGCAGCTGCCAACGCTGCATGCGGACACTTCGGCGACGTGTTCGGTCATTGCTCCTCCAGTTGGACGGGGAATTTCCTTGACAGCAATTCCAAACTACTCCCGAATACGCACCTTTAACCCGGAGGATTAGCGCATTTGCGCGTACCCTATTGCGCTCTAGTTGCTGTCAGCGGACAGTCCGCACTAAGAATGGATCCCTCGCAACGCATCGCTGATTTTGGCCCTTGTCGAAGCGTCAGGCGGGACGGAAATGCGGTTTTCCCGGGCCGCCCTGTCTGCCATGATCCTTTGGAAAACCATCCTCCCAAGGCCGGCAAAAACAGCGGCAAGGACCACGGGCAAAACCATCGACTTAGCGTTCTCGGCCATGCCGCAATCCTAGTGACGCAAACCACCCCCGGCCAGAGCCGCCGTCGTGCAGTGCCCCGGGCCGCCGTCGTGCAGTGCCCCGGGCCGCCGTCGGGCATTGAAAACCCCCGACGACGGCGGGTGGTCGCCGCGAATTGGCGCGTACCTTTTGCTTGGTAGCCACCTCTTCACCGATCTCCCGCAAATAGGGTATGTAGCGATTTGGCCGGTAGAATGGGCATGCAAGCTCGCGGAGCGCCCCCCTTATTCCGTAAGACCCTGCCGGTAAACACTGTTGCTGAACGCTGTTTAGAGGCAGTTCCGGCGTGAGACGGCACCACTCCGCGGCAGCCTTTAACCAAGGTTTAACCAACGCTCACGCACAGGAGTTACCGGATGCCCCGGATCGTCGTCGACGTCATGCCCAAGCCCGAGATTCTGGACCCTCAGGGGAAGGCCATCGTGGGCGCACTGCCCCGCCTCGGCTTCACCAGCTTTAGCGCAGTCCGCCAGGGCAAGCGCTTCGAACTGACCGTCGACGGCGAGGTGACCGACGCCATCCTCGCCCAGGCCCGTGAGGCCGCCGAGACCCTGCTGTCCAACCCGGTGATCGAAGACGTCGTCAACGTCGAGGTCGTCGAGGCCTGACATGACTGAACTTCCTTTGATCGGCGGAGCCCCCGTGGCCGTCGAACCCCATTTGGGCGGGGCCAAAATCGGCGTCGTCACCTTCCCCGGCACCCTTGACGACCGCGACGCCGCCCGTGCGGTCCGCCTCGCAGGCGGCACCGCCGTCGCGCTCTGGCATGCGGACACCCACCTTGCCGACGTGGACGCCGTCGTCATCCCGGGCGGTTTCTCCTACGGCGACTACCTGCGCGCCGGCGCCATTTCGCGCTTCGCTCCGCTGATGTCCCGCATCATTGATGCCGCCAACAGCGACGCCAAGCTGCCCGTGTTGGGTATTTGCAACGGCTTCCAGATCCTGACCGAGTCGCACCTGCTCCCGGGCTCCATGATCAAGAACGACCACTTGAAGTTCTTGTGCCGCGACCAGGTCCTGCGGGTGGAGAACAACAACACCTTGTGGACCTCGGACTACGAGGCCGGTCAGGAGATCACGGTTCCGCTGAAGAACCAGGATGGCCAGTACATCGCGGACGACAAGACCCTGGACGCCCTTGAGGCAGAGGGCCGCGTCGTGTTCCGCTATGTCGGCTGGAACCCGAACGGTTCACGCCGCGACATTGCCGGCATCAGCAACGCCGCCGGCAACGTAGTGGGCCTCATGCCGCACCCGGAGCACGCGGTGGAGCCCGGGTTCGGTCCGGAGTCCAACGCCGGCACGGATGGCTTGGGCTTCTTCACTTCCGTCCTGAACAAGATCGTGGGAGGCGCACAGTGACCACCTCAGCTGAAACCGTTGGCAAGAAGTTCAACATCGACACCGTCGAGAACGCCGCGAAGACCCCGGACACCGAGCTCCCCTGGGCCGAACTCGGCCTCAAGCAGAACGAGTTCGACGAGGTCGTCAAGGTCCTGGGCCGCCGCCCCACCGGCGCCGAGCTCGCCATGTACTCCGTCATGTGGAGCGAGCACTGCTCCTACAAGTCTTCGAAGAACCACCTGCGCCAGTTCGGCGAAAAGGTGACCGAGGAAATGAAGAAGGACATGCTCGTGGGCATCGGCGAAAACGCCGGCGTCACCAACCTTGGCGACGGCTGGGCCGTGACGTTCAAGATCGAGTCCCACAACTCGCCGTCGTTCGTGGAGCCCTACCAGGGTGCTGCGACCGGCATCGGCGGCATTGTCCGCGACATCATCTCCATGGGCGCCCGCCCGGTGGCCGTGATGGATCCGCTGCGTTTCGGCGCCATCGACCACCCGGACACCGCCCGTGTGATGCACGGTGCAGTGGCTGGCATCGGTGGCTACGGCAACTCGCTAGGCCTGCCGAACATCGGCGGCGAAATGGTGTTCGATTCCGTGTACCAGGGCAACCCGCTGGTCAACGCTCTGGCCGTCGGCGTCATGCGCCACGAAGACATCCGCCTGGCCAACGCCTCCGGCAAGGGCAACAAAGTGGTCCTGTTCGGTGCGCGCACCGGCGGCGACGGTATTGGCGGCGCCTCGGTGCTGGCCTCCGAGTCCTTCGACGACACCAAGCCCTCCAAGCGCCCCGCCGTCCAGGTGGGCGACCCCTTCGCCGAGAAGGTGCTCATCGAGTGCTGCCTGGAACTGTTCAAGGGTTCGCTCGTTGAGGGTATCCAGGACCTCGGCGCTGCGGGCATCTCCTGCGCCACGTCCGAACTCGCTTCCAACGGCGACGGCGGCATGCAGGTTGAGCTGACCTCCGTCCTGCTGCGTGACCCCACCCTGACCCCGGGCGAAATCCTGATGTCCGAGTCGCAGGAACGCATGATGGCTGTTGTCACCCCTGAGAACATCGCCGCGTTCGAAGCTGTCATGGACAAGTGGGCCGTGGAGTACTCCTGGCTGGGCGAAGTGACCGACACCGGCCGCCTGATCATCACGTGGGAAGGCGAAGTCATTGTCGACGTCGACCCGCGCACCGTTGCCCACGACGGTCCGGTCTACGACCGCCCGTTTGCCCGCCCCTCGTGGCAGGATTCCGTCCAGGCCGATACCTTCACGGGCTCGGTGCAGGACGCCGGCCGTCCCTCCACCTCGGGAGAACTGGCCGCTGCCATCACAGAGCTCATTGCTTCGCCGAACATGTGCAGCAAGGCCTGGATCACCAAGCAGTACGACCGCTACGTCGGCGGCAACACCGCCATGGCGTTCCCGGACGACGCCGGCGTGGTCCGCGTGGACGAGGAAACCGGCCTGGGCGTGGCTCTCGCTACCGATGCCAACGGCCGCTACACCTACCTCGACCCGTACCACGGTGCGCAGCTGGCACTGGCCGAGGCGTACCGCAACGTCGCCACCTCCGGCGCGGTCCCGATGGCCGTCAGCGACTGCCTCAACTTCGGCTCCCCCGAGGATCCGGACGTCATGTGGCAGCTGGCCGAGTCCATTCGTGGCCTGTCGGACGCGTGCATGGAACTGGGCGTCCCGGTCACCGGCGGCAACGTCTCGCTGTACAACCAGACCGGTACCGTGCCGATCCACCCCTCCCCCGTGGTCGCCGTGCTGGGCAAGCTCGACGACGTCGCGCGCCACACCCCGTCCGGCTGGAAGGAAGATGGCCAGGCCATCTACCTGCTGGGCACCACGGCCGCGGAACTGGACGGTTCGGAATGGTCCAACCTGCGCGGACACCTCGGTGGCTTGCCGCCGAAGGTTGACCTGTCCATCGAGCGCCAGCTAGGCGAAATCCTCATCAACGCTTCGCGCGACGGCATGATCGACGCCGCGCACGACCTCTCCGAGGGCGGCCTTGCCGCTGCGCTGGTGGAATCCGCACTGCGCTACGGCGTCGGCGCCCGGATTGCGCTGGAGGAACTCCTGGAGCGCGATGGCGTGGACCTGTTCACGGCGCTGTTCTCCGAGTCCCAGGGCCGGGCCATTGTGTCCGTTCCGCGCTCCGAGGAAGTACGCTTCAAGGACATGTGCACCGCCCGCGGCTTCGCCCACCTCCGGATCGGCGTCGTCGACGCTGCCGGCGGCAAGCTGGAGATCAACGGCGTGGACGAACTGTCCGTGGACGCTCTCAACGAAGCCCACGAGGCCACGCTGCCGAAGTACTTCGGCTAGCACCTGGCAACCCCCAACGCGGGGTCACTTACGGCCCAAGAATCCCCTCGGGATGGGCCGTAAGTGACCCCGCGTTGTGTTTTCAGTCTTCGCTGTGGAGGTCCCGGCGTCGGGCGCTCAGGAGCTCCAGTTCGGGGCGCGCGGCAACGAAGCGTTCGACGGCGTCGAGCACCTCCACGAGATGCGCGCGGTCTGCTGCCACGGCGCCTGCGCCGATGAGCGCACGGCGGTGCTGGTCCAAGTGCCCGGTCTCGGCGGCAGAGACCTCGAAACGCCGTTTCAACTCGGCGATCAGCAGACGCACGAGCGAGCGTTTCTCCTTCAGGCTGTGCACCTCGCCGAGGAGGATGTCGAACTCGATCCAGGCGATCCACATGCGCCCATCGTATCCACTAGTCGCGCGACCTCCCGCACCGGAGCCCGCGGTGGCAAGATGAGGGCAGACCAAAGGAGTTCCCATGGGCGCAGACGATCATACGAACAAGGCCCGCAACGCAGTTTCCCGGGGCGCCGACTCGGTAGAAGACGCGGTAGACGACGCCAAGGATTCACGGACCGTCCGGGTAGTGGCGCGGGCCGGCTTCGTCGCCTTAGGGCTGATACATCTCCTGATCGGGGCCATCGCCTTGGGGATCGCGCTGGGCGCATCCGGCCAAGCCGACCAAAGCGGTGCGGTCGGCCAGTTGGCTGCCACGCCTGGCGGCGTCGTCCTTCTGTGGGCAGGACTGGTGGCCTGCGGTGTCCTCGCGCTCTACATGGCGAGCGACGCCGTGATGGGGTGGAGCGGGGGCGGCAGCTCGAAGCCTTGGATGAATCGGCTCAAGGCTGCCGGACAGGCGATCGTCTTCGCTGTGGCGGCGGCGACCTTCGGCAGCTTTGCGCTCAGCCGTCCGAGCAGCAGCAGCGAGAAATCCCGCTCTACCAGTGCGGACCTCATGTCCAGCACTCCCGGCACCGTCCTCCTGGTGATCATCGGGGTGGCGCTGCTGGCAGCCGCCGGCACGTACATTTTCCTGGGGATCACTCGCAAGTACGAAAAGAACCTGAGGGGAAAACCGTCCGGACTCCTGGGAGATGCGTTCACGGTGCTGGGCGTCGTGGGCTATTGCGCAAAAGGAGTGGCGCTCGGCGCCGTCGGCTTGCTCATCCTGATCGCCACAGCGGCGCACGACCCTTCCCAACAAGGCGGCCTCGACTCGGCCCTCAAGGCCTTCCTCAAACAGCCCTTTGGCGGATGGGTCCTGGTGTTCGTGAGCCTCGGACTCATGGCCTACGGTCTCTACTCCCTGTTCCGTTCCCGCTACCAGCGGATCTGAAGGCGGGCGCTGCGCCTGTCGGCAGCTGGCAGAAACGCCCGACGGCGGCCCGCACCAAAGGTGGGAACCGCCGTCGGGCGCTTATTTAGCTAGGTTGTGCTACTTGGATGTGCCTTGAGACACGGATCCCTGAAGCTGGCGCTGGAAGATGATGTAGACGATCAGCACCGGAACAACCGTGACGGTGACGGCCGCGAACAGGGCGCCGAAGTCCACCGCGTAACCCATCTGGCCAGCGAAGGCCGCGAGGCCCTGGGACAGCACGCGCGGTCCGGCCGCGTTGATGGCCACCGGAATCAGGAACTGGTTCCACAGGCCCAGGAAGTTGAAGATGGCCACGGAGGCGAGTCCCGGCTTGGCCATCGGCAACATGACCTGGAAGAACGTCCGCCACTCGCCTGCTCCGTCCAAAGCGGCCGCCTCCGTGATTTCGTGAGGGAGCGACTTGAAGAAGGAGAAAAGGAAGAACACCGTGAACGGAAGCGCGAACCCGACGTACACCAGGATGAGGCCCGGCAAAGTGTTCAACAAGCCGATGTTCCGCATGACGAAGAACAACGGCACCATGGCTAGGAAGATCGGGAAGGTGAGCCCGGCAAGCATGAGGTAGTAGATCGCTTTGCTGCCGAAGAAGACATAACGCCCCAGGACATAGGCACACATGGCGCCGAGCACCATGACAATCACCAAAGCGGACCCGACGACGATCACAGAGTTGAGGAAGTAGCTCCCGATTCCAGCCTCGGTCCACGCCCGGACGTAGTTGTCGAAACGCCACTGCGAGGGCAAGGCAAACGGCGAGGCGAAGATCTCGCTCGATGTCTTGAAGGAGGACATGAAAGTCCACAGCAGTGGCAGGATCACGATGAGCGACCAGATACTGAGGGCCGTATGCGAAACGGCGCCCACCACTCTGTCTCCCTTGGTCATGGCTGGCTTGCGGGGGTTGAAGTGCAAGGACTTCATTTCCTGGCTGGCAATTTTTGTAGTCATCAGAGGGACACATCCTTGTCGCCACCAGTGAGCCTGTTGACCAGGAACACGAGGCCGGAGAAGATCAGGGTGGCTACGGCGAGCACAACGCCCATGGCGCTGGCCAGGCCGAACTGGCCCTTGGTGAAGGCGGTGAAGAAGAGCTGCTGGGACATCACCAAGGTGGAGTTGTCCGGTCCACCGCCGGAGTTCAGGGCCGCCATGTAGACGAAGGCGTCCAGCGCCAGGATTCCCATGTAGATGTAGGCGGTCTGGATGTTGTCCCGGATCAGCGGGATAGTGATGGACACTGCAGTGCGGAAACGCCCTGCCCCGTCAATCCTGGCGGCCTCGAACAGCTCGGCAGGTATCCCCTTGATGCCCGCGACGAACAGCACCATGTAGAAGCCGATGAAGCCCCACACGATCACGAACATCGTGGCGATCATGGCGGTGTTCTTATCCCCAAGCCATGCGTAGGACTTGAACTGGTCCATGCCCAGGGACGTGAGGATGCCGTTCAGCAGGCCCCCGGAAGGATCGTAGATCTGGCCCCACATGATGCCGATGGCAATTGCGGGAATCGTGTAAGGGAAGAAGGAGACAACCCGGTAGAAACTGGAGTTGCGCAGGCCCTTGATCTGGCCCTTGCTGCTGCCCCCCACGGTCACCAAGGTGGCCAGCACCAGGCTGAGGACGATGGTAATGATGGGCAAGAAGATGACCAACAGGATGTTGTTCCCCATGGCCTTCATGAAGATGTCGTCCGTGAAGAGCTTCTGGTAGTTCTGAAGTCCGATGAAGTTTTGCTTGGGTGAGAAGCCCGACCAGTCGGTCAGGGAGTAGCCGAAGGCCTGGATGAATGGCCAGATCACAAACAGGAGGTAGATGGCCAGGGGTACGCCAAGGAAGACCACAAAGAAGCTGATCTTGTCGAACGTCAGGGGCTTGCGCCGCCTCTTGTAGGCGGGTGGTGCGGTATCCGGAACGACGACGGCGGACGCACCGTCGCCGACCCGGAGTGTTTTCGCTTTCACTAAAGTCACTTCACTTCAATCTTCGTGACCGAGCTGTCGTTGCGGACCTTGTCGGTAATCTTCTGCAGGTCCGACGTCAGCGTGGCGACATCGGACTTTCCATCGAGGAACGTGTTCCACACAACCAACTGGTCCTTGTTCATCCCATAGAGGTCAACAAAGTTCCACGTGAAGATGTTCGATCCAGCATCGCTGAGCAGCTTGGTCTGGGAAACCAGGGCGGTGGAACCGAAGCCATCGGCGGGAACGGTGTCCTTGACGATGGTGGGGGCCAGCTTGGTCTTGGCGAAGTTGGTGGCAGCATCCTTGGACAGCATGACACGCAGCAATTCCTTGCCGCCAGCAACGTTTTTGCCCTGGGAGGGAACAACGAAGGGCTCGCCGGAAGCGCTGTGCATGGCCTCGTACGGAAGTTTGGATCCCGAGGTCACGGTAGGAACAGGAACGCCGGTCATCTTGAATCCGGACTTGGTCTGGTCCTTCATCTCGTTTTCGATCCACGATCCGGACGGGTAGAACACGGCTTCCTGGGCGTTGCTCCACTGCGCCTGCGCTGCGGTGAACTGCGTACCCGAGCCACCTGGCTTGAAGTGGCCCGCTTTGACGATCTTGCCCAAGGCGGTGAAGACGCTCTGGATCGCCGGGTGGGACCAAGCGTCCGCCTTGAGGTTTTCGAGGCCAAGGCGAACGTCGTTGCCTCCTTCCTTGATGGCGGAGGCGATAGCCATTTCCTGGTAGTAGGTGGCTGCTTCCTTGCCCCAGACGAACAGGTACTTGCCTTTGGCCTTGGCCTGTTCGCCGAGTGCGTACATCTCATCCCAGGTCTTCGGCACGGTCCAGCCGTTGTCCTTGAGGAATGAATCCGAGTACCACATGGCGTAAACAGTCAGCACGTAGTTCAGGGCGGCCAGCTTGCCATTGAAAGTACCCGGGGCGAGCACTCCAGCGTAGAGGGTGTCCTTGATGACCTTGCCTTCGAGGTTCTTGGCCTCGACCACGCTGGTGAGGTCTTCGAGCTGGGCCAGGATGGTGCTGAAGCCGATTGCCTTGGCTCCGGAGTTGTCGATCAGGTCCGGGGGGTTGCCACCGACGAATCGCGGCTGGAGCTCCTGCGCGATATCGGTGGAGGGGGAAATCTTGGCGGTGGAACCTGAATGTGCGTTTTCGAAGGCCTTGCCCGCGAAGTCAACATAGTCGATTCCGTAGCCGCCCTTGAAAATCACGGCGTCAACGGTGGACTTGTCTGCCATGCCGAACGGATTGGTATCTGAAACGGTCCCCGTAGGACCGGTGGATCCTCCGCCGCCACCGGCTGCGCAGGAGGCCATCGAGCCGGCCAACGGCACAAGCACGGCCGCGGCAAGCGCGCCGCGGAGGAAACCGCGCCGTGCAAAGGACTGCTGCTGAACGTTCATCCTAAAACCCTCCAGAGACTCGTAGTACCGAACTCTGACGGCGCCTCGGCCGGCAGTCGATCGGTCCGGGCACCGCCGCTGCGACGCGCCCTTCGTGTGACATACTTCACCACGAGTGATTGAAAAGCAATATTTTGGGGCAGTTTCAATCAACTTTTGTCAAAATGTGATCTGACAATCCTTCCGTTCCAGAGGGGTCATTTGGGCCGTTTAGCCCCGTAAATTCAAGGATTTTGCGCACTGGGCGATGGCCTCGCGCGCCCATTGCTGCTGTTGCTCGGTTCCTACCCGCTCGGCCCACTGCTCAGCGAGCTGGAACTCCACCATCGCCTCGGTGCGCCGCCCGTCGTCGTACATCGCCCAACCGAGGTTGTTGTGCAGTGAAACCATCCACCGTTTGGTGCGGGAATCGTCGACGGCGGAGGCGTACTCAAGCGCGCTGCGCGTCCATGATTCCTGGTGCCCGGAGTCCGCGATGGCCAGCATGTGAAGTGCGTCCACAGCGAGGAAATCTTCACCCAGAAGGTCTCCCATCTCGGCGGCCTGTTCAAAGAGCGGAACGGCCATGGCCGGGTGGCCCGCCGAGTTGAGCAGGCGGCCGCGCTCCAGGAGGATCCGCACCGCAATGGTTGGCTCCTCTTCGGCGTCGAGGGCGTCCAGGAGGGCATCCGCCTCCTCGAAGCGGCCCTGGAGTCCGATGGCCCGGCCCAATTGGGTGGCGAGCTCGGCCCGTTCAAAGGCGTCGTAGGCCGGACCAGTCATGGCTTCGCGGAAGCGGGCTTCCGACAACGCGGGGTCCTCAAAATTCCACAGCTCATCGAGGGTCTTTTGTTCCAGCATCTGGCTCCTCCTGATTGCTTCGAGGGATGGAAGGCGCGGTCCACTCACAATCTAGCCGAAGCAGCAGACAGGGTCCGCGTGTCAGTCCTTGGCCAGCCGGGCCCAGCCCAGTTGCGCCTGCTGCTTGCGGGTCAACGAAGAAACCACCAGGTCGTACGAGTCCTCCACCATGTCCCGGATCATGGCGTCGGGGAGGTCACCGTCCAAGCGCACCCCGTTCCAGTGCGTCTTGTTCATGTGCCAGGCCCCGGTGATTTCAGGATGGGCCGAGCGAAGCTGCGCGGCCAGGGCGGGATCGCATTTGAGGCTTACTGCCAAGTTCTGGTCATCCAAAGCAGACGCGGCGAACATCTTGCCTTCCTGCTTGGATCCGCCGGACACGGCTGATCGGACCTTGAAAACCGACGTTTCCGGGCCGAACGGGAAGTCTTCATAACTCCCTGGGAAGCCAAGGCAGATTTGGCGGAGTGTGGCAGCGTCCATGTAGCGAGACTAGCGGAGTAGGACGATTAGCGGACCGACCGCCTTACGCAACGCCCAGGTCACGCAACGCCCAGGAAGTCCTCGAGAAGCACCACTTCCAGGCCGGCAGCCACTTGTGCCGAGCGGAACGCCTCGAAGTCCGCGGCGAATTCGGGGCGGAAGTGCATCAGGACGATGTCGCCGGGACGGAGGGAATTTCCGTACTGGTAGTCCATGCGCCCGGCATTGGCCTTTGCCTCCCACGTGATGATCGCCTTCAGGCCGGCGGCGGCCACGGCTTGCCGCATAGCCGTCGAATAGGCACCTCCGGGAGGCCTGAACAGGGTGGGCTTGCGGCCGTATTGCTGGACGGCGAAATCCTGCATGCCTGCGATGTCATCAAGCTGCCGTTGGTAACCCCATTGCGTGGTCATGTTGACGTTGTGGCTGACCGTATGGTTTTCAACCAGGCTCCCCTGCGCCATGAACGCCTTGAAGAATGCAGGGTTGTCGCGGACCGTGTTGCTCGTCAGGAACAGGGTGGCCGGGTAGTCGTTCTCCTTGAGGAGCCGGACGCTCTCCGGCGATTTGACCAGTCCGTCGTCGATCGTGAGGAACACCACGGGATGTTTGGTGGGGATCTTGGTAATCACGGGCGCCAGTCCGCCTTGGATCGGCGGCAACGTGAAGTCCGGGTCGAAGGGGTTCCGTAGCCGCCCGGGGCCTGCGGGGCTCGGCGTGGGGCTCATTGCGGTGCTTGCGGACGACGACGGCGACGGGCCCGCCGCGCCGGGGGCCGCCGTCGGGCCTTCTGCCGACGGGGTTCCGGGGGCGGCGCATGCTCCCAGCCCGGCTACGAGGGAAGCCCCGAGGAGCCCGAGCGCGGTGCGTCGGCTGGCGGTGGAGGGGTGGTCGTCACACATGGGGATTCCTGGTCTCGAAGGGTGATTGCACCCGAAACATACCAGCGGCCGGTTAACAGAAAGCGATGCTAACTGGACCTGCGGTGCTGGCGCCGCCGTCGGCTGCCACTAGATGCCGCTCCGCCAGCCCATCTGTGCTGGACAAGCGTTCATCACAACGTCCAGGCCAGCAGCTTTGGCCCGTTCCGCTGCGTCCTCGTCAATTACTCCGAGCTGGAGCCATACGGCTTTCGCTCCCACGGCGATCGCTTCGTCCACTACCGCACCGACGCGCGAGGAGTTCACAAAGCAGTCGACGACGTCGATGGGCTGCTTCTCGAACGGCACGTCGGCAAGGAATTTGTAGCCGGTTTCGCCGTGGACGTCTTCGCCCTTTTGGTTGATCGGGATGATCTCCATGCCCATGGTGTCGCGAACGTAGAGGGCTACTTCGAACGCCGAGCGCCACTCATTCGTGCTGAGTCCCACGATTGCCCAGCGGCCCTTTGTTCGCATAAGCCGGTCAATGACTGCCGGATCGTTGACATGTGTCATAGCTCAAGCCTACTAGCGGGATAGCAGTCCCAGGAGCCAACGCAGCGAAGCCCCGGCAGGCCTCAGGGACACGTCGTCCTGGGTGCCCTGCACGGCTTGTTGCACCCCGTTTTGGAGATCCTTCGCAGTCGCGGTGGAGGGGATGTTGGACGGCGGGAGGATTCCCTGGGGGTCGTTCTTAGGCTCCGTGTGTGCTGCTGCCTTCGGGGCTTCGGACTGCCCCTCGGCCTGCTGGCGTCCGGGAGCGGGAACGGCTTCTGGCGCTGCTGGCTCGTGCACCGCCTCGCCGGCGCTGGCCGGAGCGGACGCCCCTGGGTCGGCCGAAGGGCCTGCCGCCAGGGGTGCCGCCGGCGGCACATCGACGGGAGCCGGGTGCGTCGTGACCTTCGGGGAGTCCTGGGCGGGGGCTGGAGGAACCAGCGACGGCGGAGCACTAGTCCAACCAGGCGCCCAGCCGGAGATCAGCGTCTGCATGAATTCCGGGGTTCCCTTGCTGAATCCGCCACTCGCGGCCGCAACGCCACCAACACCCAAGCCCATGGCGGTCAGGACGGCTGCACCAATGACGACGGGGCGATGCTTGCGCAACTGACGCCGTTTGCCGAGCTCGTCGAGGGGAGGGTTGTCACCCGCTGCCGGGCCAGCCAGCATCGCCGCGAGTGCGGGCCCTGGGACCGGCGCGGGCATGGACGCAAACGATCCCAGCGCTTTCAACGAGTCCGTGAGTTCGGGGGTGTCCGTGAGGCCAGCCTCAAGCATGAGCTCGAGGATGACCGCGTCGCGGTCAATATCCTTGCAATCCCAACGCATCATGGGGCCACGTATTCCTTTACTACCGAGTGCTCGCGGAGTGCATTCAACGCCCGGCGCTGCAATTGCTTGACTGCGCCTTGGCTTTTCCCCATGATTTCGGCTGCCTGGTCCACGGTCAGACCGGCAACGATACGAAGCGTCAGGACTTCCCGCTGATCTTCTCGAAGGAGATCCAGTAGCGCCAGGACTTCGCCGGGCGCCACACGGTCCATCGCTTCGGATTCCGCCGAACTCGACTGGCGCGTGTCACGCTCAGGTTCAAACTCGTGGTGCTCAGGCGCCCTGCTTTGCCGGCGGTGGTCATCCACCATCCGGGCGTGGGCCACCGAGAATACGAAGGTGCGCAGACCGCTGACGCCGCCCGTGATCGTGTCAACGCGCGGCAGGACGGCAAGAAAAACGTCCTGTGTGACAGCTTCGGGATCCGAAACACCTTTTGCTGTCAGGTAGCCGAGCACCTGGCCCGCGAAGGCCTGATAGACGGCGCTGAACAGTTCAACTTCCCGGCCTCGAAGGGCCAGCAATGCTGCATCGGTCAAGGCGTCGGTCACTGAAGCGTGGCTTTCGTTGAGGAGCGATCGTCCGGATCCAAGCGAGATCCTCGGTGCCGCCCAAACGCCGCAGGGCCGGGCAACCCCACCTAGCTTAACCGCTGCTCCCGCTATGCCCAAGGGCCAGCCTTCGGTTGCGGAGGCCTGCCTCTCCAAGACATTCTGCACATCCACGAAACCCCCTCAGACATGAAAAAGGGCCGAGCTGAAACATGATGGGGGACAAATTTCAGCTCGGCCTTTCAAAGAGGTAATCGTCGGGGCACCCCAAAGGGTTACGCGGATTCCAAAAGTTTTTTTCACGCCTGTTTTTTGGCTCGTTTGGCGCGGAAACGACGACGGCGGGCCGCCCCTGAAAGGGCGACCCGCCGTCGTCGTGATTCGGCTTTGGTGACTAGTCCTCGATGAGGTCGTGCACCACGATCGTCTGGTCCCGGTCCGGGCCGACGCCGATCGCGGAGAAGCGCGTGCCGGAGAGCTTCTCGAGGGCCAGCACATATCTGCGGGCGTTCTCGGGCAGGTCTTCCAGCGTCTTAGCGCCGGTGATGTCCTCGGTCCAGCCGTCGAAGTACTCGAAAATCGGCACCGCGTGGTGGAACTCGGTCTGGGTCATGGGCATTTCGTCGTGGCGGACGCCGTCGACGTCGTAGGCCACGCAGACCGGAATCTGCTCGATGCCCGTGAGAACGTCCAGCTTAGTGACGAAGTAATCCGTGAAGCCGTTGACGCGGGAGGCGTGGCGGGCCAGGACGGCGTCGTACCAACCGCAGCGGCGCGGGCGGCCGGTGTTGACGCCGAACTCGCCGCCGGTCTTCTGCAGGTACATGCCCATCTCGTCGAAGAGTTCCGTGGGGAACGGACCTGCGCCGACGCGGGTGGTGTAGGCCTTGATGATGCCGATGGAGCGCGAGATGCGGGTAGGTCCGATACCCGAGCCAACAGACGCGCCGCCGGCGGTCGGGTTGGATGACGTCACGAACGGGTAGGTGCCGTGGTCGACGTCCAGGAACGTGGCCTGGCCGCCTTCCATGAGGACCACCTTGCCCTCATCCAGTGCGTTGTTGAGGACCAAGGTGCTGTCAATGACCAGCGGCCGCAGGCGCTCGGCGTAGGACAGGAAATACTCCACGATCTCGTCCACCACCACATTGCGGCGGTTGTAGACCTTGACCAGGAGCTCGTTCTTTTGGCGCAGGGAGCCTTCCACCTTCTGGCGGAGGATCGACTCATCGAAGACATCCTGGACGCGGATACCCAGGCGGGCCACCTTGTCCATGTAGGCCGGGCCAATGCCCCGGCCGGTGGTGCCAATGGCGCGGCTGCCGAGGAAGCGCTCCGTGACCTTGTCCAACACCTGGTGGTACGGCGCTACGAGGTGGGCGTTGGCCGAGACGCGCAAACGGGACGTGTCGGCGCCGCGGGCTTCCAGGCCGTCGATCTCCTGGAACAGCGCCTCAAGGTTCACCACACAGCCGTTGCCGATGATCGGAATCGCGTTCGGGCTCAGAATGCCGGCAGGAAGGAGCTTGAGCTCATACTTCTCACCGCCCACCACAACGGTGTGCCCGGCGTTGTTGCCGCCATTGGGCTTGACCACGTAGTCAACGCGGCCACCGAGCAGGTCGGTTGCTTTGCCTTTGCCTTCGTCGCCCCACTGGGCTCCGACGATCACGATAGCTGGCATGGGATCCTCCCCCATTCTTTCGGGCCGGTCCTGGCGGGATCACCAAGGCTCAGCGCCGTACATGAGAACGCCCCGAATCTTTCGGCCCTGCCCGCAGACTTTCGCAAAAGTTCACCGGCGGGATCAGCAAGAGTTCCGGGGCTCTTACCAGCCAAGTTTAGCCGATGTGGCTCTGGGACCCGTTGTCACACGACCGGAGGGCGACATGAACACAGTGATGGCGCACTCGAAGTTCCCTGTTAGCAGAATATGAACTCTTCCCAAACAGTCCGCTTTGAGCTCCCAAATCGGCCTTCGGGCCCCAGGCGAGCGGCTACATTCTTTGTGAATCCTTACCCCCAACACTCCCAACTGACTCGCATTTGTTGTCGTTATGAGCCCTCTAAACGACAACAAATGCGAGTCAGTTGGGCGGGCACTGCTCGTGAATCCGAAGGGAACCCCTTGAAAACTCGAAACAAGCGCTTTTTGCTGGCCAGCGGGGCGACAGCACTCGCAGCATCCACGATCGCTGCCGGCATGATCGGGTTCGGCCTGATGCCGGCCTCTGCCAATAGCGACCAAAAGGGAACCGCGACTCCCATCAAGCACGTCGTCGTAATCTTCGGCGAGAACGTCTCCTTCGACCACTACTTCGCGACATATCCGCAAGCGGCCAACACCCCGGGCGAAACCCAGCAAGGCACCGGCGCAGCGGCTCCGGCGTTCACGGCGGCCAAGAACACGCCGAAGAACATCGCCACCCTCGCCAACGACAAGCTGTTGGCACCCAACAATCCCAACTCGGTCCAGCCCCAACGTCTGACGCCCGGCCAGGCAATCACCTGCGACCAGGACCACGAATACACTGCGGAGCAGAAGGCCTACAACGGTGGCCTGATGAACAAGTTCGTCGAGAACACCAGCATGGATACCTGTTCTGGTGGCCAGTTCGGCCGTCCGGGCCTCACCATGGACTATTACGACGGCAACACTGTGACCGGGATCTGGAACTATGCCCAGAACTTCGCCATGAGCGACTCCCACTTCAGCACCGTTTTCGGCCCGTCCAGCCCTGGCGCGCTCAACCTCGTGTCCGGCCAGACCCACGGCGTCACCGAATTCACCGCCGCCGGACAGCCGGTCACACCCGCGAGCAGCGACTACACAGTCAAGTTCCCTGACGCCAACGGCGTCGGCACCATGACGGAAGACCCGGATCCGGTCTATGACGACTGCTCCAACAAGAGCCACGCGAGCAAGAACAACCTTGCCGGCATGCAGGGCAAGAACATCGGCGACCTGCTCAACGACAAGGGCGTCAGCTGGGGCTGGTTCCAGGGCGGCTTCGCCCCGACGACGCCGGCCACGGACATCACCCCTGCAGCCTGCATGACCACCCACACCAACATTGCCGGTGCCACCGTGACGGACTACAACCCGCACCACCAGCCGTTCCAGTACTACAAGTCAACGTCCAACCCGCACCACCTTGCTCCGGCCAGCGTGGACGAGATCGGACACAACGGCCAGGCCAACCACCAGTACGACACCACGGACTTCGCCAAAGTGGTCAACTCGGACAACATGCCTGCCGTCTCCTTCCTGAAGGCGGGAAACTACCAGGACGGCCACGCCGGCTACTCCGATCCCCTGGATGAGCAGAAGTTCATCACGCAGCAGGTGAACGCCATCCAGAACTCGAAGAACTGGGAAAACACTGCCATCGTCCTGGCCTACGATGACTCTGACGGCTGGTACGACCACGTCGCGGCCGGCGTGAAGAACTCCTCCAACACCACCGACGACGTCGCATGGTGCCTCAACGCCTACAACAAAGGTGTCCCGATGGCCGGAGGCTATGCCGACCGTTGCGGCCCCGGCCCCCGCCAGCCGCTCGTGGTGATCTCGCCCTTCGCGAAGAAGAACTTCGTGGACCACACCCAGACGGACCAGTCATCCATCCTTCGCTTCATCGAGGACAACTGGCACACCGGCCAGATCGGCGACTCCTCGGCAGACGCCAAGGCCGGATCCATCAACGCGATGTTCAACTTTGACAACGGGCGGGACGTGAAGCTCATCCTCAACGAATCGAACGGCACCGTCGTTTCCCGGACCAAGGAAAACGACGACCAGAACGAGAACAAGCAGTAGCAAGCGCTTCCGGAACGGCACCGTCCCGAATCCATCGGGACGGTGCCGTTTCAGTTAATGCGGTGCCGCATCATGCCGGAAGCCGGCTCCCGCCGTCGAGAGACCCACCACAGATCTCCCGATTCACCCCACAGGTCATCGCCGTTCCGGTAGAGTTAACCAGCCCCCAACACTGCACCCAATCTGACCGGTCGTGGCCAACCGCTCCCGGCCGGATAAGTGCGCCTTGCTACACGTAGGAGACCCAAGCCCATATGCAAGACCTGGCGACTGAATTACCCGAAGAGCAGCTCTGGAACCGACGTTTCGAACCCCACATTGCCGAGGTCACCGGGCTTTGCGATTCCCTCAAAGAACAGAAGCCGGGCAGCGAAGTCCTCTACGTGGACCCCGCCCACAGCGTTGACGAATGCCGCATCATCAGCCTTTTCTCCAACACCCGCACCACGGAGGGCTCGGGTTTCATCGTCCCGGGTGACGCGGATGCCACGGCCCGCATGCTGGGAATGCAGTGGCAGTTGGGCCTGCGTCCGGAACTCATGATGCCGTGGAACGTTTACCCGTGGATCGAGCCCGACGGCGAACCGGGCAAGCTGACTCCCGCCAACATCACCGAAGGCCTCAAGCCGCTCCTCCGCCTGCTCGCGATCGCGCCGCGCACCTCCGCCCTGGTGGCCCACGGCAATGAAGCCCATCGTTTGGCAGACCAGCTCATGAAGGCCGCGCCGCAGAGCATCCACCGCCGTGGTTTCAAGACATTCAAGGTCCGCTCGCTGGGCGGACGCTCCTTCGCCGGCTCCCCCGCGCGCCAGCAGGAATACCTCGACATCATCCATGGCGCCTACGCCGAGGCCATGGCCCGGACAGGCCTCACCCCGGTCTCCTAGGACCTGTAAAGCCCGACCCAACTACCTAGCATTTGTTGTCGTTTTGACGCCTCATAACGACGTTAACTGCGAGCTAGTTGGGTGGGGAAAGCGCGACGGCGGGGGCCCCCCCGGCCGGGGGGGGGCGCCCGGGGCGGGTAAAGGACATTCCAAACCTCCCCACCTGGGTCGGGGTTGCGCACCCCCCATCAGCCGTTTAACGCACAGCTTGGGGGGGGGTTAACGCCCCCCGGGCCCCCCCCCCCCGCCGGGGGGCGGCCGCCGTCGGCGTTTAACTCAGTTTGTCCTAGCCTTCGATCGCTGCTTTCGCGGCGGGATCGGAGTCGTTCAGGAACTTCTGGATCCGCTCCGGTTCCTCAGCTTCGCCGATGGCAGCAGATGCCCGGCCGAGGGAGTACAGAGCGCGCAGGAATCCCCTGTTGGGCTCGTGCTCCCACGGGATGGGCCCGACGCCGCGCCAACCGTTACGGCGCAGCGAATCCAGTCCGCGGTGGTAACCCACGCGGGAATATGCGTAGGAATCGATGGTCCTGCCTTCAGCCCAGGCTTCCTCGGCCAGGATTGCCCACAGCAACGAAGATGTAGGGTACTTGGCTACGAGGTCCAGGGCCTCCTGCCCCAACGCAAGGTGCTGGTACACCTCGGTCTCGGCAGGAAGAAGCGTGGGCTCCGGGCCCATCAGGTTCTTGCGGAATTCGTCGGACATTAGAAGGTCTTGCCGACCGAACCGAGCTGCTTCGCGGCTTCCACGATGCGGGCGGCCATGCCGGCCTCGGCGGAGGCGCCCCAGACGCGGGGGTCATAGGTCTTCTTGTTGCCCATTTCGCCGTCGACCTTGAGGACGCCGTCGTAGTTCGAGAACATGTGTCCGGCAACCGGGCGGGTGAACGCGTACTGGGTGTCGGTGTCGATGTTCATCTTGATGACACCGTAGGAAACAGCATCCGCGATTTCCTGCTCGGTGGAACCGGAGCCGCCGTGGAAGACGAGGTCGAACGGGTTTTCCTTGCCGATCTTGGCACCGACCTCGGCCTGGATCTGCTTGAGCAGTTCCGGGCGGAGCTTGACGTTGCCCGGCTTGTACACGCCGTGGACGTTGCCGAAGGTCAGGGCGGTCAGGTAGCGGCCGTTCTCGCCCGCTCCGAGTGCCTCGATGGTGGCGAGGGCGTCTGCGGTGGTGGTGTAGAGCTTCTCGTTGATCTCGTTCTCGACGCCGTCTTCCTCGCCGCCGACCGTGCCGATTTCAACCTCGAGGATGATCTTGGCCGCAGCCGCACGCTCCAGGAGTTCACGGCCGATCCGCAGGTTGTCTTCCAGGGTCTCGTGCGAGCCATCCCACATGTGCGAGTTGAAGATCGGGTCCTTGCCGGCCTTGACGGCTTCCTCGGAAGCAGCCAGCAGCGGCAGTACGAAATCAGCCAGCTTGTCCTGCGGGCAGTGGTCCGTGTGCAGGGCGATGTTCACGTTGTAGTTCTTGGCGACCTCGCGGGCGAAAGCCGCGAAGCCCAGGGAGCCGGCAACCATGTCCTTGACGGAGGCGCCGGACCAGTAAGCCGCACCACCGGTGGAGACCTGGATGATGCCGTCCGACTCGGCCTCGGCAAAGCCGCGGATGGCGGCGTTCAGGGTCTGCGACGAGGTGACGTTCACTGCCGGGAACGCGTATCCACCGGCCTTCGCGCGGTCGATCATCTCGGAGTAAATCTCTGGGGTTGCGATGGGCATGCTGACTCCTATGCTGATTTTCGTCTGTGGGTTTTGTTGACCCTGGAGTAGACCTATACGGCTAGGCACCATCCTAGCGACTGAAGAATCCGACATCGTGTTTCCGGTCACGGAGACGGGTAACACTTGCGGACTGTTGCGGTGCCCCCCTAAGAGGTGCTCCTTTAGGAAACCCGCTGGCCGAAGTTGTGCCGCCGGATCCAGGCGTGCATCGCAATGGCCGCGGCCGAGGCCGCGTTCATGGACCGCGTGGAGCCGTACTGCTCGATCGAAAGGGTGGCGACGGCGGCGTCGTGCACCTCGGGGGTCAGGCCGGGGCCTTCCTGCCCGAACACGAGCACGCAGTTGCGCGGAAGGTCGTAGGTTTCCAGCGGTACTGAATCCGGGAAGATGTCGATGCCGATGATAGCCAGCCCCTCCCCCTGCGCCCACTCCACGAAGTCCTCCACGGTGGGGTGGTGGCGTACGTGCTGGTAGCGGTCGGTGACCATGGCCCCGCGACGGTTCCACCGGCGTCGTCCGATGATGTGGACCTCCTTGGCGAGGAACGCATTGGCGGTACGCACCACGGTGCCGATGTTCAGGTCGTGCTGCCAGTTCTCAATGGCAATGTGGAAATCGTGCCGGTGGGCGTCCAGGTCCGCGACAATCGCTTCGTGCTTCCAATACCGGTACTTGTCCACCACGTTCCGGCGGTCGCCGTCCGCCAGGAGGTCCGGGTCCCAATGCTCGCCTTCCGGCCAGTCGCCTTCCCAGGGCCCGACGCCGACCTCGGGTTTCGCTTCGGACTCACCCTCGGCAGACGCGACGGGAGTGGAGTCGGTGGGGGCAGGGTTCTGGGGCCGGTCAGTCACTACTCAACCCTAGCCCGGGCAGCACTGCCCGCGGCGCCGAAACCCAGTGCTGTAACGCAGGACACCCGGGTGTCTCGGAGACCGAAAGATGAAAGACTTGGGACGAGAAACAGCCACTACGCGGAGGAAAAGCATGGAGAACGCAACCGAGGCCCCCAAGAGCTCAACCCTTTACCGCAACGGACATGAAATCGAATGCTGGCTGACGGATATGGACGGTGTCCTCGTCCACGAAAACCAGGCGGTCCCCGGAGCGGCTGAACTGATCCAGCGCTGGGTGGACACCTCCAAGCGATTCCTCGTCCTCACGAACAACTCCATCTTCACGCCGCGGGACCTGGCGGCCCGGCTGAGCTCTTCCGGCTTGGAAATCCCGGAGGAGAACATCTGGACGTCGGCCTTGGCCACGGCACAATTCCTCAAGGACCAAGTGCAGGGCTCGGAGTCCGGGAACCGCGCCTACACGATCGGAGAGGCAGGGCTCACGACGGCGCTGCACGAGGCCGGCTTCATCCTCACCGACCAGAACCCGGACTTCGTGGTGCTCGGCGAAACCCGTACCTACTCGTTCGAAGCGATCACCATGGCCATCCGGCTGATCCTCGCCGGGGCGCGTTTCATCGCCACCAACCCGGATGCCACCGGCCCCTCGAAGGACGGACCGATGCCCGCCACCGGCGCCATCGCCGCGCTCATCTCCAAGGCGACCGGCCGCGAGCCATACATTGTGGGCAAGCCGAACCCCATGATGTTCCGTTCCGCGATGAACCAGATCGACGCCCACTCGGAGACAACGGCAATGATCGGTGACCGCATGGACACCGATATCATCGCGGGCATGGAAGCCGGGCTGCACACCGTCCTGGTGCTCAGCGGCATCACCCAGCGCGAGGACATCGCGGCCTTCCCGTTCCGGCCTAACCAGGTCCTGAACTCGGTAGCGGACCTCAAGAACCAAATTTAAGGAAAAGGGGCTGGTGCCATGGCTGTGCTGAACCTCCGGTCCCTGGCCGGTGGCCGTATCCTGAGGGGCAGCCAGCCGTTTGGCATGGACACCGCGGCGACGTCCGACTTCCTGGAACTTCATGGCATCCAGACGGTTGTGGATCTCCGGAGCGAGTACGAGCGCGCCATCGTGCCGTGGCAACTGGCCAACGGCGCGGTGGAGCTCGTGGAGAACCCCCTCGATCCACGGACCGCTTCTGCTGGGCTCCAATCGATCCACACGGCCGAAGACCTTGGCGAGCTCTACCTTGGCTGGGTGCGCACCCGCCCGGATTGGGTGGCCGAATCGCTGCGTCCCGCGGCCCAAGGCAAGAGGACGCTCATCCATTGCTCGCTCGGCAAGGACCGCACCGGCGTCGTATCCGCTTTGGCACTCCTCGCGACGGGCGCTCACCACGCGGCCGTTGTGGCCGACTACGCCGCAAGCACCGCTGCCCTCCCCACGATGTTGGAGACCATGGCGGCGGCGTGGCGGCTGGCAGTCCCGGAGGTTCCGGAGGAAGCATTCAGTCCCTCGCTCATGCTGCTGCAATCCCCGGAAGCTGCGATGGAATACTTCCTGGACCGTTTCGGGCACGAGTTCGGCAGCGCCGCGGACTACCTCCGCGACGCTGGACTCAGCGGTTCCGAGCTGGATGGACTGCGGCCCAGGTAGCGGCGTCTTTAGCGAGCGCCGGTCAGTAGAACACCACCCGCGAGCCGGCCCGGGGCAGCGGAAAGAGATCGCTTTCCAGGTCCTCGATGATCGGATTGTAGATAAAGGGATTCCACTGGGGGCTCGCATGGGCGGGTCGGGCGCCGTCGGTCCTGCGGCCCGTGGACGCGATGTTCAGGGGGAAGGTCTTGGCCCACGCTGCCCGGGCCGTCGCGTAGTTCACCGTGTCATCATTCGGGTTTCCAATGAACGCCATGCGGGTATCCCCCAGCCTGTCGACAAACCGCGTGCCGTCGAAATGGTAGATGTAGTCCGATTCGCTCTGGATCAGGACGCTCGACGGCGCGATCGGCGAGAGCTGCTCCAGGGTCTGGTCCCAGATCTGCCCCCAAGTGCGTTCGTGCTTGTTCACCACGCGCTCGCCCAGCTCATAGCCACCGCGGAGCACCGATGGAACCTGGAAGCCGCTCTCGTACAAGAACACCACGCCGTCGAACCAGCTTTGGTCGAGGATGTCGTATTTACTGAACGGCGAAGAATCCAACAGGATCAGCTTGACGCCGATGCCGTTCCGTTCACGCAGGAGCGCTGCCACTTCGGTGGCCAACATCCCGCCGAAACTGTGGCCATAGAAATAGAGGGTGTTCAGCTTTCGCTCATTGATGTAGGCCAGCACTGCGTCCGCCACCTCAGCGACTTCCAACCCCAGGTTGGAGTATCCGACGGCGGCCATCTGGCCCCGCTGCCGGAGCGAACCGCGGAGCGAGTTGAGGATCCATTGGGCCTCTTCCCAGCTGGTCTTGTAACCCGGAAAGAGAATCCAACTCGAGTTGGGGTAGTACGACTCGGCAAAATCGTCCCCCACCGGAAGGATCTTGGTGGTGCGGCGTTCCGCCTGGACCTGGCGGGTGAACAGCATATCCGCTGCGAGGGCCGTGGAAGCACCCGCTCCGATCAGGAAGGAACGGCGGGAAAAGCTCTTCAGCTCGGCGGCTTGGCGGAGAACCCGGGCAAGGGAGCCCGGGTCCTGCCAGCGCTGCTGATTCCGGGGGAATTTCCCCGCCCGATAGTTCACGCAGCCAGCTTAGGCGCTTCGGACAACGGGCACACGGTCCCCTTGAAACCCGCTCAGGCTTGGGAGAGTTAGTCGAGTCCCAGCTCGTCCTTGCCGAAAGCGAAGAGGTACGGCACGCCGGTTTCGGCCTCGATCTTTTCCTTGGCGCCAGTGTTGCGGTCCACAATGACGGCCACGGCCACCACGTTGCCACCGGCCTTGCGGACGCCTTCGACGGCGGTCAGTGCCGAGCCGCCGGTGGTGGAGGTGTCCTCGAGGACCACGACGTTGCGGCCTTCCACCGAGGGACCCTCAACCTGGCGTCCCATGCCGTAGGACTTTTGGGCTTTGCGCACCACGAAGGCATCGACGGCACGGCCGGCGTCGGCGGCGGCGTGCATCACGGCAGTACCGACCGGGTCCGCACCCATGGTCAGGCCGCCGGCGCACTCAACGGCGATTCCGGCGTCGTCGATCATGGAGAGCATCACCTGGCCGACCAGCTTCGAAGCCTCGTGGTGGAGGGTGATGCGCCGCAAGTCGATGTAGTAGTCCGCCTCGGCACCGCTGGAAAGGATCACCTTGCCGCGGACGACCGCCAGTTCTTTGATCAATTCAAGGAGGCGGGCACGGGCAGCGGCAGTGTCAACAGCGGGAGTCATGGTGCCCATTCTACGTAAAGCCGTTCGACGCAAGGGAATGGCCGGCGTCATGGAAAGTCCGCGACGCGCATCCTGCCCTGCGCCTCGATGAATCCCTGGCGACACCGGAATCCCGGGGGCGTGAGGCTCTTTGGGTGACGCCGAGAAAATTCCGCGTCGCCAGCGCCCCGCGAAGACCCGCGTCACTCGCCGTAACCTGTGAAATATCTGCGCGGGAGGCGGTGTTGCCGGAAATATGACAACAATCGGAATCATCGGTGCAGGACACATTGGCAGCCAAGTCGCCCGCAAAGCGGTCGAACTCGGCTATGACGTAGTGATCAGCAACTCGCGGGGACCGGAAACCCTGGCGGAACTGGTGGCGGAGCTTGGCGAACATGCCCGGGCCGCAACACCGGCCGAGGCAGCAGCGGCAGGCGATTTCGCCGTCGTGACCGTTCCCCTCAGGAGCTACCAGGACATTCCCGTGGAGCCGCTCGCGGGCAAGATTGTGATCGACACCAACAACTATTACTGGGAGCGGGACGGCCGCATCCCGGAGCTGGACAAGGGAGAGGCCACCACGTCCGGCCTGCTCCAGAAGCACTTGCCCACGTCCAAGGTCGCCAAGGGCTTCAACCACATCATGGCGAAGGAGATCGGCACAGACGGAACCCCGTCCGGCACCGAGAACCGCCGCGCATTGGCCACCGCCAGCGACTACCCCGAGGCCGCCGAGCTCGTGGCGAAGCTCTACGACGAGTTCGGCTTCGACACCGTGAACATCGGGCAGCTTGATGAGAGCTGGCGCGTGGAGCGTGACCGCCCGGCCTATGTGGTGCGGCAGAACGCTGCGGAACTGAAGGACAACCTGGCCAAGGCACCGCGCACCATCTAGAAACACAGCGCAGCAGCCGCTTGCCTCAGAAGGCAAGCGGCTGCTGCTGTGTTTAAGGGCCGAAGACCGGACCCGTCAGGGTGCCGAAGCGGGGTCGACGACGGCGAACCCCGCCAACGCGGCTGCCTTGCGGACGTACGCCAGGTTCGAGGCCGTCCGTTCTTCCAAGGGAAGCTCGGTGGAAAAGTCCTCCAGCGTGACCCACGAGTCGTAGCCGACTTCAGCGAGCGCCCGGAAGTAGGCGAGGACACTTGCTTGGCCTTCGGCCAGGGGAGCCCATTCGTTGACCCACACAGCCGCACCCGATTCGTCCTTCGACCCGGTGCGGACCCAGCGCGCGTTCTTCACATGGACATGTGCCAAATAGGGGCCCAGGAGCTGGAGTGCGGGCAACGGTGATTCCCAGCCCTCGATCAGTAGGTTGCCGAGGTCATGGATAACGCCGACGTGCTGCGGATCCAGACCTTCCAGCAACCGACGGGCCGAGGAGGCCGAGGCCGTCACTGTTCCATGGTGCAGTTCCACGAGGGCTTTGACGCCGTGGTGTGCTGCGCGGGAAGCGACCCACTCGTAGTGTTCCCGGGTTGCCGCAAAGAGCTCCGGGTAGGGCAGGCCGGTGGGTTCCTGGCCGCCCATGTTCGAGTTGCCCAGGGGTAGCACGTTCACTCGGACCTGCTTGGCACCCAAGGCTGCTGTCGCCGCGAGGACTCGATCGACGTCGTCGTGGTTGTCGCAGCGGGCGTAGCCGCCGAGGCCGGAGAATTCCAGCCCTGATTCGGCGGTGAGGCGGGCAATCTCCGGGATCGAATCTTCCAGGCCCGTCATGGGCCAGGTAGCACGGTTCCCTGCCCAGAAGCCCGGTTCTGCCGCCTCCGCCTGGTCCGTGACGCGCCATTCGATGCCGTCCCACCCCTGGGCGGCAAGCTTCGTGGCGGCTTCCTGGGGCGACCACTCGGGCGTGGATGCGGTGAAGACGGAGAACTTCATGCCGATACCTCTTCGCGGGCGTCCGGGTGGGAAGCGGTCCCGCCGGTGCGGACCTCCACGTTGTTGTACTTGCCGGCTATGACATCGTCGATCAGCACAGGCTGGCCCAAGGTGGCCGAGACATACAGGGCACGCACGGTAGCCAAGGCGGTCACGGCGTCACGGACGGTGACGCCGGCGGGGCGTCCTGCGCGGATCGCCGCGATGATGTCGCGGTACTGCCGGACATGTCCAGCCGGGTACACCGTGGGATCCAGTGCCTCGACGGTATCGTCCGGGTATTTGGCGAGCTCGACGGCGGCCTGGTTGCCACCGCCGAGGATGCCCATGGCGCTGCTTTCCGAGGGATCGGCGGCGTCGGACGCGTGGAAGTACGCGAGGTCGTCGTTGTCGATCACTGCGGATCCCTTGTTGCCCATCACCTGGAGGCGGACCGTCAAGCCAGGGTACGCCGCCGTCGTCGCGTGCAACACGGCAAGGGCACCGGACTCGAAGGTGACCGTCGCTACGGCGGTGTCCTCCACCTCAACGCCTTCGTGGGCGAGAAGCGCGGTTTTGGCGCTGATCTCGATGGGCCGGCCGAGGAACCACAAGAGCAGATCCACGGTGTGGACGCCCTGGTTCATGATGGCGCCACCGCCGTCCATGGCCCAGGTTCCGCGCCACGCGCCCGAATCGTAGTAGCCCTGGCTCCGCCACCAGCTGACCGAGGCCACGGCAGAAGTTAGAGTACCGAAGCGTCCGGCTCGGCGGGCCTCGTCCACCACCCGGCTGGCCGGATCGAAACGGTGCTGGCTGATCACCGTGGCCACCAAACCCTTGGCCTCGGCGGCCTTGGCCGCAGCCAGGATCTCGTCCGCCTTGCTCAAGTCAACGTCAAGGGGCTTTTCGATCACGACGTGCTTGCCGGCGTCGAGCGCTTCCAGCGCTTGCTGGATGTGCAGGCCGCTGGGCGTCGAAATGATGACCAGGTCCACGGGTGCGGCGGCGAGCGCCTCGGCCAGCGTGGGGAAAACTGCCGGCTTCGGGTCGCCCTGGGCCTCGATCTTGGCGGCAAGCGCCTCGGATGCCTCGGCAACCACATCCACAAGGGCCGTGATGACGAGCTCCGGGAACTCGCGGACCGCGGCCGAGTGGGTGCGGCCGATGACGCCGCACCCTACGATTGCGGCGCGGATCTCGGCGCCGGGAGTGCCTGGAGCGTTTGCGACCTCGCTCACTTCGTCTCCACTCCTGCTTCATTGAGGACTTTCGCGAACGCCCTCGCTGCAATGCCAAACGCGGTCGGGCCGGAGAATCCGCCCAGCCCATGGGCGCCGGCCAAGTGCGGTTCGAGGCTCGCGAAGCCGGTGTACCCGTCGGCCTTCAAGGCCTCAACCGTGCGGAGGACATCGCCGTCGCCCTCGCCCGCCGGGACCACCGTGGCATTCGAGAACAAGGCATCCTTCACCTGCAGGTATTCAAGGTGCGGACGGAGCTTGGCGTAGCCGTCCTCGAAAGGCTTGACGCCCACCTGGACGAAGTTCGCAGCATCCCAGGCCACCTTGAGCGCGGGAGACGAGACGGTTTCGATGATGTCCAGGACCCGTTCGGGGATGTCCCCATAGATGTCCTTCTCGTTTTCGTGCAGCAGGACGACGCCGGACTCTTCCGCCACGTCCGCGAGGGCACGCATGCGTTCGATGACCGCTTCCCGGATGCTCTCCACCGCCACGTCCTCGCCGTAGTAGAAGGAGAAGATCCGGATGTAGCGGGATTCCAGGACCTGTGCGGCGTTGACTGCGCGGCGGAGCCGTTCCACCTCGTGCTCGACGGGGAGGGAAACGTCCACTTTCCCGATCGGCGAGGCGATCGCGGAAACCTTCATCTCCGCGGCATCCAGCAAGGACTTCAGTTCACGGAGCTGCGCCTCATCCAGATCCACGATGTTGGTGCCCCAGGCGCTGCGGACTTCAATGTGGTTGGCTCCCAGTGCCTGCATCACGGCAATCTGGATCTTGGGGTCGTCGTCGATCTCGTCGCCGAAGCCCGAGAGCTCCCATTCAACAGCTGGCGTGCTCATAAGTTACTTGACTCCTCCGGCGGTCAAGCCGCCCACTAGGTAACGCTGGAAAATCAGATACAGGATGACCACCGGGGCAGCACACACAAGGGATGCCGCCATCATCTGGCCGTAGAAGGGAATCGCGCCGCCTTCCTGCGAGGCACCGAAGACCTGGAGCGCGACGGCGGCCGTCTGGCTTTCGGGCCGCGTCATGACTGAGGCGAACAAGACGTCGTTCCAGCCGAGCAGGAAGGCGAAAATACCGGAAACGACGACGCCGGGCCAGCTCAGCGGGAGGATGATCCGCACCAGCACGCCCAGGTTGCTGGCGCCGTCGATCCTTGCCGCCTCTTCGAGTTCGCGCGGCAGGCCGCGCAGATAGGTGACCATCACCCAAGTGGAGAACGGCATCGCGAACGTCAGGTAGGTGACGAACAAGCCCCATTGCGTGCCGATGACCTGGATGCCCAGGTAGGTCGCGGACGATGAGAACAGCACGAAGACCGGAAGCACCATGAGGGTGCCGGGAACCGACTGGAGTCCCAGCAGCCCGCGAAGGATCGTCAGGCGGCCACGGAACTGGTAGCGGACCAGGACGTAGGCGGTGGCAATCGACATCAGCGCAGAGACCACGGCGGTGGAACCGGCCACGAGAACGCTGTTGGCCAGGCCCGTGGCCAGTCCAACGCTCGTCCAGATCGTGGAGTAGTTCTCAAAGGAGAAGCTGGACGGGAAGAACTCGCCCCGGGCCACGCCGATGTCCGAGTTCACGGACGCCAGGAAGATGTACGCCACCGGAATGAGCACCAGGGCACACAACACCGTCAGGATGATGGCGAGCATCGGCCCTGGCAGGAGCTTGGTGACTTCGTGCTGGCGTTTGGAGCCCGGGCGGAAGTTCTCGCTCGTTCGGCGTCCGACGGCGGTAGTTGCGGTGCTCACTTTTTGCCTCCGGGGGTTTCGGCGTCGTCGAGTTTGACGGCCCGCAGATAGACGAACAAGGGGATCGCGATCAGGATCAGCGAAATGAACGCCATGGCCGCGCTGAGCCCGAACCTGAAGCTCTGGAAGCTCGTGACGTAGGTGAGGATCGGGAGCAGCTCCACATCGGAAGGAGCAGGTACCCCGAACAGGACGAACGGCAAGGTGAAGTTGTTGATGTGGTGCAGCATGCCGATCAGGAACGCCAAGGAGAGCGGACCCTTGAGGTAAGGGAAGACGACGTAGCGGAGTTTGTTCCACCACAGGGCACCGTCAAGGGCCGAGGCTTCGTGGACCTCATGGTCCACAGACTGGAGCCCGGACAACGCCAGCAGGTAGACAAACGGCCACGATGCCCAGATCTGGACCAGGATCAGCGTCCAATAAGACTGGGGACCGTTGAGCCACAGGCCCGGGTCGATGCCCACCGAATGCAGCACGGAGTCGACGACGCTGCCCGGCTGGAACATGGTCCGCCACACCGTCGCCACCACGAAGGACGGAAGGACGTAGGGGATCAGGAACACGGAGCGGATCACAGCCCGGCCCTTGAACGCGTTCTGGGTGGCGACGGCACCGGCGATGCCGAGCGGGATGGTGACCACCATGGCAATCAAGGAGTAGCTGACGCTGAGCCAGATGGCGTGCAGCAGAGGCGATGCGGTCAGCGCTTCGACGAAGTTCTGGACTCCGATGAACGGAGCGCTGACCCACTTGCGCAGCGAATACTGGTCCAGGTCCAGCCCCGACATGAAGATACCGAGCAGGAGGGGCACCACGATGATGATCACCATCAGCAGGCCGCCTGGAATCAGCATCCACAAGGGGCGGTTGCGTTCGCTCAGCCCCTTGCGACGCCGCGGTGTGTCGTCCGGCGACTGCGGGTCCGGCTTGGCAGCGCGGGACGACTTGCGGCGCGTGGACTTGCCCGCAGTCAATGAATCGGTGGACATGTCAGTTCCTACTTACTTTGATGCCCGGTCAAGTGAGGCCTGGCCCTTGGTTTGTGCGTCCTTGAGGCGCGCCTGGAGGCTCGAGTCGTCCACGGAACCCTTGGAGAGGTCCGGGATCGACTGGACCACTACGTTGACGAGGGCCAACTGAATGTCGCCCCAAGCGCCGGTGAAGGGCGTTGCCTTGGACTTGGCGGCGGTATCGGCAACCGGTTGGAGTATCGGGTTATTCAGAGACTTCAGCGCCTCGGCATTGGCGGGCAGATCTCCGAAGATCTTCTGGTAGTTCAGCTGCTCGTCCTTGGACGTGATGAGGTTGATGTAAGCGAAGGCCAAGTCCTTTTGCTTCGAGTAATCAGCAACAACCACGTTGTCACCGGAGAGGATGCTGGCAGCATTCGCGGCGTCGCCCTGCGGAGACGTCTGGCCCGGGGCGGTCGTCGGCATGGCTGTGTAGGCGTACTTGCCGGCGACAGCCGACTTCTCGAGCGTCGGGACGGAGCTCGACGTCGTCATCATCAGATAGCCGGCCTTGCCGCTCGCGAATGCTGCCAGGGCGTTGCTGTTGCTCCAGCCAACTGAGGCCGGATCGACAACTTTGTCCTTGGTGAGCCAGCCGAAGTAGGTTTCGTAGGCCTTCTTGACGGTCGGGTCGTCGAGCTTGAGTGTCTTGCCGTCCACTAGCGGGTTGCCTGCCTGGACGGACATAGCCCAGATGAATTTCCACGGATCAAAGTTGTCCTTGTACCCGGTAGCGAGCCCAAAAGTTCCGGTGGCCGGGTTGGTCATCTTCTTGGCCTGGGCTGCGAGCTCGTCCCAGCTGGTGGCGGGCTTATCGATCCCCGCCGCCTTCAGGATGTCCTTGTTGTAGGCCATCACGAACGGCCGGCTGACGAACGGAATCCCCGCTTGGTGCTGTGCATCCGGGCCGGAGATGCCCAGGGCTGCCTGGTTGAACCGGTCCTTACCGCCCACCTTCTTCCAGTCGTCATCGGACAACGTCACAAAGGCCTTGGTTGCATAGGCCGTGGGGGTGAACGTGGTACCGAGGCTATAGACGTCCGGGCCTTGACCCGACACCACGGAGGTCTGGATCCGCGTGAGTTCGTCATTTCCCGACGCGAACGTTTCGAATTCAACGTCGGCACCGGTCTGTGCCTTGAACTTGGCGGCAATATCCGTGAACCACTGCTTCTGCTGTGCCGGATAGTTTGCGTTGGAGTTGACCAGGACACTCAGCTTCTTGCCCTTCCCGTCAACGGGACCGGCGCTCCCCCCGGAGCTGGTGCTGCCGCCTCCGCAGGCGGTCAAAGCTAAGGCGGCTGTTAGGGCAACAGCGGCAAATTTGGCGGACGATGCAAACTTCATTGTTTTCCTCCCTGGAGACCCGATGGCCTCGTTGGCGTGGTGCGCGTCACATCGGGTGATTTCTCCGAGTCTAGGCATGCGCAACAAGGATGACAAGCGATTGCCAAAAATTGTCTTCGGTGCTGCAATTGTGGGACAAGTCACTCGTTGTTGAGGGGCTGCGGCAGATGAGGAACACCTAGACATGGCAGAACTCCAGCTCCAGTCACCGGGCAGGCAGCCCACGATCCGCGACGTCGCGGAGCTTGCGGGAGTGGCAACATCGACAGTCTCGAGGGCCCTGAGCAATCCCGGGCGGGTAAACCACGTGACGCGCGAGCGGATCGAAGAAGCGGCCGCGCAATTGAACTACATTCCCAGCTCCCAGGCCCGCGGGCTCAGCTCCGGACGCACCCAGACCGTTGCCGTCCTGGTTCCGGACATCACCAATCCGTTCTACTTCGACATCATCCGCGGGACGCAGCACCAGTTGAAGGCTGCCGGCTACACGCAACTCCTCGTGGACACCGAGGAATCCGCGGAAATGGAGGCGGATGCCCTGCAGAAAATGCGGCGTTCAGCAGACGGTTTCATCCTTGCCGCCTCCCGCCTGACGGACGCGCAACTGGCCGAGGCCGCGACGCAGCAGCCCCTCGTCACCATCAACCGGGCTCCGGCAATCGCACCCACTGTGGTGATCGATACGCCGTCGGCCATCATCCAGGCGCTGGAACACCTGGTCTCGCTGGGGCACACGAGGATTTGCTTCGTCGGGGGCCCGGCCACCTCCTGGTCCAACGCCAAGCGGTGGCAAGCGTTCCAGGAAGAAACCGCCGAACGGAAGCTGACCACGTTCAGCGTGGGGCCGTTCGCGCCCAAGACCACATCCGGCGCAGCCGCAGCGGACGCCGCAGTGCATACGGGCGCCACTGCATGCATCGTCTTCAATGACCTGCTGGCCATCGGGATGCTGCAACGCTTGCGCGAACGCGGTATCCGGGTGCCCGACGACATGAGCATCGTCGGTTGCGACGACATCTTCGGAGCCGATTTCTGCAACCCTCCGTTGACCACCATGGCGTCTCCCATTGAACAAGCCGGGCGGGTAGCCGTCTCCATGCTCCTGTCCCGGCTGAATCCCCAGTACGGCGGCACCAGCCGGCGCCTTGCGGTCATGCCCACGCACCTCACCGTCAGGGCATCGACGGGCGCCGCGCCGTCGTAATCCCCACCGACGCTCGCTCACTTATGGTGCGTTTTGGCGCGACCCTCGCTCACATCATCTGAGCGAGCGATCGTCGATTAGCGCCCATATCTGAGCGAGCGATCGTCGATTAACGCCCATATCTGAGCGAGCGATCGTCGATTAACGCCCATATCTGAGCGAGCGATCGTCGAAGTAGCTCGGGGGGTGGTGACAAACAGCCCGGACACACGACGGCGCAGCCCCTCCCAGGACGCTCGCTCACTTATGGTGCGTTTTGGCGCGACCCTCGCTCCCATATCTGAGCGAGCGATCGTCGATTGGCGCCCATATCTGAGCGAGCGTTCCTCGATTGGCGTGACACTTGAGGTGACACAGTTGAGTGTTTCAAGCGCTGGTTACTAGTGTTGGGGACATGCGCACACTCCAGGCCACGATCATTGCCGAAATGGGCGTCCAGCCCCGGATCGACCCTGCCGAGGAGGTCCGCAAACGCGTTACGTTCCTGAAGGAATACCTCAAGGCAACGCACACCAAGGGTTTTGTCCTGGGCATTTCCGGCGGACTCGATTCTTCCCTCGCCGGACGTCTTGCCCAACTGGCGGTCGAGGAGCTTGAGGCCGAGGGCGTCGAAGCGAACTTCGTGGCGGTCCGGCTCCCCTACGGAGCCCAGCACGACGAGGACGACGCCCAGGCCGCGCTCGACTTTATCCAGGCCAAGACCGAGTGGACATTCAACATCTCCCGCGCAGTAGACGGTTTCGAGGATGAGTTCGAAAAGACCACGGGTGCGCGCATCTCGGATTTCCACAAGGGCAACACCAAGGCCCGGGCCCGCATGACCGCGCAATACGCCCTCGCGGGCGAGCACAATTACCTGGTGATCGGCACGGACCACGGAGCCGAATCCGTCACTGGGTTCTTCACCAAGTTCGGCGACGGCGGCGCGGACATCCTGCCGCTCTTCGGCCTCAATAAGCGGCAGAACCGTGCACTCCTCGCCGAGCTGGGCGCCCCGTCCCGCATTTGGGACAAGGTCCCCACGGCCGACCTCCTGGACGGCACGCCTGGCCGCACGGACGAGGACGAACTCGGCATCAAGTACGACCAGATCGACGACTACCTCGAAGGCCGGGAGGTCTCCGACGAGGTGGCGGAGACCATCGAGCAGAAGTACCTGCGCACGCGGCACAAGCGCACTGTTCCGGTCACGATTTTCGACACGTGGTGGAAGTAGCAGTCGCCCTAACCGGGGCCCCACCGTCACGCTGAGCGACTTTTTGCAGCGCACGACGGCGGCCTGCCGCGCCGTGGCGGGGGCGCCGCCGTCGTAATCCCTCAAGAGTGTGTCCGGCGTGACGGAACGCGGCCGCACCTCGTCGCCTCTTCCAAACCCTTGGATGTCCTAGTATATTGCAGGTGAGGCGGATCACACGGCCAGCTCGTTCCCGGTCCGCGCTGACCCATCCACGCAGGGCGAAAGGCAGACAATGACAGTCACCGACGACTTCCGTGCAGCCCGCGACCGGCTCCTTGAGCTGCGCACCAACTACGCCCAGGCACACAGCGAATTCCAGTGGCCCCGTTTCACCGAGTTCAACTTCGCCCTCGACTGGTTCGACCAGATCGCGGCCAACCCTGCCACAGCCAACAACCCGGCGTTGGTCATCGTCGAGCAGGACGGCAGCTCCACCCGCCGAAGCTTCGCCGAACTCTCCGCACGGTCCTCGCAGATCGCCAACTGGCTCCGCGGCAAGGGCGTCCGCCGCGGCGACCGCATGATCATCATGCTTGGCAACCAGGTGGAACTGTGGGAACTCATGCTGGCCGGAATCAAACTCGGCGTGGTCCTGATTCCCACAACCACGCTCATGGGCCCACGCGACATCACGGATCGCGTGGAACGCGGCGGCGCCCGCTGGGCCGCCGTCGGGAGCCCCAATATTGCCAAGTTCGCCGAGGTCCCGGGCGATTACACCCTCATTGAAGTGGGCGGCAGCCAGAACACCGGCGCCCTTCAATACGCCGAGTCGGATTCCGCGGAGACCGTTTTCGTCCCGGAAGCCCCCACCGCCGCCGACGAAACCATGCTCCTCTACTTCACCTCCGGGACCACGTCGCGGGCCAAACTGGTGGAGCACACCCACACCTCATACCCGGTGGGGCACCTCTCCACGATGTACTGGATCGGCCTGGAACCCGGAGACGTCCACCTCAATGTGGCTTCCCCCGGCTGGGCCAAGCACGCGTGGTCGAACGTTTTCACGCCGTGGATCGCCGAGGCCTGCGTCTTCGTCTACAACTACGATCGCTTCGATGCCAAGGCCCTCATGGAGCAGATGGGGCGAGAAGGCGTCACGAGTTTCTGTGCCCCGCCCACCGTGTGGCGGATGCTCATCCAGGCTGACCTGACCCTGCTCAAAACCCCGCCCACCAAGGTGGTTTCGGCGGGCGAACCCCTCAACGCCGAGGTAATCGGGCAAGTGGAGAGGGCCTGGGGTCAGACCATCCGCGACGGTTTCGGCCAGACGGAGTCAACCGTCCAGGTCGCCAATACCCCGGGGCAACCGGTCAAGACCGGCTCCATGGGACGGCCGCTGCCTGGTTACGACGTGGTGCTCGTTGATCCGACCACCGGCGAAGAGGCCGACGACGGCGAACTGTGCTTGCGCTTGGACCCCCGCCCCGTGGGGCTCATGAAGTCCTACTTCGGCGACCCGGAAAAGACGGCCGAGGCTTTCCGCGAGGGTTACTACCACACGGGCGACATGGCCAGCCGGGACGGGAACGGCGTCATTACCTACGTGGGCCGCGGAGACGATGTCTTCAAATCCTCCGACTACCGCTTGTCGCCTTTCGAACTCGAAAGCGTCCTGATCGAACACCCCGCAGTGGCGGAGGCCGCCGTCGTGCCCTCTCCTGATCCGGTCAAGCTTTCGGTGCCCAAAGCCTTCGTAGTGCTCGCCGCCGGGTACGAGCCCGGCCCGGCCGTGGCGGAGGACATCCTCAGGTACTGCCGGCAGCACCTGGCGCCGTTCAAGCGCATCCGTCGGCTCGAATTCGGCGAGTTGCCCAAGACGATTTCCGGCAAGATCCGGCGTGTCGAACTTCGAGGCACGGAGGTGGCCCGCCACGGCGACGGGCCGCTGCCCGCCGGATTGGGCGTCGAGTACACCGAGGACGAGTTCCCGAGTCTGAAAGAATAGGCAGCCAAGCAATGTCAGGAGGCACCGTGGGCAGCCCGCTCCCCCGCGACCCCATCGCCGACGCCCAGCGAAACTGGGAACGCCACGGCTGGGGCGAAGTCGCCGCGCCCATGGCGGCCATCACCGCGATCATGCGCACTCAGCAGATCCTGCTGGCGCGGATCGAGGGCGTGCTGAAGCCGTTCGGCCTGACCTTCGCGCGTTACGAGCTCCTGGCGCTGCTGAGTTTCGCGCGCAGCGGCGCGTTGCCCATGAACAAAGCCAGCGCGCTGCTCCAGGTGCATCCGACGTCGGTGACCAACGCCGTCGACCGCCTCGAAAAGGCGGCACTCGTGGTCCGCTCCCCGCACCCCACCGACGGGCGCACCACGCTGATCGAGCTCACCGCGGAGGGCCGCACCATCGCGAAGCGCGCGACGACGGCACTCAACAGCGAGGTGTTCGGCCAGTCCGGTTTCGGGGACGACGACGTCGAGCACCTGATCCGCGTGCTCGGAGACTTCCGCAAGGCCGCGGGCGACTTTACCGACTGATTAGTTGGGGCGGACCCTGTACTCGAGTTCGATCAACCCCTGATCGTAGGTCTTCGCGCCCGTCAGGCTCAGCAACGCCGGGGCCTGGCCGGCGGGATACACGCCGCGTCCCGCCCCGATCGCCACAGGCATGACCACGAGGCGCAGGACATCCACTTCGCCGGCCTTGAAGAACGCTTCACTCAAGGTGAGGCTGCCCCAGAGGACAATGGCGCCGTCGGTCTCGCGCTTGATTCTGCGGATCGCCTCCACAGCATCACCACCTTCAACGGTGGCCTCCGGAAAATCGCCCCATGGCGCCTTCTCAAGGGTCCTTGAAAACACGTATCGGCGCAGCCCGTTCAGCGCAGGTGCGATGATTTCCCCTGCCGATGCCGGCGTCGGCCAGAACTCCGCGAACATGCGGTAGGTCGAGCCGCCAAGCACCATGGCGTCCACGGAGTCCAGCCACTCCAGTTGGTTGCGGTCGAATTCGGCGGTCCCTCCTTCGAGCAATTCGTAGGCTCTGAACTCATTGTTGGCATCGGCTGCAAAACCGTCCGCCGTCACGAATTCCTGAACAACCAGCTGCCCCATGGTCCACTCCTCGCATCGATTGGCAGCTGGACTCTACGCCGGGCTTGCGATGGCCACAAGGCTCTAATTGCACCGGCCGACCACATTATGAGATTCATATATCAAATAGTGAGACTCGGTCCTAGCATTGTGGCTATGCAGAATTCAGCTGTGGAACCCTTTGTCGATCTCGAATGGTTGTCTCAAAACCGTCGCCGCGTGGTGCTGGCCGATGTGCGCTGGTACCTCGACGGACGCTCCGGCCGGGAAGCTTACGACCGCGGGCACATCCCCGGCGCCGTCTTTGTCGATCTGGATCGATGGCTCTCGGCGGAGGGATCGCCACTCGAAGGACGGAACCCGCTGCCCGCGTCGCATGATTTCGCCCTGGGGATGCGGGAATTGGGAATCAGCGACGACAATATCGTGGTGGCTTACGACGACGCCGGCGGGGTCATCGCCGCACGCTTGGTCTGGATGCTGCGCGCCACAGGCCACAGCTCAGCTCTTCTGGATGGTGGGCTGGGCAGCTACGAAGGGCCCCTGGAAACCGAACACCCTTCGAGGCTCGCGGGTGATTTCACTGCCAAACCGTGGCCGAGCAACCGACTGGCGGAGATCCACGAACTCTCGATCGAAACGAACCTCGCGGTGGACGCACGCAACCGTGACCGCTTCGAGGGCAGGCAGGACCCCATCGATCCACGGCCGGGGCATGTGCCCGGCGCGAGGAACGTCCCGTGCAGGGAGAACCTTGGCCCCGCCGGGAAACTGCGCAGCAAGGCCGAGTTGCTGCGCATCTTCGCCAAGGCGGGTATCACGTCTGCAGAGAACGTCATCAGCTATTGCGGCTCCGGGGTGACGGCTTGCCACAATCTCTTGGCCTTGGAGTATGCCGGTCTTGGACACGGCCGGCTCTTCACGGGCGGCTGGTCCCAATACGGCCACGCGCTCGAACTCCCGGTCGAGCTCGGAGCCGCAAATGGGCCATCCACTGCTCCCCACCGGCCCCCCTCGCCTCACAAGTTCGGCTAGGGAACCCTGCCGGCGTGGGCCCAGCGCCGTTTTGGGCGGACCCTAAAGGTGTTTGAACTCCGGCTGACGCTTCTCGTTGAACGCAGCCATGCCCTCTTTTTGGTCCTCGGTGGCGAACAATGAGTGGAAGATCCGACGCTCAAACAAAACGCCCTGGGAGAGGCCGGTTTCGAAGGCGGCATTGACGGCTTCCTTCGCCACCATGGCAACCGGTTTGGACTTGGATGCGATCACTTCGGCGGCCTTCAGTGCCTCTTCCACCACGGAATCGGCCGGCACGACGCGGGAAACAAGTCCTGCCCGTTCCGCTTCCTCGGCGCCCATGAACCGGCCCGTGAGGACCATGTCCATCGCCTTGGCCTTGCCCACGGCATGGGTCAACCGCTGCGAGCCGCCCATGCCGGGAATGACACCGAGGTTGATTTCCGGTTGGCCGAACTTGGCGTTGTCCCCGGCAATGATGAAATCGCACATCATGGCAAGTTCACAACCTCCACCCAAGGCAAAGCCCGACACTGCGGCAATCACGGGAATGCGCAGGCGGGTGAGGTTTTCCCAACCACGGAACCAGTCGGCGGCGTACATTTCCATGTACCCCTTGGATGCCATCTCCTTGATGTCGGCTCCGGCCGCGAAGGCCTTTTCCGAGCCGGTGATCACCACGGCACCCACTCCGGGATCCGCGTCCATGTCCGACACGGCGGCCACGATCTCATTCATGGTGGCCTGGTTCAACGCATTGAGCGCCTTCGGCCGGTTCAGGGTCACCAAACCCACCCGTCCACGGAGTTCCACCAGGATGTTTTCATACTGCTGCGCCAAGCCGTGCCCCTTTTGTCGGTTGCTCAGTTTTGTCGGTTGCCCAGTTGTGTCCTACCCGCCAAGGCTACTTGGCGGACTTGTCCCGGATGTCCGTGATGATGCCGGAGAAGTCACGCCCGGCTCCGCCTTCGGCGGCGAAAGCGTCATAAATCTTCGATGCCAGGTGCCCCATTTGCCCGTCGACTCCGGTGCTCTCAAGCGCGTTGACCGCGAGCCGGAGGTCCTTCGCCATGAGCGCTCCGGCGAATCCGGGTTGGTAGTCGCGGTTGGCCGGGCTCGTGGGAACCGGTCCGGGAACCGGGCAGTTGGTGGTCAACGCCCAGCACTGCCCGGAGGCGTTGGAGGCGACATCGAACAACGCTTGGTGCGTCAGGCCCAGCTTCTCGCCCAGGACGAACGCCTCGCTAACGGCGATCATGGACACGCCCAGGATCATGTTGTTGCAGACCTTGGCGGCCTGCCCGGCTCCGTGGTCTCCGCAGTGCACGATCCTCCGGCCCATGAGTTCCAGGATCGGCTTCACCGTTTCGAAGTCCTCGGGCAGCGCCCCCACCATGAAGGTCAGGGTTCCTGCTTCGGCACCCACCACGCCTCCGGAAACGGGCGCGTCCACGGAGCGGTGGCCGGCGTCCAGGGCAATGGCTGCTGCCTCGCGGGCCTCGTCGACGTTGATGGTGGAGCAGTCGAGGAACAGTGTGTCCGGGGCAGCCACGGAGAGCAGGCCGGGCGCCCCGTCCACTCCCCGGTAAGCGTCCAGGACGTGCTTGCCACTGGGCAGCATCGTCAGGACAACGGATGCCCCCGCAACGGCTTCGGAAGCGGAATCCACCGTGGCAATGCCGTGTTCACGGGCCGCCTCAAGTGCTGCCGTGACGGGATCGTACGCCACCACTTGATGCCCGGCTTTGACAAGATTCACGGCCATGGGGCCGCCCATGTGGCCAAGGCCGAGGAAAGCGATGGTGCCGGAAGCTGCGTTTTCAGACATGGTCGGACTCCTTTGAATGAAGTTTGAGTTCACGGTCGCCGAGCGATGCGAAGAAGCCCTCGACGGCGGCTGGCGACACCTCCGCCAGGGAGGCTGGCTTCCACTGGGGGTTGCGGTCCTTGTCCACCACTTGGGCGCGGATCCCCTCGCGAAAATCCGGTCCGGTCAGGCATCGCAAGCCAACGCGGTATTCCTGTTCCAAGGCTTCCTCGAGGGAGAGCCCCCGGACGCGCCGCAACGATTCCAGGGTGACTTTCACGGCCGTGGGCGACTTCGTCTCGATCGTGTCCGCGGCGGCAGCGGCATCCCCCTCGGCGTCGCGCAGCCTGGCGATAATTTCCTCAGCGTCGTCGGAGGCATAGGCGGCATCGATCCACTCGAGCTGGCCGGACAGTGCCGAGGCCGGCGGTTCCTGCACAAAGCGCCCGACGGCGGCCTCCGCCGTCGCGCTTTCCAGCGCTTCCGCGAGCGCGGGCAGGCTTTCGGACGGGACGAAGTGGTCCGCGAGCCCAAGAAACAGGGCGTCGGCCCCGCTCAAGTGGGCACCCGTGAGGGCTGCGTGGGTGCCAGACTCGCCCGGTGAGCGGGACAGCAGAAGGGTTCCGCCGACGTCGGGCACAAAACCGATAGTGGTTTCCGGCATGCCGGTACGGGTCCGCTCGGTGACCACACGGACGGAGCCGTGGGCCGAGATCCCGACCCCGCCGCCAAGGACCAGCCCGTCCATGAAAGCCACGTACGGCTTCGGGTACCGGGCAATGAGCGAGTTCAGGCGGTACTCCGCAGCCCAGAAGTCGGCGGTCTGGTCGCCGTGGCGCAGCATGTCGTCGTAGATCGCCACGATGTCTCCGCCCGCGCATAACCCGCGATCCCCGGCGCCGTGCACCAAAACTGTCTTGATGTCGTCGTCGACCGCCCAGGCCGTGAGCTGCTCCAGCATGGCGTGCACCATGCCGGCTGTGAGCGCGTTGACCGCCTGGGGACGGTTCAAAGTAACGACGCCGAGGTGGCCCCGCTTCTCGAACAGAACCTCCGCCATTAGCTGCCGGCCGGCATCACGAAGCTGGCGCCCTGGCGGATGCCGGAGGGCCAACGGGTGGTGACCGTCTTGGTCTTGGTGTAGAAGCGGAAGGCGTCCGCGCCGTGCTGGTTCAGGTCGCCGAAGCCCGAGGCCTTCCAGCCGCCGAAGGTGTAGTAGGCAATCGGGACGGGAATGGGGACGTTGATGCCCACCATGCCGACCTCGACGCGGCTCGCGAAGTCGCGGGCGGCGTCGCCGTCGCGGGTGAAGATCGCGACGCCGTTGCCGAACTCGTGCTCGGAGCAGAGCCGCAGCGCTTCTTCGTAGTCAGCTGCGCGGAGGACGCTCAGGACCGGGCCGAAGATCTCCTCCTTGTAGATGGACATGTCCTTCGTGACGTTGTCGAAGAGGGTCGGGCCAACCCAGAAACCTCCGGCGTATCCGTCCACCTTCAGGTCGCGCCCATCGGTGACGAGTGTGGCGCCCTGGTCGACGCCCGCTTGGATGTATCCCTCGATACGGTGCTTCGCCGAGGCGGCGACGACAGGTCCGAAGTCCGAATCCGCGGCCAGGCTGGGACCCACCTTCAGGGCCTTGATGCGGTCCTGCAACTTGGAGACGAGCTGATCAGCCGTCTCCTGGCCAACGGGTACGGCCACCGAAATCGCCATGCAACGCTCGCCGGCGGAGCCGAAGCCGGCACCGATGAGGGCATCCGCGGCCATGTCGAGATCGGCGTCGGGCATGATCACCATGTGGTTCTTGGCGCCACCGAAGCACTGGGCGCGCTTCCCGTGGGCAGCGGCCGTGGCGTAAATGTACTGGGCAATCGGCGTGGATCCGACGAAGCCGATGGCCTTCACGCGCGGATCCTCGAGGAGGGTATCCACGGCTTCCTTGTCGCCATTGATGACGTTGAAGACGCCGTCCGGCAATCCCGCCTCGGTGAAAAGTTCTGCCAGGCGCAGCGGCACGGACGGATCGCGCTCAGAAGGCTTGAGGATGAAGGCGTTGCCGGCAGCCAGTGCGGGGCCGGACTTCCAGAGCGGAATCATGGCAGGGAAGTTGAAAGGCGTAATGCCCGCGACGACGCCGAGCGGCTGGCGCAGCGAGTGGACGTCGATGCCCGTGCCTGCGTTGTCCGAGAATTCACCCTTGAGCAGGTGGGGCGCGCCGGCGGCGAACTCCACCACCTCGATGCCGCGCTGGATGTCACCCTTTGCATCGGGGAAGGTCTTGCCGTGCTCGGAGGAAAGGAGCGTGGCGAGTTCGTCCATGTGTTCGTTGACCAGGTCCACGAACTTCAGCAGGATCCGGCCACGGCGCTGCGGGTTCATGGCGCCCCATTCGAGCTGGCCTTTCTCCGCGCTCGCAATGGCGTTCCTGACCTCGTCAGCACTGGCCAAGGGAAGCCGTGCCTGGACCTCGCCGGTGCAAGGATTGTAGACATCGCCAAAGCGAGTGGAGGTCCCGTCGATCCTCTGGCCGTCAATGTAGTGGGAAAGTTCGCGCACCATGGAATGCTCCTTTGCATAGGGGGAAATGCCCGCCATCGGCCTCGAAAGCACATGTCCAACTGCGCTCCGGGACGTCTTTGATCCCGAATATACTCGGACTTCCTACTAATTTCTAGAGGACTTCAGTTGCTGCCCAGGCGGCCCGGCTCAACGCGGGAGCGAGCCGTAGGCATCCAGCGCCTCCCGCCGCGAGGCTTTAAGGTCAACCACCGGCTCCGGATAGTCCGCCGTGGACAGCTCGGGGATCCACTGGCCAACGTAGCTGCCGTGGGGATCGAATTTCGCGGCCTGGGTCTCCGGGTTGAAGATCCGGAAGAAGGGTGAAGCGTCCGCACCGGAACCCGCTACCCACTGCCAGTTCGCAGGATTCGAGGCAGGATCGGCATCCACCAGGGTGTCCCAGAACCATTGCTCGCCCACTTGCCAGTGCACGCCAAGGTTCTTCACCAAGAGGCTGGCGGAGACCATGCGAACCCGGTTGTGCATCCATCCCGAGTGCCACAATTGCCGCTGGCCGGCGTCCACCAAGGGGAACCCGGTGCGGCCCTCCTGCCATGCGCGGAGGAAGGTGGTTTCCTGGGCGGCGGCATCTGGTGAGCCGGCATCCTGGCCACCGGGCCAAGCCCACGGATAGTGGTCGAACCCCGGCCGCAAATTGGCCGTTGCCAGGTCCGGGTGATGGAAGTATTGGTGCCAGCAGAATTCACGCCACCCAAGTTCCGAGGCGAAGACCGCGGCGCCATCGCCCAGTTCCCGACGCCGGCTCTGCTGGGCATGCCATACCTCGAACGGGCTGAGCTGCCCCCAGCGCAAGAAGGGCGACAATCGGCTACTGCCCGGCAGGTCCGGACGATCCCGGTTCACCGAATAGTCCGCCAGCCCATGCTCCAGGAAGTCATCAAGAAGTTCATGGGCCTGGGCCGAACCCGGCTGCCAGCTTTCGGACAATCCGGCAGACCAATCCGGGTTCCGCGGTAACAATCCCCAGGTGTCCAATTTCTCGGATTCAGGCAGTTGGCCGGAGAATCCCCGGCCCGGTTCCGGGGCTTCCAGCGGTTCTCGGAAATCCAAGCCGGACACGGTCCGCCAAAAAGGCGTGAAGACCTTGAAGGGTCCACCTTGCTTCGTGGTGACGGCCCACGGCTCGTGCAGCAAGGAGGCTTGGAAACTCTCCGCGTGCATCCCGGACTCTCGCGTCCAGGTCTTGATGCCGGCGTCGAGCATTCGTTCTGGCTCGCCATAACGGCGGTTCCAGTGCAGCGATCCAGATCCCATCGCCGTCGCGGTTTCCCGGACGATCTCGGCCGCCGGTCCGCGGCGCAACAAGAGCGGCACGCCCAGGGCCGCGAGGTCTTCGCGAAGGGAAAGCAGGGAATGATGCAGCCACCAGCGGGAAGCGCCGCCGAGCGGCCTGATGCCCGGCGATTCCTCGTCGAGGACATAGAGCGCGACGGCGGCACCGTCGTCAGCTGCCGCCCGCAGCGCCGGGTTGTCCGTGGCCCGGAGGTCGTCCCGGAACCACACGATTGACGGCTTCACTATTTCCCCTCGGGTTTGCTGCAAAGGTCATGCCCCTCAAGACGAATCCTAAGGGGCATGACCTGTGTTGATATTTACTTCGGCATCAGGACGCTGTCAACCAGGTACACCGTGGCGTTGGCGGTGTGGACGCCACCGCAAATCACGGCAGAGCCTCCGTCAACCTTGAGTGCGTCCTTGGTTCCCGTAACGGTCACGGAGTCGCCCTCAACCGTCTTGTGGGTTCCCACGACCTGGTCCGGGGTCAGCTGGCCGGGGATGACGTGGTAGGTGAGGATCTTGCTCAAGAGAGCGTCGTCGGTCTTGAGGCTGTCGATGGTGGCGGCGGGGATCTTGGCGAAGGCGCTGTCCACAGGAGCGAAGACAGTGAACTGGCTGCCGTTGAGCGTGTCCACCAGGTTCACCTTGGGGTTCAGCTTGCCGGACACAGCGGCCGTGAGGGTCTTGAGCAGCGGGTTGTTGGAAGCGGCCACGGCTACGGGGTCGAGAGCCATGCCGGCAACGGAACCTGCACCGCTGGGAACCTGGGAAGCGTAAGCTGCACAGCCCGGGCCAACCAGGTCTTTGCTCGGGTCCATCGCGGCGCTTGCAGAAGCGGAGGGGGTCGCCGCCATGGTGGACGACGAGCTCGGAGCGGCCGACGACGGTGAAGCCGTGGAGGCGGAGCCGCCACAAGCGGTGAGGCCCAGCAGGGCGGAAGCGGCGAGACCGGCGATCGCAAAAGACGTGCGCTTTGTAGCAAGCATGACATTTCTCCTTCAAACGGACTGACATTCGGTGCCGGTTGATTCCGGCGTGAAAGCACTTCACCTTTGCGGGGCTAAGTCCTTATGCCAGCTATTCGGAGGTGCGGGCTGCGGGGATGGGTGAGTTTCAAAACTTAATCTGGAAGGCCTCAAGCGGAGCTCATCCGGTGCGCTTCTTCCATGAGCAACTTGCCGAGGAATTCCTGGCGTTCAGGACGGAACCGCGGCTCGATGCCCGTGAGGGACAAGGCGCCGATTGGCCGGCCCAGTTGGTCGAAAACGGCGGCGGCCATCCCCCAACTTCCTTCAAGCACCAACCCGGGATTCACCGAATACCCGACCATTCGGGTCTGCTCAAGGTTCCGACGCACCACGCTCTCGGTATGGCCTGTAGCGAATTCTCCAGCGTGCTGTCCCCAGTTGGACAAGACGAGTTCCTGCTCCTCGTCCGGCAGGAAAGCCATGATCGCGGTGCCCGCCGACGCCACGCCGAGCGGGAACCTGACGCCCTCGTGCAACACGAAGGAGCGCACGGGAAAGCTGCCTTCTTCGCGGAGCACGCATACCGTTTCGTGGCCACGACGGATGGAATAGAAGGCGCTTTCCCCGCTCTCCCCGGCCAGGCGGCGCAGGCTGGGCCGGGCCAAGTCCTCAAACGGGAAACGCGCCGCCGCCACGGACCCCAACAGGAAAATCTCAGGCCCCAGGATCCAGTTGCCGGTCCCCTGCTCGTGGTCCAGCAGGCCTTCGGCGGCAAGGGACGCGAGCAAGCGGTGTACCGTCGGGCGCGTCAACCCCGACTCGCGGACCAGGCCAGCGATGGACATGCCCTCCGGCTTGCGTCCCACGAGCCTGAGGAGCGCGGCGACCCGCCCCACCACCTGGGCGCCCTGCACGGGTTTGATTTGTGGCTGCTGAGTCGGCAACTCCACCCCTCTCCAAAGATTTCCTCCACAATGTGGACACTTAAAAGACTAGCGTCCACACTGTGCGAATTCAGCCTCACTGCCCATAGGACGCCGTTGACCCTTCGCCCAGGCCACCATATGCTCCTTGCCAAACGACCAGCCCAGACGACTAGCTCAGCACAGTGTCCACAAAGTGGATAACTGCCGAGTGACCCTACTCAAAGACGAGGACAACGCCATGGCCAAAATCCATCCCAGCGCAGCCGTTGCACTGCAGGACGTCCTGCGCGACGGCCAGACGATCGCCGTCGGCGGCTTCGGGCTCAGCGGCATCCCTGCGGACCTCATCGATGCCGTCCGCGATTCGGGGGTCAAGGACCTGACTGTGGTCTCCAACAACATGGGCATTGACGGCAAGGGACTCGGCGTCCTCATCGAAGCCGGCCAGGTCCGCAAGGTCATCGCCTCGTACGTGGGCGAGAACAAGCTTTTCGCCGAGCAGTATCTCTGCGGCCAGCTTGAGGTCGAGTTCGCTCCCCAGGGCACCCTCGCGGAGCGACTCCGCGCGGGAGGCGCCGGAATCCCCGCCTTCTACACGCGGACCGGCGTCGGAACCCTGGTTGCCGAAGGCAAGCCGCTCGAAGAGTTCGACGGCGTCACGTACGTCCGAGAGCGTGGGATCGTCGCCGACGTCGCGCTGGTCCACGCCCACACCGCGGACACGGACGGCAACCTGATCTACCGCTACACGGCCCGGAACTTCAACCCGGTCGTGGCGACAGCGGGAATCGTGACCATCGCCGAGGCCGAAGTGATCGTGGAGCCCGGCGAGCTGGACCCCAACAACATCGTGACGCCCGGCGTCTACGTCCAACGGCTGGTCCAGGCGAGCGGCCGGGCGAAGGACATCGAGCAGCGCACCGTCCGCCAGCGCGCTGACGCCCTGGCCTGACCGCAAACAACCCAGCGAAGGAGTACCACCATGGCATGGACCCGCGACGAGATGGCCGCCATTGCGGCCCAGGAACTCAACGACGGTGATTACGTCAATCTCGGCATCGGCATTCCCACCCTTGTTGCCAACAACCTGCCTGAAGGTGTGCGGGTTGTCCTGCAAAGCGAGAACGGACTGCTCGGCATGGGGCCCTTCCCCTATGAAGGCGAGGAAGACGCCGACCTCATCAACGCCGGCAAGCAGACCGTCACGGTCCTGCCCGGCGGCAGCATCTTCGACTCCGCGACGTCTTTCGGGATGATCCGGGGCGGACACGTCAAGGTTGCCATCCTCGGCGCCATGCAGGTTTCCGGCAACGGCGACCTCGCCAACTGGACCATTCCGGGAAAGATGGTCAAGGGCATGGGCGGCGCCATGGACCTGGTGGCCGGGACCCCGCGCGTCGTGGTCCTCACCGAGCACAACGCCAAGGACGGGAGCGCCAAGATCGTCCGGGAATGCACCCTGCCGCTGACCGGGTTGGGGGTTGTGGACCGGATTGTCAGCGACCTCGCGGTATTTGATCTCGTGCGGAACGTACAAGAAACAGACGGCGGGCGGCAGCTCACGCTGAGCCGCCTCGCGCCCGGGGTCACCGTGGAGGAGATCCGTAGCAAGACGGAGGCCGCATTCACGGTCTCCTTGGAGGAACCCGCTCTCGAAGGAGCCACAGCATGAGCCTGAAAGACCAGTTCGGCAAAGATGTCCTGCTCACCGGCTGGGGACACAGCAAGTTCGGCAAGCTCACGGACGAGACGCTCGAGTCCCTGATCGTCCAGGTGTCCGCGGAGGCCATCCAGAACTCAGGCCTTGAGCCCCGGGACATCGACGAGATATACCTCGGCCAGTTCAACTCCGGCATGCAGCCCCTGGGCTTCACGTCCTCGCTTGCCCTCCAGCTGTCCGAAGATCTTTCCAACGTGCCCGCAACCAGGACCGAAAACGCCTGCGCTTCCGGTTCCGCAGCGTTCCAGCAGGGCGTGAAGGCCGTGCTGGCCGGCACTGCCCGCAACGTCCTGGTGATCGGGGCCGAGAAGATGACGGATGCGGGGGCGGACGTCGTTGGCGCAGCCCTCCTCGGCGCGTCCTACGAAATGGCAGGCAAGGCATCCACCACTGGCTTCACGGGACTGTTCGCCGAGGTGGCCAAGCACTACGACAAGCGGTATGCCGCGGGCATCGAAGGCTCTGGTTTTGCCGGCGGCTTGGGCGACATCCTTGGTTCCATCGCCGCGAAGAACCACCACAACGGCATGGACAACCCCTACGCGCAGATGCATCGGGACTTCGGCGAGGAGTTCTGCCGGACGGTTTCCGAGAAAAACCCCATGGTCGCCGAACCGCTGCGCCGCACTGACTGCTCCCCCGTGTCCGACGGCGCCGCCGCCGTCGTGCTATCCCTCGGCCCGGCGTCGGGCGCTGCTACCGAACCCGTACGGTTGGCGGGCTTCGGGCACGCGAACGACTTCTTCCCGCCAGAGCGCCGCGACCCCACGGAGTTCGCCGCTACGCGGGTCTCCTGGGAGCGCGCGCTGGGGATGGCGGGCGTCGGGATCGGCGGACTGGACTTCGCCGAAGTGCACGATTGCTTCACGATCGCCGAACTGATCATGTACGAGGCCATGGGACTCACGCCGCGCGGCGAAGGCTCCAGGGCAGTGCAGGAGGGCTGGGTCTACAAGGACGGCAAGCTGCCCGTCAACGTGTCCGGCGGGCTCAAGGCCAAGGGCCACCCCGTGGGCGCCACCGGCGTATCACAGCACGTCATCGCGGCCATGCAGCTCACCGGAACCGCCGGCGCCATGCAACTGCCCAACGCCCGCCGCGGCGCCGTACAGAACATGGGCGGCGTTGGCATCGCGAACTACGTCTCAGTTTTGGAGGCTGTCTAAGCGAGGGCGGCGGCCCCTGCCCGGGTGTGGTGGGCACCGCGAAGCGGGCGGGGCGGGGGCCGGCGCCCTCGCCCCCAACTTGACGCCGCTTCCCTACTGCGCCGCAAGCACCGCCGCACCGGCTGCTGCACACGCTTCGTCAAGGGCGCCGTCCGGTGCGCCGCCGACGCCGATTCCCGCCACCGAGACGCCGTTCACCTTGAGCGGCACGCCACCCGGGAGGAAAAGAGTGCCCGGGAGGTCGGCGATCGACGGTCCGTTGCCATTGATCCTCTTGGCCAGTTCGCTCGTCGGGGCACCGAAGGCGGCTGCGGTGTAGGCCTTCTGCTTGGCGGCCTCGATGGTGTGTTCGGCCGCATTGTCGCCGCGGAGCAAGGCCTGCACTGTTCCGAAGCGGTCCACGAGCGCAACCGTGACGAACGGAAGCTTGTCGGCCTGGCACTTCGCCAAAGCAGCGTTGACAGCCTGGCTGGATGCCCCGACGGTGATGCGATTCTGGGAGACAACGTTTTCCGCCGAGGGATTGACGTCGACGGTGGCAGTCGCGATCTTTGCGGCGGCGGGCGTCACGGCATTCGCGACGGCGGTTGCCCCGCCGGTCAGGAGCAAAGCTCCTGCGGCAGCGACGGCGAAGATCTTGTTGGACTTCTTCATGGTGGTCCTCCGGGAGGTCGGCAACGGGTACATTTCCATGCTTCCGGCAGGGCTTCCTCCGCACATCCGGCGCTCGTCGCGCCTGGCCTCATCCTTTCCGCTCCCGGTATCAGCCAAAAGGCGGAGAGACCGGCGACCGGAACGCGCCTAGCATGGGAAGAATGCCGGAATCTCCGAACGGGACGGCCTCCCGCGCCGCTGCCTTCCGCCCCACCCTGGGCCCGATTGATGCAGTGGTTCACCTCAGCTTCGCCGTGCTCATGGTGGCATCCGGCGTGCGCTACGTCCTGCGGCACAGCCCGGCCGACAATCTCTGGACAGTGGCCCTGGCGGCCGCGGTCTGCATTCTCTATGCAGTGGTGGCGGTGCTGGTCAAGCGGCGCCAGCCGTGGCTGTTGTGGATGGTGGCGCTCGTGCTCGCCTGGGCTGTGCTGGTCATCGCCGCACCGAGTTTTGCGTGGTGCTCCTTGGCTTTGTTTTTCCTGTCGCGCGCGGCCTTCAGCGGTTGGATCGCCTATCTGGCCGCGGGTTTGACGGCAATTGCAACGGCCATCGGGCTGTTCCGCCTCAGCGGCGACACCGACGTAGCTATGCTGCTCGGGCCCATAGCCGCTGCGGTTCTGCTCACGTTGGTCTACGACCGAATCGAGCAGGACGCCGCGCTGCAACGCCGACTCCATGCCGACGTCTCCCAAGCACAGGAACGCCTGGCCGCCAGCGAACGCGCAGCCGGGATCACCGCGGAGCGCGAGCGTGTTTCGCGGGAAATCCATGACACCGTCACGCAAGGCCTCGCCAGCAGCCTGCTGCTGCTCGAAGCCGCGCAACGGTCGTGGCCTGAAGAGGGAGCGAAAGCGGAAGTGCAGAGGGCCGGGACGCTCCTACGGCAGAACCTGGCCGACACCCGCAGCCTGGTCCACGAACTTTCCGCTCCCGGGCTGGAGAACGGACCGCTGCCCCAGGCCCTCGAACAGGCCGCGCGCCAATACCTCGGCTCCGTAGTCCTCCTCGTCACCGGCGATCCCCGCCCGGTACCCGACGAGGTCCGCCATGCCCTGGTGCGCGTGACCCAGAGCGCGGCGGCCAACATCAAACTCCACGCCCACGCTGAGCACGCCAGTTTGACGCTGGGATTCCTTCCCGGGGCTGTCACCCTTGACGTGTTCGACGACGGCCGCGGCTTTGATCCCGCTGCGGTACCTCCGCCGTCGGAAAAGGGAGGTTACGGTCTACGTGCCATGCGCCAACGGGTGGAACGACTCGGCGGAGTATTTTCAGTGGAGAGCTCCCCTGGAGAAGGAACCGTCGTGGCCGCGCAACTGCCGCTGCCCGTTATGGAACCCAGCAGGGCAAACCAGGCGCCCATCAAGAAAGACACTCCATGAACCCCGTTTCGGTCCTGCTCGTCGATGACCATTTGGTGGTCCGCAGCGGACTCAAGGCCTTGCTCGGCACCCAGCCGGACATCACCGTCGTCGCAGAAGCCGCATCCGGAGAGGAAGCCCTCGCTGTAGCGCAACAGCACCCGGCCGACGTCGTCATGATGGACCTCGCCATGGGCCAGGGCATGGACGGAATCGAGGCGATCAAGCGCCTGCGTCAAGCGAGCAAGCAGCAAGCGGTACTGGTGTTCACTACCTATGATTCCGATGCCGACATCGTGAGGGCCGTGGACGCAGGTGCCATGGGCTACGTGCTCAAGGACGCCGCGCCGGAGGAGATCTTCGCTGCGGTCCGGGGCGCGGCGCAAGGCAAGAGCGTCATGAGCGCACCTGTGGCCAGCAAGTTGTTCCAGCAATTGCGCAACCCGGACGAGGTCCTCACCCCGCGGGAAGCCGAACTGCTCAGCCTCCTCATCCAAGGCCTCAGCAACCGTGAGCTCGGCAAACGCCTGTTCATTTCCGAGGCCACGGTCAAAACGCATTTGGCGCACATCTACGCCAAGCTCGGCGTCGAGACACGGGCGGCCGCGATTGCAGTGGCCATTCGCCGCGAGGGGATGCGCTAAGAAAAAATTCGGATGCTGGTGTCGATTTGGCCGGTCGCCATTCGTATAGGGGGTGACCGGGCCGCAGAGAGCGGTCCGCAGAAGCAAGGGAGCACGTCATGCGCCAGATCAATGCCACGTTGTCCATCACCCTCGACGGAGTCATCCAGGGACTGGGCCGTCCGGACGAGGACACCCGCGGTGGCTTCACCCACGGTGGGTGGGGCGGCAAGTACAACGACGAGGTCATGGGCCGTGAGATGGGCAAGGGCATGGCGAAACCCACGGACATGCTGTTCGGACACCGGACCTGGACCGACTTCATCACCGCCTGGAGCACCCGCGCCGACGACAACCCGTTCACCGCGTACATGAACGCAGCCACGAAGTACGTTGTGTCAAGGACGCTGGAGAACGCCGATGCCTGGCAGAACTCCGTTCTGCTCTCAGGCGAGGCCGCCGAGACGGTGGCCAAGCTCAAGGCCGAGCCGGGCAACGATCTGACGATCATCGGCAGCGCGTCGCTTGTCCGCTCCCTGCACGCCGCCGGGCTCATAGACAACTTCACGCTGCTGATCCACCCACTGACCCTGGGTACCGGGACGCGGCTGTTCGAAGGCCCAGCCCCGCTGACCGAGTTCGAGCTCACCGACTCCGTCACCACCACCAAGGGCGTGATCATCGCCCACTACACCCGCCGATAACTAAGCGGTGGTTCCGTGCAGTAGACGAAGACCGCTGGCCACTTCACCAGCTACCGCGCCGGGTCTAAACTGACCCTATGTCCGACACCGCAGGACGCAAGTTGTTCCAGCATTCTGGAACGGCGCTCATTTTCCGGGGAGCCCTGGCCCTTCTCTTGGCCTTCTTGGTTGCTTCCCTGCCGGTCGCCACGGTATTTGCCCTCGTCTATGTGTTCGGCGTCTACGCCATCACCGACGGACTCACTGACATGGCCCACTACTTCTACGACCCTGCGCGCCACTCCCGCTGGAGCATGATTGGCGGCTTCATCTCCGTCGCGACCGGGCTCGTGGCGGTTTCTTGGCCTGGCATCACCGCCGCGGCGCTTGGCTTCCTCATCGGAGCATGGGCCTTGATCCTCGGGATTTCGCAGATCATCCTTGCGAGGGACATCAGGACGACAGTCAGGGCTTGGTGGATCTGGATGTTGACCGGGTTGGTCACCACCGTTTTTGGACTTTTTGTGCTCGTCAATCCGGGCGCGGGATTCCTGGGCGTGGTGGCGCTCCTCGCGACATATGCCGCGGTCAGTGGCGTTCTGTTGATCGCCTCCGGCATCAAACTCCGCAGGCGCGCTTCCTCTTCGGTGATGCTCGCCCATTAGCCCCTGCGGGAGCAATCCACCCCAGGGGGATGCGCCAGGTCCCAAGTTCGGTAAGTTAGTGGCTGTGAAGATAGCTACCTGGAATGTGAATTCGCTCCGCGCACGTGCCGACCGCGTCGAGGCTTGGCTGCAGCGCAGTGACTGCGACGTCCTGGCCATGCAGGAAACCAAGTGCAAAGATGACAACTTTCCGTGGGAGCTCTTCGAGCGCATGGGCTACGAGGTTGCGCACTTCGGCCTGAGCCAATGGAACGGTGTGGCGATCGCCTCGCGTGTAGGGCTCGACGACGTCGAACGCACCTTTGTTGACCAGCCCGCCTTCGGAAAGGCCGGCAAGGATCCTGTCCAGGAAGCCCGTGCCATTGCCGCAACGTGTGGCGGGGTCCGGGTGTGGAGCCTGTACGTTCCCAACGGCCGTTCCCTGGATGACGAACACATGCCGTACAAGCTCAAGTGGCTGGACACCCTGAAGGGCCATGCCGCCGGCTGGATCACGGAGAACCCAGAGACCCAGGTGGCGCTCATGGGCGACTGGAACATCGCGCCGCTGGACGAGGATGTCTGGGACATCGACTATTTCAGGGCGAACGCACTCACCCACGTCAGCGAACCCGAGCGCGAGGCCTTCCGGGCGTTCGAGGCGGCCGGTTTCACCGACGTCGCCCGCGCCTACACTCCAGGTCCCGGCGTCTACACCTACTGGGACTACACGCAGCTGCGGTTCCCCAAGAAAGAGGGCATGCGCATCGACTTCGTCATGGCCTCCCCCGCGCTGGCCGCGCGCGTCACGGGAGCGTCGATCGACCGCGAGGAGCGCAAGGGCAAGGGCGCCTCGGACCACGCTCCTGTGATCGTGGAGCTTACGGACTGAGCAGCAACAATGACGGAGGAGGCGGGCCCGCTATGAGCGGAAAGCTATATGGAAGCCAGGCAGGGCTGCCCTTCTCTTCAGCGTTGCGCGTCTACGAACCGCTCGAGGCGTTCCCCGAGGACCAGCGGCAGCAGCTCGTGGCGAGCGGTACCCGCAGCGGTTCGCGGGCCGCCGTCGAAAATGCCGAGCTGCTCGCTTCCCTCGGACGGGTCACCCGCAAGGGCGGGGACCCTTTCCCCACCGGCAGCACCGATCTGGTCCGCATCACCCGGGTTCCTTCCGGAGATCGGAACGACCCCGACGCCGGACGGCTGCTTTACTGCCCCAGCCAGCTGGTCATCCGGGCAGGATTGGCGGCCAACGCCCTCATGGAAGGTATCCACGGACCGCTTGCGGACCTTCTTATCCCTGTGGACCAGCGAGACCGCCATCAGGCACGCATCGACCGAATCAACGCCAGCCATGACGCGAAGCGCGTGCACACCAGGGCTTCAACGTGGGGCATCCCCTTCAGCTGGTTCTCGCTGTTCCAGGAATCGGACCGCAAGGATGTGGTGGAATCAGGCGGCCGCATCCTGACGGTCAGGGTCTGGGCCTCATTGACGGATGCCTTGGACCGTGCACGATTTGCCGTAGCCAACCTCGCCCTCGCCGCCCCGGACCTGGACATGCTGGACGACCTCACCCAGCTCACCGAATGGCTTGAGTTGTTCCATGTGCAGTCAATGGTCGAGCTGGATTATGGCGCCGTGGCGGACAAGGTGTACCCGGATGAATCGCCTATGGATGTCAGGCTCGGCATCGAATGCCTGGCCGAGGGAGACATGACGGGAGCGGCCGCTGCTTATCGGAGGCTGGCTTCCCGCTGGATCCCCATCAGGCAGCTGGCCCGGGCTTCCTAGCTCTGTTCGCGTCGTCTTGGCTCGCGGAGCGGGCTAGTCCCTGGGGCGGGGCGGTGCGGTGGTTTCCCTCACGATCAGCCGGTGGGGTGCTTTCATGGACCGCACGGAACCCGCGGCCCCGGCCAATTCGTCCAACAGCATGCGCGTGCCCAGTTGGCCTTGTTCAACGGGGTCCTGGGCCACGGTTGTCAGGCCCATGGCCTCGGCGAATTCATGGTTGTCAATGCCGATGATGGACAATTCTTCCGGTACGCGGACGCCACGGCGCCGCGCCTGCAACATGGCTCCCATGGCCATTTCATCGGAAGCACAGAAGATCGCCGTCGGTTTCGGCCCGGGCTTGCTCCAGAGCTCGTCGAAGGCTTCCTGGCCGCTGCCCACAGTGAAGTTTCCGAAAATGTCCCATTCCGGAGGCATGGAGAAGCCCGCGCTCGTCATGGCATCCGTGAAACCGTCAACGCGCAGTCGCGGCACGGTGAAGTTCAGGTCGGAATCGTCCTGGCCATGGAGCAGCGCGATCTCCCGGTGGCCGAGATTCAACAGATGCATGGTGGCTTCCACCGAGGCAGCGTAATCGTCGATGCCGATGCTCGGGCAGTCCTCCACTGGACCGCCGACAATCACCAAGGGGATTTCGATCCTTTGGAGATCGGCGATTTCCTCGGACGTCAGGGACATACAGAGGACCAGGAGAGCATCGATCTGCTTATAGACCATCGTCTTGCTGAAGAGCCGTTCCCGTGCTCCGCGCTGCCCGCCAAGGTTGAACAAGGAGAGGTTGTAGCCGCGAGCGTGGAGCTCGCGGTCTACACCCTCGATCGCCTTGAAGAAGAACCAGCGGTCCACGTAAGGGGCCAGGACACCGATCGTCTTGGTGCGGCCCGTGGCCAGTCCCGAAGCGGACGACGACGCCACATACCCGAGTTCTCCCGCGACCCGCAGGATCTTCTCCCGGGTAGCCGGAGACACCCGGGGAAGGCCGCGCACTGCGCGGGAAACGGTGGCGGTGGAAACGCCTGCGGCCTGTGCGACGTCCTCAATGCTGGCTCCGGCGTGGCCGCCACGCTGGGACCGTTCACTCGTTTTTGCCACTCAAGCCCCCTCAAAGAATCCGTGCGGAAGCCGGGGGTTCCTTCCCAGACGGCAGATAACCAGCGTATTCCGCTTGGTTGCCTTCCGCCGATTCCGCGCTACTTATTTCCGCTCGCTACTCACGTGATGCGCCTGGATGTCCGCGCGGGGAGCCGCCGGCGAAGCCGAAGCATCCCCCACAGGGCCAGCAACACTGCGAGCAGGCCCAGGGCCCAGCCCAATGCGGGCTGGGCCGTGAGCTCGGCAGCCACCGTGATCACCAGCAGGACCAAGGCCCAAAAGCCGAGAAAACCTATCACGAGGTCGAAATCTTCCGCCGATTTCACTCGCGTGTGCTGCTCCTTGGCCGGGCCGCCGAGGGACGGCCCGGCCGAATCCGGAGTTTGCGTCATTTGACGGCGCCGGCTGTCAGGCCCGCCACGATCTTGCGCTGGAAGATCAGCACGAGGATCACCAGCGGAATCGTCACAACTGTTCCGGCTGCCATGACGGCGGTGTACGGCTCCTGGTGGGCCTGGGCACCGGCGAAGTAGGCGATAGCCACCGTAACGGTCTTGGTCTGGTCATTGGACAGCTGGCTCGCGATGAGGAACTCATTCCACGATGCGATGAACGCCAGGATGGCTGTGGTGAACACGGCTGGCGCCGCGAGCGGCATGATCACCTTGCGGAATGCCTGACCCTGGGTGCAGCCATCAATCCGGGCTGATTCCTCCAGCTCCCACGGCATTTCCCGGAAGAAGGACGTCAAGGTGTAGACCGTCAGGGGGAGCACAAACGAGATGTTTGGAATAATCAGCGCCTGATAGGTGCCGTACCAGCCGATGTTGGTGAACAGCTGGAACAACGGCGTCACCAAGGCCACGCCCGGGAACATCGATGCCCCGAGGACAAAGCCGAGGACCAGGAACTTGAAGCGGAATTCGAGCCTGGACAAGGCATACGCCGCGAACACCCCGAAGAGCAGGGCAACCAAGGTGGTTACCCCTGCCACGAAGAGCGAGTTCAAGAGGTTCCGGCCGAAGTGGTTGCCCAGGCTTTCAGAGAACACCGTGTTGAAGTTGTCCCACGTGACGTGGGTGAAGAAAGGCGTCGAATCAAAGGTATATCCAACGTCGCGGAACGCGGTCACGATCATCCAGTAGAAGGGAATCAAGCACCAGATGAAGATGAGCGCTGCGCTGATGTACGTGCGCCCGCTCGCCCAGCGTTCCCGCCGTCGGGCAGCTGTCTTAGGCGCGGAGTCAATGCTCACGGCGGTCATTTGTCCTGCCCCTTGGTGGTCTTGGGTGTGGCTGAGGCGACTGCGTTGGCTCCCAGGAAACGAACGAAAATGAACGCAACGAGGAAGATGATCAAGAAGGTGATGGTGGACAGGGCCGCTGCTGAGTTGAATCCCTGACGGATCTGGTCAACCACCAGGATGGACAGCGTTGTTGTACCGTTCGAGCCCTGGGTCATGATGGCCGGGAGGTCATACATACGCAGTGCGTCAAGGACACGGAACAGGACAGCCACCATGAGCGCCGGCTTCACCAGCGGCAAGGTGATCTGGGTGAAACGCTGCCATGCCGAGGCACCGTCGACCTTCGCGGCTTCGTATACTTCCGCCGGGATGATCTGCAGGCCAGCCAAAATCAGCAGGGCCATGAACGGCGTCGTCTTCCAAACGTCTGAAATGATGATCGCCCAACGGGCCGGCCATTCGCTGCCTGTCCACAGGATTGCCGTGCCAAAGAGCTTGTTGGCGATTCCGTCGAAAGCGAAGATGAAGAACCACAGCTTCGCGGTTACGGCCGTTGGAATGGCCCACGGAACCAGGACAGCGGCACGAAGGGCACTGCGGCCGCGGAACGTCCGCGCCATGATGATGGCCATCCAGAACCCGAGGACCGTCTCCAAGACAACGGTGACCGCCGTAAAGAAGAACGTCGTTCCCACGGCGCTCCAGAATTGGGCGCCAAGAGTGCCAGGTGCACAGGCTGCGGAGCCACACTGCTGTGCCAACCAGTGGACGAAGTTATCGAAGCCGGCGGGTCCGCCCTGGACGAAGACCTTGGTCACCGGATCCAGGCCCTGGTCCTTCTGGAACGCCATGATAATCGCGTTGACCACCGGGTACACGATGACAACGGCGAGCAATACCAAAGCAGGGGAAATCAACCAGAACGCCCACCGGCCTTGAGACGTGGCCGCCCGGTCCTGTCCTACTTCTTTTTGAACTTTTTTGGTTTTGGGGCTTGGTGTCTCTGGCGCCCGCTTAGGCTGCGCAAGGGTGGACATTTCCCCTCCTTCCGGAAATTGATAGCGTGCCCCTCGGGCGGCTGGTCGCGTGAAGCGCCAGCCGCCCGAGGTTCACTGTAGGTGTCGCTATTGGCTGGCCGAGTTGATGGCCGTGTCCATATCCGTCATTGCCTGATCGACGGACTTGTCACCCTTGATGGCAGCGTAGGCATTGTCCTGAATGGCCTTGGTGACTGCTGGGTAGAACGGCGTGACCGGGCGCGGCACGGCATTCTGAATTGAGGTCTTCAGCACCGGAAGGTACGGCAGCTGCTGGACCAGGGTGGGGTCGTCGTACAAGGAACTCAGGACCGGGGCCAGCGAGCCCTGCGTGGCGTAGAACTTTTCAGTCTCTTCGCTGGTCATGAAGGTCAGGAAGTCCTTGGCCGTTGCCTTGTGTGCCGAGTAGACGCTGACGGCGAGGTTGTGTCCACCGAGGGATGAGGCGCCAGGGCCGCTCTTACCGGGGAGCGGAGCCATGCCGAAGGTGTCCTTCACCTTGGACGAACCGTCCGTCTTGGCGAGGTTGTAGACGTAGGGCCAGTTGCGCAGGAAGAGGAGCTTGCCGTCTTCGAAGGACTGCCTGCCCTGTTCCTCCTGGTAGGTGACGCCCTGCGTGGGGATGTTTCCGTTCTTGTAGGCGGTGACCAGGTTGTTGAGGCCAGCCTTGGCGGCCGCAGAAGTCACCGTCGATTTGCCGTCGTCTCCAACGATCGTGCCGCCGGCCGAGTTGATGGCTTCAGCCGCGTTCACGGTGAGGCCTTCATACTTGGCGAACTGTCCTGCGTAGCAGTCGATGCCGTGCTGCTTCGCGATGGAGCACATGCTCATCATCTCGTCCCAGGTCTTGGGCGGGGTGGGCACCAGGTCCTTGCGGTAGTAGAGGATGCCGCCGTCCGAGGTCTGGGGTGCCGCGAACAGCGTGTTGTTGTACGTTGCCGTCTTGACGGTGGCAGGCAGCATCTTGGACGTGTCGATGCTCATCTTGTCGGTGAGCGGCTGCAGCCAGCCCTTCGCCGCGAACTCGGCGGTCCAGATGACGTCCACGTCAACGACGTCGTAATTGACGTTCTTGGCCTGGAAGTTCTGGACCAAATCGTCGTGCTGCTGGTCCGCCTGGTCGGACTGCTCCTTGAAGGTGACCTTCTGGTCCGGGTGCGCCGCATTCCACTTATCGACGAGCGGGCGGACAACGTTGCTGTTGTCTTTGCCCTGGACGTAGGTGATTGGACCACGTCCGTCGAGGTTTGCTGCGGCATCTCCGCCGCTTGAGGCGGTGCTGCCGCCACCGCCGCCACCACAGGCGGACAGGGACATGGCTAGCACGCCGGCGACAGCTGCCGGCAAAAGGTACTTGCGTGTGTTCATGCTGGGAACTCCTCAGTGAGTGGACCAGGTATTTCCGCAGTGCGGTTGATGTGGTGAGCCTCACATTAGTAAGCTTCCGGGTAGTAATGCAAGCGTTTACACAAAAATGTGTCATCGAGAGGAATCCAGTGCCGCACTCCCCGATCCCAACCCCCGGTTCCAACAATTCCGCGTGGTGGGCCAGCGCCGTCGTCTACCAGATCTATCCCCGCTCTTTCGCCGATGCCAACGGCGACGGCATGGGCGACCTTGCCGGGGTCACGGCGAAACTGCCCTATCTGCAAAGTTTGGGCGTGGATGCCGTGTGGCTCTCCCCGTTCTACAAGTCGCCGCAAGCTGACGCCGGATACGACGTGGCGGACTACCGGGCCGTGGATCCCCTCTTCGGCACCCTGGATGACTTCGACGCCATGCTGGAGAAGGCACATAGCCTGGGCATCAAGGTGATTGTCGACCTCGTGCCCAACCACACCTCGGACGAGCACGCATGGTTCCGCGAAGCCCTTGCAGCCGCCCCCGGCTCCCCCGAACGCGAGCGCTACATGTTCCACCCGGGCAAAGACTCCAAGCCGGGTTCCGGGGACGGGGCTTTGGCCCCCAACAATTGGAAATCCATCTTCGGCGGCCCTGCGTGGACGCGCCTAACGAACGACGACGGCACTCCCGGCGAGTGGTACCTGCACCTTTTCGATACGAAGCAGCCCGATCTCAACTGGGAGAACCCCGAGGTCCATGATGAGATGCGTTCGGTACTTCGCTTTTGGCTGGACCGCGGAGTTGACGGGTTCCGGGTGGATGTTGCCCACGGCCTGGTCAAAGAAGCCGGATTGCCGGACTGGGACGGCGCTGCCGCCATGGTTGAAGGTGGTTTATCCGCACCAGGCGCCCACAGCGAAGCCGTCGAACCGCACACGGCCAGGCTGCACATTGTCCCCGCAGCCGATAACTCCGCCGGGCCCGTCGCGACCGCCGTCGAGCACAAGGTCAAGCCGCCGCTGGACCCGCCGTCGCCCTTCTTCGACCAGGACGGCGTCCACGAGATCTACCGCGAATGGCACAGAGTCCTCGCCGAGTACGACGGCGACCGCATGCTGGTTGCCGAGGCCTGGGTGGAGCCTGCTGAGCGCTTGGCCCGGTACGTGCGCAAGGATGAAATGCAGCAGGCCTTCAACTTCGATTTCCTCTTGGCAGGCTGGGACGCGGAGCGCATGGCGGAGGCAATCGAATCTTCGTTGGACGCGGCGGGATCCGTCGAGGCTCCTTCCACTTGGGTCTTGAGCAACCACGACACGGTCCGACACCCCAGCCGCTTCGGGCTGGAAGATCCCACCACTTTCCCCAAGGGAATAGCGGCGGAAGACGAACAGCCCGACGCCGCCCTGGGCCTCGCGCGGGCGCGCGCGGCATCCATGGTGTCGTTCGCCCTGCCCGGCTCGGCCTATTTGTACCAGGGTGAGGAACTCGGCCTTCCAGAGCACACGTCCCTGCCGGCCGAGGCTCGCCAGGACCCATCATTCTTCCGTACCAAGGGCGTGGAGCGCGGCCGCGATGGGTGCCGCGTGCCGCTGCCCTGGAAATCCGCGGAACCCGGCTTCGGATTCTCGGAAGCGGCGTCGGCAGGTACGGGCGGAGCCGGTACTGCCGGTGGAGCGCCTGCGGCGCCCTGGCTGCCCCAGCCCGAAGCGTTCGGCGAGCTGGCGGCGGACGTCCAGGCCGGCGTCGGGGGCTCCACCCTGGAGCTGTACCGCTCCGTCCTCGCATTCCGCAGGGCCCACGGCCTGGGTTCGGGCACGTTCCAGTGGGCCGAGGAGCACGATCCCGCCAACGGAGTCCTGGCCTTCCACAACCGGGACGTGCTGGTAGTAATCAACATGGGGACTGCAGCTCTCCCCGTACCGGCCGGGCTCCGGGTGGAGCTCTCCAGCGATGGCGGCTCGGGCGGGGCTTCGATTGTCCCGAATATCGGGGCGTACCTCGTGGCGCTTTAGGGGACGTCGTTCCTGACCTTCTTTCGCACGGAAACGGGGCCGACACGCAGCAAGTTGTGCGTGTCGGCCCCGTTCTCTAGCCAAAGAGGGTCAGGAAGGCGCCGTAATGATCCGGCGTGGAGCCTACTTGCCGCCCTTGAAGAAACCGGCGATCTTGGAGCCGAGGCCCTTGGCGTTCTCGGCCACGTCACCAGCGAGGTCCTTGGCGTTGCCGGCAACGTCACCCGCGATTTCCTTGGCTTTCTCAGCCACGTCACCCGAGAGGAACTCCTTGACGTGCTCCGCGGCATCGCCGGCAAATTCCTTCGCGTTCCCGACCGCCTCGCCGGCAAATTCCTTGACGTGCTCAGCGGCATCGCCTGCGACGTGCTTGGCCTGTTCAGCTGCGGCTTCGGCGCTTTGCTTGATGTTGTTGACTTCTTCGCTCATGGTTTTCTCCTTGTTCCTGGTCCAAAGTGTTCTGGTCCATCGGCTTGACTCGGACCCAAGGTCCGGTGCCGGCCGGGGCAAGCCCAACCAAAGGGAAGAGTTCCCCCTACCCTTCAAACTATGGCCCCACGGACACCTCTGCAACGCAAAACGCCCGGGAAAGGAACATGGCTATCCGATTAATAACGGTTGCGTGTCAGTTCAACGAACGCGCTCGGCCTTGCTGAACCTGGTCCTCGCGCCGGCCCCGATATGAATCAACACGGGAGTCTTGCGTCCCACCACTATGTCCAACGCCTCCACGAGCCTGGAGACGTCAGCGGCCAGCGTGTGCGGGGAAACGCCTTGACGGGGCTGGACCCTGATCCGGAGCCCGGGACTACCGTTGACCTCGTAGGTTGCCACCGTGACGCCCGCGAGATCCGTACGTTCCGCGAGGGCCGCCTTGAGCGCCTGTTCAGCAAGGTTCCCGCCGATGCTGACATCGCCGGCGGTCCGGGCGTCATCGTACTCGGACACGATGAGGTTTGCCCGGCCTTTGCCTTGCTGCGACACCCAGGCCACCATGAGCACGATCAGGACAACCAGCACCGCTGCTGCGGCAACCCAGAGCCAGCTTTCCTCCCGTCCTGGAATGCGGGTCTGCTCAGAGAGGTACTTGGCGTGTTCCCAGAGCCCGGTGGACCAGCCTTGCCACCAACTTCCCACGGCGGGAACAGTGGCGAGCAGCATCAGGAGAATGCCGATGGCCAGCAGCTTCAGGCCAAGGATGCCGATCAGGATGCGGTTGAGGACGTGCGGAGTGCCGTTCATGCCCCGATCACCCCCGACGTAGCGACATTGACACGGACCGAAGGCATGGGCGAAGGGGCCATCTTTTGAAGTTCATCCTCGACGGCGGCAAAGACCCGTTCCTCGTGCAAGGGCACGCCCGAGGTGGGACGGACGTTGACCACAACCAGCCGTTGGGAAACCACCACCATGACTTGCTCCTGGGTGACATTCGCCGCCGTCCGGGCAGCGCGGGCCAGTGCAGAAGCGATGACCTCGTCGTCCACCACAACTCCGGCCCGGGGATCCTCAAGCAAGTGGCGGGACTTTCGGCCGGGCAGGACCGCGTTCAAGAAGAAAATCAGGCCCACCATGGCCACGACGCCGCCGAGGGAACCGAGCAGCAAGGGGGAAATCCCTCCCGGCAGGGCGGTGAGCCGTTCAGCAGCCGTTTGCGGATCGATGAGCCACGGTGGTTGGCCAATGGCGCGCAAAGCGGATTCGAGAAGCGCATAGACACAGGCCGCGATCACAAGGGCCGCGGCCAGCCCCGCCATTCCCGCGCGGGATGAACGGGTCTCGCGCTTGAGGATGCGCCGGAGTCCGACGTCGATGCGGTCGCCGAAATCGGTGGTCCTTGGTGTCTGGATGCCGGGGGTCTCGCTGTCGGCCGTCTGCGCGTGCGTAGCGTCCGCGTGGCTGCGCCGGGCGTGCGGGGTCTGGGCGTGGCTCATCGGACGCGAGCTCCTTCGCTGATGCGTGCGCCGCTGATCCGGATATCCACGCGGCTCAAGGTGGAACCACTGAGTTGGGTGACGCGCTCAAGAATGGCCGTTTTGGCAGCTACGGCCCGCTCCCAGACCGTGCCCCCGTATCCCGCTACCCGCAGGGGGTCCCTGAGGACTTCCGTCAGCGAGGGCACACGGATCGGGGCGACAGCCGAGAGTGCCAGGAGGCCGTCGTCGTCCGACCATTCGGCCCGGACATCCTGCGCCGAGACACCGAGCGCTTCCGCGGCGGCCGCCTGGGCCAAAGTGGTGAGGGCCTGGGTGCTGATTCGGTTGTGGCCAGCCAGGGAGACGGCTGGCTGCACAGCCTCAGCCGTGGAACTCATGACGATGAACGGCGGCCGGTGAGGGCATCCAGCACGGTGCGCAGGTCAAGCTTTCCGTCCGCGGCGCGGCCGAGAAGCGCACCGATGCCCATGAAGAGAAGGGCGATGATAAAACCCCACAGCCCGAATTGGAAAGCCATGAACGCCACGAAGGCGCCGATCCCGATCCCGACAACAGTCATGCTCACTGGAGTGGCTCCCTTTCCGATAATGGGCCTTTTGTTCCGGCTTTGATGGGCGGAGCGACGTAGACGTCGTTGATCTCAACGTTGACCTCAATGACTTCCAGGCCCACCAACGATTCGACCGCCCGATAGACGGCCGCGCGGACCTGGTTGGCGACATCATGCAAAGGGCATCCATAGACGGCCACAAGATTGATGTCCACGGCCACCTGGGTTTCTCCGACCTCGGCGCGGACACCCGCAGCATGGTCCTGGCTGCCGACGGCATCGCGGATGGCTCCGAGGGCGCGCGAAGGAGCTGACCCGAGGGAATAGACACCTGGAACAGCCCTGGCGGCAATACCGGCAACCTTGGCGACAGCGGAATCCGAGATCACTGTGCGGCCACTTCCTGCCACCGTTTGCCGGTCCTCGGATACCGGAGCCCCAACGGCTTCCGGTTCAGGCGCGGTGTAGCTTTCCTGCTGGTCCATTTAGCCCTCCCCTTCTCTTGAGTACCACCCTAGCGCTTGGCCAAGACAAGGCGGAGACAAGCCGGCCGTCGCCGTGAGATTCTGCTGGATCACTCCGAGTCGTGTAGGTGGCCGGCCGCGTGATTCCAAGGCTCCGGGGTTTGTCCATTCGAGTGATTGAGCAGAATCCGTCGCGTAGGCGTGAAAATGGCGCGTGCGCATGGATATATTCGCCCTTTTAGGCACAAACTGAATAACCCCAGGCTTTTCCACTGCAGGTTAAATGAAGAAAAGCGCCAGTTCCGAAGAACTGACGCTTCCCAGTGGTGGCTCCGACCGGCGTCGATCCGGTGACCTTTCGATTTTCAGTCGAACGCTCTACCAACTGAGCTACAGAGCCTTAGGTGACAATGTCACCATGATTGCCGGAATTCCTTCCGGCAATCAAAGCGACCCTGACGGGACTTGAACCCGCGACCTCCGCCGTGACAGGGCGGCGCGCTAACCAACTGCGCTACAGGGCCTTGCTTGTAGTATCTCTACTACGCTTGCAGTATCTCTACCGCTTTTTTCAAGGCTTCCAGCTTACCAGACTTTTCAGCCTGACTTGACCAGTTCCTTGCGTACCCCCAACGGGATTCGAACCCGTGCCGCCGCCGTGAAAGGGCGGTGTCCTAGGCCGCTAGACGATGGGGGCCTGGAACAATCCGAATTCGCGACGGTCAACAACGCTATGCGTTTACCGCTTCTCGCTCGTCCGAACTGGACTCTAAAACTTTAGAGCATAGTCGGGGATATTCCCAAATCGCGCAGCGCGGAACGCAAACCAGGCCGCAAACCAGGACGCAAACCAGAACGCAAACCGGCCTCAACACCCGGTTCAAATCCACTGCACCAGAGTTGGCGGTTTCTTGTTGAAAGACGTCCGAATTCCGCCAGTCCGTGGTGCCCCTCGCGGGCTAGATTGGCATCATGGCCACAAGCACCCCAATCTCTCCGGCGACCACTCCCTCCCGGACCATCAGTAAGCTCGGCATCGCCGCCGTCATCGTCACCGTTGTCCTCTGGGCATCCGCCTTCGTAGGCATCCGCGCCGTGGGACCCAGCTTCTCCCCCGGCTCCCTGACGCTCGGACGGCTGGTGGTTGCCGCCGTCGCGCTCGGCTTTGTCGCCCTGCCCCGGCTCAAGCGCTGGCCCAAAGGCCGCGAATGGCTGCCTATCCTCGCCTATGGCGTCATGTGGTTCGCGGGCTACAACCTCGCCCTGAACGCCGCCGAGCACATGCTCGATGCCGGAACCAGCGCCATGCTCATCAACGTCTCGCCGATCCTGATCGCCGTCCTCGCCGGGGTCGTCCTGAAAGAAGGCTTTCCGCGCTGGCTGATCATCGGCAGCCTCGTGGCATTCGGCGGGGTTGCGCTGATCGCTCTCGGTTCGGGACAGCGCTCGACGGCGGATGTCGCCGGAGTGTTGTTGTGCCTCCTTGCCGCTGTGCTTGCCGCGGTGAGCGTGATTGTCCAGAAGCCCGTGCTGCGCACGTTCTCCGCGGCACAGGCCACTTGGTTTGGCATCATGGTGGGGGCCGTGTGCTGCCTGCCGTGGGCCGGCCAACTGGTGGCCGAAGTGCAGGCAGCGCCCCTTCCAGCCACTCTCGGCTTGGTGTATCTGGGGATCTTCCCCACGGCCATCGCTTTCACGACGTGGGCCTATGCGCTGTCCCTCATCGAGGCCGGGAAACTCGCTGCCACGACGTACCTGGTTCCGGGCACCACGATCCTGATTTCCTGGGCGGTCCTCAATGAGATCCCCACCATCTGGGGCCTCGTGGGCGGCGTTATCTGCCTCGTGGGTGTCGGGCTGACGCGGCGCCGCTCCCCCAAAGGAAGCCGCTCCCGCTAAGGTTCGGCGTCAAGAAGCCGGGCGACCCGGGGCCAAGGAGCCCCGCCGCCGTCGAACCCCTGCCGCTGTCGAACCCCTGCCGCTGCTACCTTGCCATCCCGGCAAGAAGCTCGCGGTGCGTGGGCGGGTTGGCTCCAGGCCGCCCCACGGTAATGGCTGCGGCCATGGAGGCGGTCTGCCCGATGCGTTCGAGGACCGTGGGCGCAAGCCCTTGGCTTCCGCGCAGCAGCAGCCCAAGAATCAGCGCCGACATGTAGGAATCGCCGGCGCCGATCGTGTCCGCCACCACCGAGGTCACCGCGGGAACCGTCAACTGGGTGTGCGGCGTCGCCATCAAGGAGCCTTCGGCGCCTCGCGTTACCACCGCCAGGCCGGCACCGAGGCCCAGGATGTGCTTGGCAGTCTCTTCCAAGGACTTGCCGGGGTAGAGCCAGAACGCGTCGTCGTCGCTGAGCTTCACCACGCTGGTCAGCGGTATGAGCTCCTCGAAAACGCGGAGAGCCTCACTGTGGCTGCCGAGGAGGTCCGCGCGGATATTGGGGTCGTACGTGACGATGCACCCACCTTGCGCCTGCTCCAAAAGGTTCCTGACGACGCCGGCCCCGGGCTCGAGGAAGGTGGCGATCGAACCCGTGTGCAGCACCTTCGGGGCGTAAGGGAGTGCCGCAGGAGCCAGCTTCCACTCAATGTCGAAGGTGTACTCGGCCGAACCGTCCGCGGCGATCTCCGCCGTCGCCGTCGCGGTCTTCGCGAGCGATTGCGAGCCCGGCAGGACAACCACGCCGGCGCTTGCCAAATGCGCCGCAATCGACTCGCCCCGGGAATCGCGCCCGACGGCGGTCAGCAGCCCGGCTTTCACGTCGAGCCGTCCGAGGCCGTAGGCGACGTTCGCCGGCGAGCCGCCGGGGTATTCCGTCTGCCCTCCGGGCGAGTTCACGATGTCGATGAGCGCTTCGCCGACCACGACGACGTCGAGCGGCTCGGACGCAAGGTGCGAGTGGTTCATGCGTTTCCTGTTCCTTGGTTGGGGAGTTTCAGTTGCTAATAGTGGTTTTCAGGGGCGCCGCCACGGAATGGCGTTCGACGAGGGGACATTCAAAGTATTCGGTACTGCCGTCGCGTTCGGCACCGGCCAGCAGCAGTTCGATGGCGCGCCGGCCCATCTCAAGGAAAGGCAGTTCCAGCGTGGTCAGCCCGGGCCGCAAGTGCGGGGCGAGCGTTTCCTGGTTGTCGAACCCCACCAGCGACACATCGTGCGGTATGGATAGTCCGAGCTGGGCCAGCACTTGGTAGGCGCCCCACGCGGTGCGGTCGTTGGCGCAGAAGATGGCAGTGGGCGGCTGCGGACCCGTCATGAGTGCCAAGGCATTGTCGAAACCGCCGGATTCATGCCCGTCGCCGATACGGTGGAGCCAGGGGTCGGGATGGAAGCCAGCCTCCTCGAGCGCGCGCAGATAGCCCGCATAGCGTCCGACGGCGGCGGGAAGCTCACCGTCCACCGCGCCAATGTTGATCATCGCGATACGCCGGTGACCGGCGTCCACCAGCCGTTTGGTGGCGGCGTACCCGCCCAGCTCCTCTTGCGGGGCGATGCTTGGAAAGCGTCCGGACCGGTCGCGCGAATTGAGCACGACGGCGGGCACCTCCGCCAGGACGTCCGGCACGTCAAGGACCCGGTGGTACATGGCGGCGTAGACCACTCCGGCCACCTTGTAGGACAGCATGGTCTCCAGCGAAGCGGCCTCGAGGGCTTTGTCCCCGCCCGTGTTGACGGTCAGGAGGAGCAGCCCGGCCTCCCAAGCCCGGGCTTGGGCACCCTCGATGATCTTGCCCGCGAATGGCGCCGTGGCCACGAAGTCGCCGACGAAGCCGATCATCCCGGCAACGCCGTCGCGAAGCACTTTGGCATGGGCGTTGGTCCGGTACCCCAGCTCGTGGGCGGCAGCATGGACCCTGCGCCGGGTTTCCTCCGAGAACCTCGTTCCCGCGGCGTCGTTGAGCACCAAGGAAACCGTGGCCTGGGAAACACCGGCAGCGGCAGCGACGTCGTTCATCGTCGTGCCGGAGCGGTTGCCGGGTCGGGTCATGGGCTGGCCTGTCTGCTGGGAACTCCGGGGGCTTGTCACAGGATCCGCACGACTGGCTGGGCTTAACCTGGGGCCTGGTTATACGAATTACCAGCCCGGAAAACTGTAGCTGTCATCACATCCGGCGTCAATGGCCGGGCCGCGGACTAGAGTCAGAACATGCCCGCGAACTTACCTCCCGGCCTGCCGATCGTTCCCGACGGCGATGCCCCTGGCGGCCAGCGCATTTCCTCCCCGCTCCCTGGCGCGGGTGCGGTCTCGTTCAATACCGTTCCGTTCGAGATGTCGCCGGAAGACTTCGAGGCGGCCGTCAGCGATGCCCTGCTCCTCATCCCGGACAAGGCGGCCCGGGCCATGGACAACGTGGCCATCTTCATCGAGGACGACTACATCCCGCAGCCCGGGGACGCACCGGACACCGTACTCCTGGGCCTGTATGAGGGCGTGCCGTTGACGGAACGGGACTCTTGGTGGGATGCCGGTTCCCTCCCGGACCGGATCACCATTTTCCGGCAACCGATCCTGGATATCTGCGAATCCCGCCAGGAAGTGATCGACGAGGTGGCCATCACGGTGATCCATGAGATCGCCCACCACTTCGGCATCGGCGACGACCGTTTGCACGAACTAGGCTGGGGATAGCCTTGTAGGCATGGGGCACGATCACGACCACTCGCACGGCGTCACCGCAACCGGAAAGCATCGGAAGCGGCTGATCGCTGTCCTGGCCATCACCCTCGGAGTGGTCCTCGTCCAGGTGGCAGGCGCCGTCGTCTCCGGTTCGCTCGCGCTGCTGGCTGACGCGGGCCACATGCTCTCCGACGCCGCCGGCGTCTTCATCGCGTTGCTTGCCGCCTGGATAGCCACCCGTCCGGCGAGTGATCAACGCACCTACGGGTACCAGCGCGCCGAGGTCCTGGCCGCGCTGGCCAACGCCCTCATCCTGATCGTGATCTCAGTGGTGATCTTCATCGAGGCACTCCGCCGTTTCGGGGAGGCACCGGAAATCCGCACCGACGTCATGCTCTTTGCCGCCATTCTGGGTGCTGTCGCCAACCTGGTCTCGCTCCTCATCCTGCGCGGAGCCCAGAAGGAGAGCCTGAACGTCCGCGGCGCCTACCTCGAAGTCCTCGGTGACCTTTTGGGTTCGTTCGCTGTCATCGTGGCTGCGATTGTCATCATGGTCACCGATTTCCGGGCGGCAGACCCCATCGCCTCCATCCTGATCTCGCTCATGATCCTGCCCCGGGCCTGGCACCTTTTGCGCGATGTGGTTGATGTCCTGCTGGAGGCCACCCCCAAGGGTGTCGAAGTCAAAATGATCCGCGAACACATCCTCTCCGTTGAGGGCGTGGTGGCCGTTCACGACATCCACATCTGGACGATCACCTCGGGCGTTCCGGTCTTCTCGGCCCACGTGGTGGTTGAGGACCGGATCCTGGACGCCACCGGTGCCGACCGGCTCCTGGACCAACTCGGTTCCTGCCTCGGCTCGCATTTCGACACCGAGCACTGCACCTTCCAACTGGAACCGGCCGGCCACTCGGCGCACGAAACCCACCAGCACGCGTAGGGGCCCAGCCTAGCGGGGCTGGATGGCCACCGTCCCCGTGGCGCCATCCACCGTGACCGTATCGCCTGAACTGATCCGGGAAGTGGCATCCGGGACGCCCACGACTGCGGGAATCCCGTACTCACGGGCCACGACGGCTCCATGGGAGTTGGGCCCTCCCATCTCCATCACGAGCCCTCCGGCGGTCAGGAAGAGGGGCGTCCAGCCGGGATCCGTAGAGGGGGCCACCAGGATTTCTCCCGGTTCGAGATGCGCGCCCACCGGGTCCATGATCACCCGGGCAACTGCCGTCACCGTTCCCGCCGAAGCCGGGGTTCCCAGCAGCGTGCCGTCCGGCAGCGCGCCATCCGACGCTGCGGCCCCCGACGCCGGAGCCCCAGTCCCGCTGCGCAGGAAACCGGCGGGCAGGGCTTCCGGCTCGGTGCCGTCGGAGAGCAACACGCGTGGCACATGCCGGCGCCTGAGTTCAAGGTCATAAGACTCGCGCCGCCGTGCCACCAACTCGTGGAGATCCGTGCCATCCAAGCCGCGGCGGGCGTCGTTGAAATCCAGGAAGAAGACGTCGCCCGCGTCTCCGATGACTCCCGCTTCCGCCAAGGTCTCCCCTACTTCCGAAACCTGGGCGCGGACCGCGGCGAAGCCAAGCACAAGGTGGTACTTGGGAAGCTCGCGGAGTCCCGCAAACATGCGTGTCCGTTCGAGTGCCATTTTCACGATCCTGGCGTGGAGCGGACTCTTGGACCGCGCACGGGCCACCAGAACGGCGAGCTGCTCCTCGGCGTCGTGAGCTGCTTTTTCGAACTGTTTGTCCGGCGCCAGGCGGGGATCGTCGAGGCGAAGGTAATTGACCAGGACTCCGATGATGTGGGTGGGGTCGTCGGACCAGCGGGGCATGCCCAGGTCGATTTCCGCGACGGCCCGGTGCCCGTAGTCGCGCAGGAACGAGGCCAATTCCGATTGCGCGACTGCGGGCAGCCCGCCGTCGCGGTAGCTCCGCGCGAGCACAGCGGGATCGCCGCCGGTAAAGGCCTCCGCTGAAGCGGGGTCGTCGCGGATGCTGGTCGAGAGCCGCCACAGGGCAAGGTCCATTTCGGTGGTGACGTTGTTGGGCAGTCCGCGGATGATGGTTTGTAACTCACCCCAGGAGGCCTGTTCGCCAAGTATCTTCCGGACTAGCCCCATCATCGCGAAGCCGAGCGCTACCGGGGGCAGGATATTGGGCAGTATGGGGAACAATTCCTCGCGCAGTATCCGCTCGGCGTGGTCCAGCTTTTCACGAGGGGTCGCATCGGCGGGGACTTCATGCGTGGCCTTCAGCTTCCCGCCCAGCCGTTCCACCTTGTCGAGGGCAACGTCGGGTCGAAAGAGCGCCCGCAGCAGCGTCTCGGGGAGGCGGAAGCGGAGCACGATCGGCCCAACGTGCCTGAGCAGTTTGAAAGGCGTCTTGCTGGTGACGGCGAACCCCGGGTCGTCGAACAGGGCGCGTACGATGGCCGCCGAACGTGCTTCCATGACGTCGAAAATCCTGGGCACAATGGCGCGCCCGGCCTTGCTCCGGAGCACCGAAGTGAGGTCAAAATAGATCCGTTGTCCCGCCTCGTAATACGGCGAAGGCCCGTCCCGCGGCTCGGTGACCCGGAATCCCGCCGCGCCGGCCACCGAGGACCCCATGAGCCTGATGCCCGCGAGGCCCATGGGAGTCAGGGGACGGGTGAGGCCCTGGGCGAGGCTGAAGCAAAGGTATGCGTGCGGGCCGGGGACTGCGGGTTGCCGGGTCATTTGCGGGTAGAGCGTGGTGATGGGGCGCGCTTGGGTGAGCCACAGTTTGCCGTCGCCATCGATGGCCCATTCAGTGTCCTGCGGTGCTCCGTAATGCTCCTCGACGCGCTGGCCGAGGACAGCGAGCGCCCTGATCTGGGAGTCGGCAAGGCAAGCGTCCCCGGCGGTTCCGCCTTCGGTTCGCGGAGGCGCGCCGAAGGTTCCGGGCGAATCGAGCCTTTCGGTCCCGCCGCCAGGAATGGAGCGAATCACCAGTTTCCGGTCGCCGATCCGTCGTTCCGTGATCCTGCCGGTGAGCGAATCCACCACGAAGTGGTCCGGATTCACGGCGCCCGAGACGACGGCCTCACCAAGCCCGGGATTGGCGTCGATGACCGCCTCGCGGCGCCGCCCGGTCACCGGATTGGCCGTGAACAACACCCCTGCAGCCTCAGCGTCCACCATCCGTTGGACGACGACGGCGAGCGTCACCGTGGCGTGGTCGATCCCGTTGCTTGACCGGTAGCTGACTGCCCGGTCCGTCCAAAGGGAGGCCCAGCACTTCCGGACGGCCTGCAGCACGGCGTCGGCCCCCACGACGTTCAGGTAGGTGTCCTGCTGTCCCGCGAAACTCGCAAAGGGCAGGTCCTCGGCGGTGGCGGAGGACCTAACGGCCACCGGGGCTTCCGGGCCCAGTGCGGAGTAGGCCAAGCGAACGGCATGTTCGACGTCGGCTGGGATGCCGGCGTCGAGCACTGCTTCCCTCGCGCGGGCCGCGAGGGAAGCGAGCCCCTCAAGGTCGCCAGGTGCCACGGCCTCAAGGCCGCGGAGAAGGTTTGGGAGCGCTGACTCGGGGCTTCCATCGGGCTGAAGCGCGCGCCGGTAAGCCTCGGTGGTCAGGCAGAATCCGGGCGGGACCGGTAGTCCCGCCCAGATCATTTCGCCGAGATTGGCAGCTTTGCCGCCGACCTCTGGAAGCATGGTTGCCCGGATCCGGCGCAGCTCGACGATTAAGCGCGGTGCTTCCCCGGGCTGTGCGTGCTCCGCCATTGCCGTCCGCCTGCGTCCACCGGTCCTTGGGCTTGCCTGCTATGCGGCGCCGAGCATGGGACCGAATTTGACGCGGTCCGCCAGCCTGGGATCCTCGCGGTCGGGAACAACGAGCACGGGCCCTTTGGCATGGTGCAGGACTCCGTCCGACGTCGATCCGAGGAGCATTCCTGCGAAGCCGCCGCGCCCACGCGTACCCAGCACCACGAGTTCGACCCCGCGGCTCACTTCCACGAGGACTTCCACGGGCGAACCATCAAGGAGTTGCGTTTCCGCCGGGAGCTTGGGGAAGTGGCTCTTGAGCCACGCCAAGCCTGCGTCCAGCTGAACCCTGATGTCCTTGAAGAGTGCCTCCCGGTCCAGGGGTGCCGGAACCCACGCCAAGGAGCCGCTGTACTCGGGGACGGCGCAAATAACGCGTAGCTTCGCGCCCATGCGTTGGGCCTGCTCTGCTGCCTCCAAGACGGCGACGCGGGCCTGTTCCGAGCCGTCCACGCCCACCGCGACCACATTCTCGACAACGCGGGAGCCGGCCTTCGCACGCTCGGCCTTGATGTGCTTGTCTTCTGTGGTTTCACCCAATCGGTCCGCGCAGAAGAGCGGGACCGTCACGGTGGGGCACTTGGAGTGCGCCGGCAAGGCACTGCTCACGGAGCCCAGGAGCCTGCCCACGAACCCTCCGCGTCCCCGGGTACCGAAGACCAGGAGCTCGGCCGTTTCGGACAGATCGAGCAGCACGCCGGAGGCGTCTCCGTTCTCCACCGAGCCATCGACGTCGATGGCGTAGCCGGAGACCTTCTCAAGGGCTTGCTTGACTATTGCTTCCGCACCGTCCCGGATAACGGAGTCATCCACTGTGGCATAGCCGCCGTCCAGGCCGGAAGCCGCGAAGATGGGCACGGAGTAGGCCGTGACTACATGCAGGGGAAGCTGCCTGCGTTCGGCCTCGCGGGCGGCCCAAATAAGGGCGCATTGGCCGTGTTCGCTGCCGTCAACGCCCACCACAATTCCGCCGGGGGCAATGGATGATTCCTCGCCGTTGCCTTCGGTCTCTGGTTCATGGCTCTCAGAGTGTTTGCCGTGCTGGTCCATGGGGCCTGCCTCCTCGCACTGCTGGCTGATGTTGCGGCTATTCTGCCAGAGGCCGCGCCCACAACGTGTTTCTCGCTTGAATGCAGTGAGTTGCGGTCTCCAATGCTCACTATTCTCGTTTGCAAGGGCCGAATCAAGCCGGAAGAAGCCTATGTGGAAACCCGCCAGGGGCGTGGAAATCTGCCGAACCGTGGCGCGAAAAACGCGGCGGCAGACATGCCGATGCGGGGGCTATCCACCACGCGATTTCTTCTGTAATGTTCGAGGCACTGGTGACCGGGGATCGTGTTTTTCAACACATCAACGGCCATCATTCGCGACCGCTTGGGGACCCGGACGCCACCCCGGTGTTGCTTCGGCAACGCACCTTCAAAGAGGAGCCAAGCTGTGTCAACCATGCCTGCTGCGAGTACGGAACGCACCACCACCGTGGTCATCGGTGCCGGCATGCCCGGCCTGGCCGTGGCAAGCGAGCTCAGCCGCTACGGCGTAGACGCCATCGTGGTGGACGGGATGTATGTCCCCGGACCTTTGCAGGCGCTCAACACCGGCATCCTGCAGCGCTGCGACGCCGCCGACGCCGCGTGCCTCCAGGAGCGCAGCGAAATCCTGAGGCACCTGCGCAATTACGCAGCCAGTCACGGCCTCGACGTTCGGAGCACCACCCGGGCTGTCCGCCTCGATCGCCTGGACGAAGCTGCCGTGGGGACCGTGATTTCCGGATCGGTCGTTTCAGGCTCCTCGGGTGTCTCCTCGTATCAGTGGGCCGTCCACACCGCCAACGGAGTGCTGCTGGCCGACCACGTCGTTGTCACCCGCTGCGGGCAGAGCCAGTTGCGGCGGATGCTTGCCGAGCTCGGCATCGCCATCGGCCAGAACCTCGTCGCAGCCATGCGCGCGATTGGAATGTACTTGGTTGGGGTCGGCGAACTTGCCACACCCACACCAAAGGAAGTCTTGCGCCAAGCCAAGGTGGTGGGCCAGGCGATTTCCGCCAAGGTCCACCCGGACAGCGTCCACGGGGCCCTGACGGGTACCTTTGCAGCTATTCCTGCCCCGGTCTAGAAAGAGTCGGCACAGAAAACCGAGGTTTGGGCGGACTCCTATGAGTCCTTGGAGTCCTCGTCCCCGGCAGCATCGTCGTCGCCAGCAGCGTCGTCGTCCCCGGCAGCATCAGAGTCACCGGAATCATCGGCGTCCCCGGAATCCGCACCGGCCAGCCGGCGCCGTGCAGTGATGCCGAGGAAGACCAGCAGGCCCGCGGCCACCACCGCGAAGACCACAATGCTCCAGGGGAACGGCTGCGAGGCATCGGGCACCTTCTCCGGCGTCGTCGTCGAACCCGGCGCGGCAGTGCCGGCCGTGGGCACCTCCACCGAAGGTGCCGTGCTCGCGGAGCCGCCGCCCGCCGTCGTACTTCCTGCTTTGGCGGTGAAGGTGAAGGTGCCTTCGATCGGGTGTGAATCCGAACTGACAACTCGCCAGATGACGGTGAATACCCCGGCAGGAGCGCCAGGACGCAGCTTCTGCGACACCACGGCGTCCACAATCTCGACGGAACCATCTGCCCAGTTCTGGCCTGAGGCGTCGTTCACCCGGATCTGTGAGCCGAGCAGGAGCGGCCGGTTGTTGAAGGTGATGGACACGGAGTCCGGGACGCTGGCAACCGTTGAGCCGTTGGCCGGTGACGTTGACTCGGCGACGTCGTGCGCGAAGGCCGGTGCCGCCGAGAACAGGGCGGCAGAGAAAAGAACCGCTGTGGCAGCGACGACGACGGCCAGCAGCTGGCGGATAGGGCGCATGAGCGAATGACTCCCTTGGTGTTGGATTCCTTACAGACTAGGCGAATTCGTGGGAGGGCCGAAGCCGCGGGCATAGGATTTGAGAGCACACTTCCCCGATCCCCGGAGACTTCCATGCTCAAGCAGGGCTCAGCCATCGACCGCTACTTCAAGATTTCGGAACGCGGATCCAACTACTCGCGAGAAATCCGAGGCGGCTTCGCGACGTTCTTTGCCATGAGCTACATCGTGGTGCTCAATCCTTTGATCCTCTCCGGGGCGGACTCGAGTGGCGCTTCCCTTGGCTTCGCCGCCGTCGCCGCCACCACGGCCTTCGTAGCCGGCATCCTGACGATCCTCATGGGAGCCTGGGCCAAGCACCCCTTCGCCATAGCTACCGGGCTTGGCGTCAACGCCTTCGTGGCAGTCACGATCGCCTCACATCCGGGCCTGACGTGGCCGGACATGATGGGCCTGGTGATGCTTTCGGGCCTGACCATGCTGATCCTGGTGCTCACGGGTTTCCGGACCGCGGTCTTCAAAGCGGTACCTGAGGCACTGAAAACCGCGATCGTGGTGGGCATCGGCCTCTTCATCGCGCTGATCGGCCTGGTCAATGCGGGCTTCGTGCGCCGTATCCCGGACGCCGCCGGCACCACGGTCCCGCTAGGCCTGGGCGTCGACGGGAAGCTGCTTGGCTGGCCCACCCTGGTATTCGTCGTCGGCCTTGTGCTGACCATCGCATTGGTGGTCCGCAAGGTGCGTGGCGCGATCCTGATCGGCATCATCGTCTCCACGGCCCTCGCGGCCATCCTGGAATTCACCCTGCACATCGGTCCGAGTTTCGATGGCAAGACCTACAATCCCCGCGGCTGGTCCCTGGTTGCGCCCAAGTTCACCGAGTGGGCCGCTCCGGACTTGTCCCTGATCGGCAAGGCGAACCCCCTCGGCGCGTTCCAGCATCTTGGCATCATCGCCGCCACGCTTCTGGCATTCGTGATCCTGCTCAGCATCTTCTTCGACGCCATGGGCACCATGGTGGGCTTGGCCAGGGAAGCAGGGAACATCGACAAGCACGGAAACATCCCCAACGTGGACCGTGTCCTGCAGGTGGACGCGCTCGGCGCAATCATCGGTGGCGGCTCGTCCGTGTCCTCCAACCAGATCTTCGTGGAATCCGGTGCCGGCATCGGCGAAGGTGCCCGCACCGGCCTGGCTTCGGTGGTGACCGGCCTGCTGTTCCTGGTGGCCATGTTCTTCACCCCGCTCATCAACCTGGTCCCGTTCGAGGCCGTCGCTCCCGCCTTGGTGGTGGTTGGTTTCATGATGGTGTCCCAGGTAGGCAAGATCCACTGGCAGGACTGGGGCCTTGGCATTCCCGCGTTCCTGACCATGTCCCTCATGCCTTTCACCTACTCGATCGCCAACGGCCTGGGCGCAGGGTTCATCTCCTTCGCACTCATCCGCACCTTCCAGGGCCGGGCCCGCGAAGTCCATCCGCTCATGTGGGCCGTGGCCGCGGCGTTCCTGCTGTTCTTCGGGATCGGCCCGGTCGAGGAACTCCTGGGCGTCAAGTAGGCCTTTCCGGAATACCGGACACCCGCGGCGTGCAAGCCGTGTTTTTCGGTACCGTCATGCGCTGAGCTTGAATCATGGAGATTTCCCCCGCTATCGCCGATGTCCGCCCGATGCCGTGGACCGGCCGATTCGACGGCGACGGCGATGAGCACCGCCGCTGGTGGCAGGCCGTGGCGCCCCACACTCCCGATGCAGCCGCCCCTGGCGCGGCGGGAGCGGGCTCCCGGCCCGCCGTCGTCGTGGGTTTCCGCAGTGACGAGGGCGTGCGGCGCAACAAAGGCCGTGTTGGCGCGGCGGCCGCCCCGGAGGCGATCCGGCATGCTTTGGGTCCGCTGGCTTTCCACCTGGACCGGGACGTGTTCGACGCCGGAGACGTCGTTGTGGAGGACGGCTCGCTGGAGGCGGGCCAGGAGCGCGCGGGCCGCGTGATTTCGGAATTGCTCGACGCCGGCAAGCTCACGGTGCTGCTTGGCGGCGGGCACGAAACTGCTTTCGCCAGCTACCTGGGCGTGGCTGGCTCGGAGGCCGTGAGGGGCGGCAAGCGCCTCGGAGTCCTGAACCTGGACGCGCATTTCGACCTGCGGGATGAGCCTGTGCCGAGCTCGGGCACGCCGTTCCTGCAGATGGCTCGAGCGGAAGCCGCCGAGGGCCGCGAACTGAACTACGCCGTCGTCGGAATCTCTGAGCCCAACAACACGCGCACCCTCTTCAAGACGGCGGGCCGGTTGGGCGTGAAATACCTGCTGGACGAGGACTGCTCCGCCGAGGCCGTGCACAATTTCGTGGCGCAGTTCCTGGACACCGTTGACGTGTTGTACCTGACGATCGACCTGGACGTGCTGCCGGCGTCGGTGGCTCCCGGGGTGAGCGCGCCGGCGGCCTATGGCGTGCCGCTACCCATCATCAGCGCCGTGTGCAAGCAGCTTGGCGCGAGCGGCAAGCTGCTGCACTTGGACGTCGCCGAGCTCAACCCCGAGTTCGATATCGACTCGCGGACCGCCAAGGTGGCGGCGCGCTTGGTGAACACGCTGCTGGCGTAGGCGTTCCCCGTAGCGCCCGGGCCACCCAACTGGCTCGCATTTGTTGTCGTTATGAGCCCTCAAAACGACAACAAGTGCTAGTTAGACGATATGAAGTGAGGGCCTTCGTTCCCTGCCCGTCCGGACCGGGCCATTGTCGCCGGGCGGCCGCGCAGCGCCGGCCTGGCATGAGGGGTATCCCTGGTGCCGGGGGCGGCGCTGCGGGGCTTGTGGCCCGGCGGAATTGGCCTTTGTCCGGACGGGCAGGCAAGGGTCCCCGGGACGGGTGACGTGAAGGCCGGGGCCTTCTGTTTCACAGAGTCCGTGGGTTGCCAATAACGGTGCTCTTGGATTGTCGACCCGTGGAGCGTTGCAATGGTAGTGCCACATGTGAGTTTTGGGAGGTCC